>CAZLUX010000041.1:0-19109 GCA_964562815.1 uncultured Enterobacteriaceae bacterium
GATGGCTGGTTTCCGACCGGCGACGTGGCCACCATCGACCCCGACGGCTACATGCAGATCACCGACCGCTCCAAGGACGTGATCAAGTCGGGCGGCGAGTGGATCAGCTCGATCGACCTGGAGAACATCGCGGTGGCGCACCCGGCGATCGCGGAAGCCGCGGTGATCGGCGTCAAGCACCCGAAGTGGGACGAGCGCCCGATCGTCGTCGCGGTGAAAAAGCAGGGACAGGAAGTCACGAAAGAGGAGCTGCTCAAGTTCTTCGAGGGCAAGATCGCGAAGTGGTGGATGCCGGACGACGTGGTCTTCGTCAAGGAGCTGCCGCATACCGCGACCGGCAAGCTGTCCAAGCTCACGATTCGCGGCCAGCTCACGGACTACAAGCTGCCGGCGGCCTGAGATGAGCGGCAACGTCGTCGTCGAGACCCGGGACCGCGTCACCCGGATCGAGCTCGCGCGCATCGACAAGAAGAACGCGCTCACGCAGGACATGTACGCCGCGATCGGGCAGGCGCTGTCCGCCGCCGAAGCCGACCCGCAGGTACGCGCGATGCTGATCCACGGCGCGCCCGACTGCTTCACCGCCGGCAACGACCTGAAGGATTTCCTCGAGCGCCCGCCGCTTGGCGAGCGCTCGATCACCGCCGATTTCCTGCATCAGATCGCCGATCTGAGGAAGCCGCTGCTCGCCGCGGTCGGCGGCGCGGCCGTCGGAATCGGCACGACCCTGCTGCTTCACTGCGACCTGGTCTACGCGGCGCCGAACGCGCGCTTCCAGCTTCCCTTCGTGCGGCTCGGGCTCGTGCCCGAAGCGGGCTCGAGCCTGCTCCTGCCCGCGATCGCGGGCTACCAGCGCGCCGCGGAGCTGCTCATGCTCGGCCAGCCTTTCAATGCGAACAAGGCGCTCGCGGCGGGCTTCGTCACCGAGATCGTGCCCGAGGCCGAGCTCATCGAGCGCGCGCGCGGCGCCGCGCTCGCGCTGGCCGAGCTGCCTCCGGCGTCGGTGCGCCTGACCAAGGGGCTGATGAAAGCCTCGCTCGGGCGCGCGGTCGGCGAGCAGATCGACGCGGAATTGGGCGAGTTCAAGGAGCGCCTCGGCTCGCCCGAGGCGAAGGAGGCGATGACCGCCTTCTTCGAGAAGCGCAAACCCGATTTCTCGAAGTTCTCGTGACGGCGGCGGGCGCGATCGAGCACGGCTACGTCGAGGTCAACGGCGTGAGGCTGCATGTCGCGCGCTCGGGCGCGGGGCCGCTGATGCTGTTCCTGCACGGCTTTCCCGAGTTCTGGCGCGGCTGGAAGAAGCCGCTCGAATACTTCGGCGCCCGCGGCTGGCTGGCGGTGGCGCCGGACCAGCGCGGCTACAACCTCTCCGACAAGCCCGCAGGCGTCGAGCAGTACCGCGCCAAAGTGCTGATCGAGGACATCCGCCAGCTCGCGCGAGCGCTCGGCGCCGAGCGCTTCGTGCTGGTGGCGCACGACTGGGGCGGCGCGGTGGCCTGGGGCTTCGCGATGGCGCACCCCGAGCTGCTGTCGCACCTCGTGATCGTCAATTCGCCGCACCCCTACACTTTCTGGCGCGAGCTCGCGAACAACCCCGCGCAGCAGCAGGCGAGCGCCTACATGCTCCTCTTGCGCGACGCCAAGGCCGAGCGCGTGCTGTCGCAGGACGGCTACGCCAAGCTGTGGCAGTTCGCCTTCGCCTGGGGCGGCCCGCAGTTCACCGAGGAGGACAAGGCGGCCTACATGGAAGCCTGGGCGCAGCCCGGGGCGCTCACCGGCAGTCTGAACTGGTACCGCGCCTCGCCCCTGTATCCGCCCACGGCGGCGGACCTCGGCGCCTCGCGGTTGCGCCTGGAAGCGAAGGATTTCCGGGTGAAGGTGCCGACGCTGGTGATCTGGGGCGAAGCCGACAAGGCGCTGCTGCCGGGCTGCCTCGAGGGGCTGGAGGAATGCGTGCCGGATCTGCGCCTGGTGCGCGTGCCCGGCGCCTCGCACTGGATCGTGCACGAGCGCCCGGATCTCGTGTGCGGCGAAATCGAGCGCTTCGTCGGATTCAACAAGGAATAAGCCAATGAGCACTGCCGCACTGACCATACGCGGGCTGGAGAACAGGGTGGGCGAGGAGATCGCGGTCTCGCCCTGGCTCGAGATCACGCAGGAGCGCATCGACACCTTCGCCAAGGCGATCGACGACTACCAGTGGATCCACGTCGACCGCGAGCGCGCGAAGCAGTCGCCCTACGGCACGACGATCGCGCACGGGTTTCTCACGCTGTCGCTGGTGGCGCACCTGAGCGAGATCACCTTCTCGTTCTCCGACCGCAAGATGGGGGTCAACTACGGCCTCAACCGGGTGCGCTTTACCGCGCCGGTGCCCTCGGGGTCGAAGATCCGGGCCCGCTTCACGCTGGCGCAATACGAGAGAATCGAGGGCGGCGTGCAGGTGAGCTGGAACGTCGTCATGGAGCGCGAAGGCGGCGACAAGCCGGTGATGGTCGCCGAGACCATCGCGCGGCACTTCTTCTGAGGAGGCGGCAGGTGGCACAGCGATGGAAGAACAGGCCCCCGGGGTCGAACTGGGGCGAGTTCGGCCCCGACGACCAGCGCGGGCGCATGAACACCGTGACGAAGGAAAAGGTCCTGCAAGGGGTCGCGGAGGTGAAGGAGGGCATCAGCTTCTGCCTCTCGCTGCCGCTCGACTACCCCGGCGGCAGCGCGCTCAACCCGCGCCGCACGCCGCCGCGCCAGTTCGCCACCCTGCGCGACGGCAAGCAGAACGCGGGACGCCAGAACTTCTGCTTCCCGCTGTCGGAGGACAACCCCGAGCTCACCGACGTGGTGTGCGACGACCTGGTGCTGCTGACGCTGCAGTACTCGACGCAGTGGGATTCCCTCGCCCACATCGGCGGGCGCTTCGACGCCGACGGCGACGGCAAGGCCGAGATCGTGTTCTACAACGGCTTTCGCGCCGGCGAGAGCGTCAAGCCGGCGCCGGAGAATGCCGCCGCGTCCGAGCCGTGGGCGAAGTACGAAGGCGCGCGCGCCGAGGCGCTCGGCATCGAGAACCTCGCCGAGCAGGGCGCGCAGGGGCGCGGCGTCATGATCGACCTGCACGCGCATTTCGGCCGGGAGCGCCGTGCGGTGGGCTACGACGAGCTGATGCGGGTGCTCGAGGCCGACAAGGTCGCCGTCGAGCGCGGCGACATGGTGTGCCTGTACACCGGCTTCGCCGACGTCATCCTGGAGCTGAACAAGAACCCCGACCCCAAGCTGCTGCACTCGACCTGCACCGGCCTGGACGGGCGCGACGACAAGCTGCTCGAGTGGATCAGCGACTCGGGCCTCGCCTGCCTGATCGCCGACAACTACGCGGTCGAGATCATCCCGACGAGCCTGTTCAAGCCCGCGCCGCACGCGATGATGCCGCTGCACGAGCACTGCATCTTCAAGAACGGCATCCACCTCGGCGAGCTGTGGTACCTCACCCGCCTGGCGAACTGGCTGCGCGAGCACAAGCGCAACCGCTTCCTTCTCACCGCGCCGCCGCTGCGGCTGCCCGGAGCGGTCGGTTCGCCTGCCGTTGCGGTCGCCACCGTGTGAGACAAGCGTGGACTGGCGAGCGCAGCTGATCGAGCAAATCCGCGGCCGGGCGCTGCTCTACGCGACGCTGTACGACACGCTCGCGGGGGAGCTCGGCGCGGCCGATGCCGAGCGCCTGCTCGCGACGGCGATCCGCGCCCGGGGCGAGCAGGGCGGGGCGGGGCTCTCGCGCCACGCGCCTGCCGACTTCGGCGGGCTGCGCGACAGCTTCCTCAAGGGCGTGCCGGGCGAGGGCGCGCTGTTCGCGCCCGAGGTGGAGCGCTGCGACCGCGGCGGGCTGGAGATCCAGTTCCATGCCTGTCCCCTGAAGGACGCGTGGCACGACGCGGGCCTTTCCGAGGAAAGGATCGCGACGCTGTGCCGCATCGCCGGTGCAGTCGACCGCGGCATGTTCGAGGCCGCCGGCTTCGCGATCGAGAACCGGACCTGGACGCCGGGTGCGCCGGGCTGCTGTCATCTGTCGGTCCGACGCGCATGAACCGCAGCGAGACCTGCGACGTCGTGATCGTCGGCGCCGGCTCGGCGGGCTGCGTGCTCGCGAACCGGCTGACCGAGGACGGCCGCACGCGGGTGCTGCTGCTCGAGGCCGGCCCGCGCGACACCAACCCCTGGATCCACATTCCGCTCGGCTACGGCAAGCTTTTCGCGCGCACCGACGTCAACTGGGCCTACGAGTCCGAGCCCGAGCCGGCGTTGAACGGCAGGCGGGTCTTCACCCCGCGCGGCAAGGTCCTGGGCGGCTCCTCGTCGATCAACGGCCTGGTCTACATCCGCGGCCAGCGCGAGGACTTCGACGGCTGGGGCGTGCCGGGCTGGAGCTTCGACGAGCTGCTGCCGTACTTCATCAAGTCCGAGGACCAGAGCCGCGGCGCGAACGCCTGGCACGGCGCCGGCGGCCCGCTCGCGGTGAGCGACCTGCCCGACAGGCACGAGCTGTGCGACGCCTTCATCGCCTCGGCCGAGGCGCTCGACGTGCCGCGCAACGACGATTTCAACGGCGCGACCCAGGAAGGCACGGGCTACTACCAGGCCACCACCCGCAACGGCCGCCGCTCGAGCGCCGCCACCGCCTATCTGCGTCCGGCGGCGAAACGCGCCAACCTGCGCGTCGAGGTCAACGCGCTCGCGACGCGGGTGCTCCTCGAGGGCGGGCGCGCGGTCGGGGTCGAGTACCTGAAGGGGGGCCGCGTCTACACCGTGCGCGCCGCGCGCGAGGTGATCCTCGCCGGCGGCACCTTCAATTCGCCGCAGCTGCTGCAGCTCTCGGGCATCGGCCCGCGCGCGCTGCTCGAGAGCCGCGGCATAGCGACCCTGATCGACGCGCCGGGCGTGGGCGAGGCGATGCAGGACCACTTCTACGTGCGCACCTACTGGCGCTGCAACCGGCCGATCACCCTCAACGATGACATGATGAGCCTGTGGCGCCAGGCCGGCGTCGGGCTGCGCTACCTGCTGCAGCGGCGCGGGCCGCTGACGGTGAGCGCCGGCTACGCCGCGGCCTTCGTGCGCACGCGCCCGGAGCTGACGCGTCCCGACGCCCAGCTCTACTTCATCAATTTCTCCGCCGCCAAGCGCGGCGGCGTGCTGCATCCCTTCTCCGGCTTCACCTGCTCGGTGTCGCAGCTGCAGACCGAGTCGCGCGGCTGGGTGCGGATCCGCTCGGCCGATCCGCAGACGCCGCCGGCCATCCAGTACAACTATCTCGCCACCGAGAACGACCGCCGCGTGATGGTCGAGGGCCTGAAGTTCGCGCGCCGGCTGGTGAACACGGCGCCGCTGGCGGGCTACGTCGCCGGCGAGTTCCTGCCGGGAGAGAAGGTCCAAAGCGACGAGGAGTGGCTCGCGTTCTGCCGCGAGGCGGGCGACACGGTGTTCCATCCGACCTCGACCTGCCGCATGGGGACCGATGCCGCGTCGGTGGTCGACGAGCGCCTGCGCGTGCGCGGGGTGGGCGGGCTGCGCGTGATCGATGCCTCGGTGATGCCCGCCGTGGTGTCGGGGAACACCAATGCGGCGGTGATCGCGCTGGCGGAGAAGGGCGCGGACCTTGTCAGGGAAGACGCCGTAATGTGAAAGGCGCTTGACAGGTCCGGCGGTGTTGCGAAAGACTGGATGAAAAGAAGAGTCGTCCGGTAGGTTCACCGTCAGGAAGGAGGGATCCATGCGTTCGTACGGAATTCGCATTTTCGCGCTGGCCGCCGCGTTGCTCGCGGCCGCATTCGCCTCGACCGCGTTCGCGGCGAAGGAGTTCAAGATCGGGGTGATCTACGACTACACCGGCCCGCTCGCGGCCGGCGGCTCGAAGGCCGCGGCGATCGCGACCAAGATCGCGATCGACATGATCAACGAGAAGGGCGGCGTCGACGGCTACAAGATCGTCCCGATCTACGCCGACGCGCAGTCGAAGGTCGACGTCGCGATCAACGAGGCGACGCGCTTGATAGACGAGCAGCACGTCGACATGCTGATGGGCTTCTACTCGAGCGCGCAGTGCGTTCCGATCGCGCAGAAGGCCGACGCGCAGAAGCTGTTCACGTGGTTCAACGTCTGCATCTCCTCGAGCGTTTTCAAGAACAAGAACCTGCACTACGTGTTCCGCGCCCAGCTGCATTCCGACCAGGTCGGACAGCTCGCGTGCGCGTTCGTCAACTCGATCTCGCAACCGAAGCTGCACAAGGCGCCCAAGAATCTGCGCGTGGCGATCATCCACGAGGACGGGCCCTACGGCAGCGGCGTGGCGGCGGGCAACGTCGAGGCCTGCGGCAAGGACGGCATGAACATCGTGCTGAAGGAAGGTTACTCCGCCACCGCGCCCGACCTCTCGTCGCTGGTTACCAAGCTGCGGCGAGCGCGGCCCGACGTGATCCTGCATACCGGCTACAGCCCCGACATCACCCTGTTCTGGCGCCAGGCGCGCGAGCAGGGGCTGAAGTGGGATGCGCTGATCGGCCAGGGGGCGGGTTACGGCCAGTACGACAAGCTGCACTCGGCATTGGGCGACGAAGCGAACTACATTTTCGACGTCGACCCGGTGGCGGCCCAGCTGCTCGACCCGAAGACGCTCAAGCCGGGGCTGGGAGACCTGACCAAGGAAATGATCAAGCGCTACAAGGCGGCCACTGGCGAGAAGGTGGTTCCGCCGCACGCGTCGATGGGATTCAACCAGGCGTGGATCTTCTTCACCGACGTGATGCCGCGCGCGATCAAGAAGTACCACGGGGTGACTTCGGATGACCTGCGCAAGGCGGCGCTCGACACCGACATTCCGGTCGGCGGCACGATCCAGGGCTACGGCGTGAAGTTCTTCCCGCCGGGAACGGTGATGTCGGGGCAGAACGAGCGCAGCTCGCCCGTGGTGATGCAGTACCTCGGCGGCAAGATCAAGATCGTCTTTCCGAAGGCGCTGCGCACCGCGGACCCGGTCATTCCGCTGCCGAAGAGCTCCGCCTACGCCAAGTAGCGGGCCGAGACGGGCGCGGAGGGCATGCTCTCGGTCAGCCGGCTCACCAAGCGATTTGGGGGGTTCACGGCGGTCAACGAGGTCTCGTTCGAGCTCAAGCAGGGCGAGATCCTCGGCCTGATCGGGCCGAACGGCTCGGGCAAGAGCACGACCTTCAACCTGATCGCCGGCGCGCTCGCGCCTTCGGGCGGCTCGATCCGCCTGCGCGGGCGCGAGATTGCCGGCGAGGCCCCGAGCCGCATCGCGCACCACGGCATCGCGCGGACGTTCCAGATCCCGCGCCCGTTCAGGCGCCTGTCGATCGTCGAGAACGTCGCCTTGGCCGCCTATTACGGGCAGCACGACAGGCCCTCGCGCGAAGCGGCCTTCGTCCAGGCGCGCGAGGTGCTGGCGCTGGTCAGACTTCCGTCCGAGGACTCGGCCCGCGTCGACGGCCTCGGCGCGGCGGGGCTGAAGAAGCTCGAGCTCGCGCGCGCGCTCGCTACCCGGCCGCAGCTGCTGCTCGCCGACGAGTCGCTCGGCGGCCTGGACGAAGCCGAGATGCACCAGGCCGCGGACATGCTGGCCGCGATCCGCGCCGAGCGCGGCATCACGATCATCTGGGTCGAGCACATCATGGGCGCGCTGATGCGCATCGTCGACCGCTGCCTGGTGCTCGACCACGGCGAGGTGATCGCCCAGGGCGCGCCGCAGGAGGTCGCGCACGACCCCAGGGTGATCGAGGTCTATCTCGGCAGCGACGCCGGGGACGTGCAGGCGACCGTCGCGGCGAGGGCGGGTTGATGCTGCAGCTGGCGAACGTCTCGGCGGGCTACGGCAGCTTCCAGGCGCTGTTCGGCGTCAGCCTGGAGGTCAAGGCCGGGGAATCGGTGGCGGTGATCGGCCCCAACGGCGCCGGCAAGACCACGCTGCTGCGCGTGATCTCGAAGCTGCTGCCCGCGAGCGAGGGCACGGTCTCGATGGAAGGCCGGCCGCTCGAGGAGGTGCCGGCGCACCAGGTGATCGCGCGCGGCATCGCGCAGGTGCCCGAGAACCGGCGCCTGTTTCCCAAGCTCACGGTGGAGGAGAACCTGAAGATGGGCGGCTACCTGCCGGCGGCGCGCGCGCGCTACGCCGAGCGGCTGGACTTCGTGTATTCGCTCTTTCCCCGCATGCGGGAGCGCCGCGCGCAGGCCGCGGGCACGCTCTCGGGCGGCGAGCAGCAGATGTGCGCGATCGGCCGCGCGCTGATGTCGGGGCCGAAGCTGCTCCTGCTCGACGAGCCCTCGGCCGGCCTCGCGCCGGTGGTGGTGCAGGCCATTTTCGGAATGATCAAGCGGATCTGCGCGGAGGGCTATACGGTGCTGATCGTCGAGCAGAACATCCGCCAGGTCCTCAAGGTCGTCGACCGCGCCTACCTGCTCGAGACCGGGCGCATCAAGACGAGCGGGACCTCCGCCGAGCTGCTCGGCTCCGAAGAAATCCGCAAGGCCTACCTGGGACTGTAGCGATGCAGATCTTCGACATCTTCCTGCTCGAGGCGGTGATCAACGGCATCCTGCTGGGCGGGATCCTGGCCCTGCTCGCGCTGGGCCTCAACCTCGTCTTCGGCGTCATCGACGTGGTGTGGATCTGCTACGCCGAGCTGATCATGATCGGCATGTATTCCGTGTACTACGCGCACAACGTCTACCACTGGCCGCTCGCGCTGGCCTTCCTCGGCTGCGTGCTGCTGGTGGCGGCGCTCGGCGCGCTCTTGCACGTGCTGGTGATCCGGCCGGTGCTGGGCGCCGAGCCGATCAACCAGCTGCTGGTCACCGGCGGCGTGCTGTTCTTCCTGCAGGCGGTGGCCACGCTCGCCTTCGGCGTGGAATTCAAGAACGTCGGCGTCAGGCTGCCGGCGATGCAGGTCGCCGGCATGTACATCAGCGCGGCCCGCCTGATCGCCTTCGGCGTCGCGCTCGCGGGCATGGTGGGCGTGTACCTTTTCCTCAAGCGGACCTACATCGGCACGGCGATCCGCGCCATCTCTCAGGACCGCGCCATCATGCCGCTCATGGGCGTCAACCCGAACCGCATCTTCGTGCTGACCTCGGCGATCGGCGGCGGCCTCGCCGGCCTGGCCGCGTGCCTGCTGGTGCTGCAGTACGACATCCATCCGGCGATCGGGCTCAGCTTCGGCCCGATCACCTTCATGGTGTGCGTGCTCGGAGGCCTGGGCAACATGGTCGGCGGCTTCATCGCCGCCTTCATCTTCGCCCAGTTCATCTCGGTGGGCGGCTACTTCCTCGCGCTCGAATGGGGCTACGTGCTCGCCTTCCTGTTCTTCATCGGCATGATGTTCTGGCGCCCGCGGGGCATCCTGGGAGGCAAGTAGGATGAAGAACGCGCGCTGGATCGGTCTCGCGCTGCTTGCAGCGGCGCCGCTGGCGGGCATGGGCCAGTACCCGCTGCACCTGCTGATTCTCTGCCTGCTGTGGGCGTTCGTGTACACCGGCTGGGCGATCATGGGGCGCCTGGGCATGGTGAGCCTGGGACACGGCGCCTTCCTCGGCGTCGGCGCCTACGTGGTGGTGATGGGCTGGAACCATTTTCATCTCTCGCCCTGGTTCGGCATCCCGCTCGCGCTCGCGGCCACCGCGTTGCTCGCCTTCCTCATCGGCTATCCGTGTTTTCGCTTCAAGATCGTGGGCCACTACTTCGCGCTGGTGACGCTGGCGCTCTCGGAGGTGGTCCGCCTGATCATCATCGCGCTGCGCGACTACACCGGCGGCTCGCTCGGCGTGACGCCGAAAACCGCGCTGGTCAAGACTTCGTGGTCGCTGTACGCGATGCAGTTCTCGTCCAAGCTGGTGTGGTTCTACGTCATTCTCGCGGTGTGGCTGGTCGGCCTGTGGGTCTGGACGCGCGTCGACCGCTCGATGTCGCGCCTTGCGCTCGAGGCGATCAGCCAGGAAGAGGACGCCGCGGCCTCGATCGGCATGAGCGTGTCGCGCCTCAAGCTCGGCGTCACGATGATCTCGGCGCTGATGACCTGCGTCGGCGGGATTCTCTACGCGCAGTACCAGCTCTACGTGAACCCGGAGTCCCTGTCGGGGATCGGCATCAGCCTGCAAATGGTGTTCGGCGCGATCGCGGGCGGGATGTTCGTGCGCCTCGGCCCCACGGTCGGAGCCGTGTTCACGTTGCTGCTCGCCGAGGGGTTGCGTCTCGGGCTCGGTCACGACGTCCACGGCCTCGACACCACCATCTACGGCCTGATGCTGGTGCTCTTCATCATCTTCATGCCCAAGGGTATCCTCGGGGCTGCGATCGAAGCCTACGAGAAGCGGCGCCGCGCACCGCGCGTCGCGGCCGCCTGAGGAGACCCATTGCCCGAGTTCGATTACGTCGTGGTGGGCGGCGGCTCGGCCGGCTGCGTGCTGGCCGCCCGCCTGTCGGAGGATCCCGCGGTGCGCGTGTGCCTGCTCGAGGCCGGCCCGACGGACGATAGCGCTCTGATCAAAATGCCGGCGGGCGTGGCGCTGATCCTGCCGACGCGCATCCGCAACTGGGCCTTCGAGACCGTGCCGCAGGAAGCGATGTTCCGGCGCCGCGGCTACCAGCCGCGAGGCCGGATACTCGGCGGCTCGAGCTCGCTCAACGCGATGATCTACATGCGCGGTCATCCGTCCGACTACGACGACTGGGCCGCGGCCGGGGCGACCGGCTGGGCCTGGCACGACGTCCTGCCGTACTTCCTGCGCGCCGAGAACAACGAGCGCGGCGCGAGCGACCTGCACGGCGTCGGCGGCCCGCTCAACGTGGCCGACCTGCGCTCGCCGAACCCCTTCGCCAGGCTCTTCGTCGAGGCGGGCAAGGAGGCCGGCCTGCCGCAGAACGACGACTTCAACGGCCCGCAGCAGGAGGGCGTGGGGCTGTACCAGGTGACCCAGAAAGGCGGCGAGCGCTGGAACGCGGCGCGCGCCTACCTGCACCCCGCGATGGGGCGCGCCAACCTGGCCGTCTACACCCGAGCGCACGCCCTGCGCGTGCGCTTCGACGGCAAGCGCGCGACCGGGGTCGAGATCGAGCGCGCCGGGCGCAAGGAGACGATCGCGGCGGCGCGCGAAGTGGTGCTCGCCGCCGGCGCGTTCCAGTCGCCGCAGCTCCTGATGTGCTCGGGCGTCGGCCCGGGCGAGCACCTGCGCTCGCTCGGGTTGGAGGTCGTGCACGACGCACCCGGCGTGGGCGCGGACCTGCAGGACCACCCCGACTACATCATCAACCGCAAGGTGCGCTCGGGCGAGCTGATGGGCGTCTCGCTCGGCGGCGGCCTGCGCCTCGCGAAGGAGCTCTGGCGCTACGTGCGCGAGCGGCGCGGCATGCTGACGTCGAATTTCGCCGAGGCGGGCGGGTTCGTGAAGAGCGAGCCGGGGCTCGAGCGCCCCGACCTGCAGCTTCACTTCGTGGTGGGCATGGTCGACAACCACAACCGCACGTTGCATGTCGGCCACGGCCTGTCGTGCCACGTCTGCGTCCTGCGCCCGAAGAGCCGCGGCACGGTGCGCCTGGCGAGCTCCGACTCGCGCGACGCGCCGTTGATCGATCCGCGCTTTCTCGCCGAGCCCGAGGACCTCGCCGCGCTGGTGCGTGGCTTCAAGCTGGTGCGGCGCATCCTCGACGCGCCCGCGCTTGCGGCGTTCCCTTCCACCGAGCTCTATACCGCGCAGGTGCACGACGACGCCGAGATCGAGCGCGCGATCCGCGCGCGCGCCGATACCGTCTACCACCCGGTGGGAACCTGCCGCATGGGCAGCGACGAGCAGGCCGTGCTCGATCCCGAGCTGCGGGTGCGGGGCGTCGAGGGCCTGCGGGTGGCCGACTGCTCCGTCATGCCGAGCCTGATCGGCGGCAATACCAACGCGCCCGCGATCATGATCGGCGAGCGCGCCGCCGAATTCATGCGCCGCGCCGGCTAGGCGCGGATGACCCGCTCGAGCACGACGCCGCGCGTGTCCATTTCGTACTCGAGCCCGCTGATCGGCGGCCGGCAGTAGTGCCAGGTGAGGCCCGCCGGTGCGGCGCCGCGGGCGACGATCTCCTCGCCCAGGAAGGGATGCAGGTCGTGCACGGTGTAGACCTGGGTCGCCGAGACCGCGCCCCAGCCCGTGCCCACGCCCAGGCCGCGCAGCCGCTGCTCCATCATGTCGAGTACCCAGCGCGCCTTGGCGCGCAGCCCCGCGGGCGAGGCGTCGCCTCGCGCCACGATGTCCTCGGGAAAGCGCCCGCCCTCGGGCCACTCGCCGCTGCCGGCGACGACGAAGCTCGGCTCGGCGCGCGCCGCCTGCACCGTGTAGCAGAAGGCGTGGAAGGACGGCTCGGCGGGCGGGTCGATCTCGGGCGCGACGTTCGAGCGCGCGACGGGGTTGAGGCCGTCGCGGAAGATGCCCCAGTCCTCGAGCACGGCGACGTAGCCCCGGTTGAAATCCCCGAAGCCGCCGAAGCTGAACGGACGCGGCGAGCGAAGCTCGGCGGCGCACAGCGCGCCGCGCGGACGTCCCATCGCCGCGAGGTGCGCCGCGATCGCCTCGAAGCCCTGAGCCATCGGCAGCGGTTGCGCGAAGCGCGCACGCTCGATCGCGAATCCCGGCCGCGCGATCACGCCCTGAGAGTAGGGATATACGCCCTCGAGGAAGGCGTAGCCTCCGCCTGCGAATTCGATCAACCGGGCCATCGGGCCTAAACTCTACATCATGAGCGACGACGGGTTTCGCAATTCCCTGTGGCATGCGACCGCGCCCCCGGCGCCGCCGACCGCGGCGCTGGAAGGCGAGCAGCGCATCGACGTCGCGGTGGTCGGCGCGGGCTACACCGGCCTTTCCTGCGCGCTCGCGCTCGCCGAAGGCGGCGCGCGAGTCGCGGTGCTCGAAGCGGGGGAGATCGGCCAGGGCGCCTCCGGGCGCAACAACGGGCAGGTGATCCCGACCTTGTCGCGGGTCGACCCCGACGAGCTCGCCGCGCGCACCAGCGAGGGCTTCGTGCAGCTGGTATGCGATTCGGCCGGGCGCACCTTCGACCTGATCCGCCGCCACGGCATGCGCTGCGAGGCGGTGCAGAACGGCTGGGTGCAGCCGGCGCACACGTCCGGGCGAATGCGCCTGGCCGAGGCGCGCGCGAACGCCTGGCGGCGTCGGGGCGCGCCGGTGCAGCTGCTCGATCGCGCGGGCGTCGCGCGCGTCACCGGCTCCGGCTTCTGGCACGGCGGCTGGGAGAACGCGAGCGGCGGCAAGCTCAATGCCCTCGCCTACTGCCGCGAGCTGGCGCGCGCCGCCATCGCGGCCGGGGCGCGGGTGCACACGCAAAGCCCGGCGCTGAGCGTCGAGCGCGCGGGCGACCGGTGGCGCGTGGCCACCGCACAAGGCGCGCTGCGCGCCGAGCGCGTGGTGATCGCCACCCACGCTTATTCGGACGCGCTCTGGCCGGGGCTGGCGCGCAGCGTGTTTCCGGTGACCAGCTACCAGATGGCGACCGTCCCGCTGGACGAGGAAGCCAGAAAGACCGTGCTGCCGTTCGATCACGCCTGCTCCGACACCCACGGCGACCTGCATTTCTTCCGCTGGGACGCGCAGGGGCGCCTGGTCACCGGCGGCGCGCTGGTTCTGCCGTGGCGCTGGCGCGTGCGGCTCGAGCGGCGCATCGGCGCGCGCGTGGCGCGGGTGTTTCCGCAGCTCGGCGCGCCGAATTTCGAGTTCCTCTGGCACGGCCGGCTCGGCATGACGCTGGATGCGCTGCCGCACGTGCACGAGCTGGCGCCGGGCGTGCTCGCCTGGCTCGGCTGCAACGGCCGCGGGCTCGCGCTTTCGACCGTGACCGGCGGCGAGCTCGCACGCGCCTGCCTCGGTGCGCCGCTCGCATCGCTGCCGCTGCCGTTCACGCCGCTCAAGCCCGTCCCGGGACACGCGCTCGCAAGGGGCAAGGAGACGCTCGCGCTCGTGTATTACCGCTATCGCGACGCCCGCGAGATGGCGTGAATATAATGCGGCACCCATGCTGGAACTTTCCGTTCTCGCGCTCGCCGTCGGCGCAATGTGGTTCTGGTTCGACAGCCTGCGCGCGAGAGAGCGCGCGGTCGCGGCCGGGCGCGCGGCCTGCGGGCGCTACGGGCTGCAGTTCCTCGACGAGACGGTGGCGTTCGTGAGCCTTCGCCCCGCGCGCGACGACGACGGGCGCCTGCGGCTGCGCCGCACCTACGTGTTCGAGTTCTCCGACACCGGCGATAACAGGCGCCAGGGCGTGATCGTCACGCTCGGCAGCGATCTCGCGGACGTGCAGATGGAGCCGTTCAGGATCCAATGAGCAAGTGGCTCGAAGCGCGGGTGGTCGAGAACCGGCACTGGACCGAGGCGCTGTTCTCGTTGCGCGTCGAGGCGCCGCGGCTGCGGTTCGAGGCGGGGCAGTTCGTCAAGCTCGCGCTCGACATCGACGGCGAGCGCGTCGCGCGGCCGTTCTCGTTCGTCAATCCGCCGCAGGCGCCGCTGCTCGAGTTCTACGGCGTGGTGGTCCCCGAAGGCCCGCTCTCACCGCGGCTGGCCCGGCTCGCCGCGGGCGACCTTATCTACTTGTCTCCCAATCCTTCCGGATTTCTCGTTTTGTCCGAAGTTCCGGATGCTGAAACGCTGTGGTTGATGGCCACCGGCACCGGCCTGGCGCCGTTCCTGTCGATCCTGTGCACCGAGACGCCGTGGCTGCGTTACCGGAACGTGGTGCTGGTGCACGCAGCGCGCTTCGCCAAGGAGCTCGTCTACCGGGAGCTGCTCGACGAAATCGAGCGCAGTCGGGGCGCCGAGCGCTTTCGCCGCGTCAGCTTCGTCAGCCGCGAGGCGGCGCCGGGATCGCTTGGCGGGCGCATTCCGGCGGCGATCGGCGACGGGCGGCTCGAGGCCGCGGCGGGCGTGCCGCTGCAGGCGGGAAACTCGCAGGTGATGCTGTGCGGCAATCCCGACATGCTGCGCGACAGCGTTGCGGCGCTGGCGCTGCGGGGCATGAAGAAGCATCGCCGGCGCTCACCGGGGCAGATCACGGTCGAGAGCTTTTGGTGACATAGTTCACACGCGACTTGCGCCGAGCGCGCGACGACATTTGGAGTTACGATGCAGCGGGGAACCGCGGTCGCCGGGAGGGACGTTTTGGGATTTGGGGACGCGAAATGAGCGACTCGTCGCCGCTGCGGGCGGAGGATGAGTTCGCGCCGGTCGCGAGGGCACCGGCGCCGCGAGTCGAGGCCCCGGCGGCGGGCTACGGCGGCCGCCGCTCCACGGAGCTCGAGTACCAGGCGATTCTCGCCAACGCCTCGATCGGCATCGCATTCACGCGCGAGCGCAAGTTTTCGCTCTGCAACCCGAAGTTCGAGGAAATGCTCGGCTATGGGTCCGGCGAGCTGATCGGCCAGCCGGGCGAGGTGATTTATACCAGCCCCGAGAGCTACGCCGAGCTGGGGCGCGTCGCGGTGCCCGTGCTGCGTGAGGGCAAGCAGCTCGACCTGGAGTGGGAGTTCAAGCGCAAGGACAACTCGACGCTCCTTTGCCGCGTCATCGCGAAGGCGATCAACCCGAGCCAGACCCAGGCCGGCACGATCTGGATCGCCGAGGACATCACCGAGCGCAAGCGCCACAGCAACGAGGTCGACCGGCTGCTGCGCGAGCAGGAGGCGATTCTCGGCAGCGCCTCGATCGGCATCGTGTTCATCCGTGACCGCCGCATCGTGCGCTGCAACCGGCGCTACGAGGAGATGTACGGCTACGGGCCGGGCGAGATGGACGGCCAGCCGACCAGCATCATCTATGCCGAGGAAAGCGCGTACCGGAAAGGCGGAGAAACCTACGCCGAGCTCGCCGCCGGCAAGACCTCCCGCCGCATCGGCCTGCGCCGGCACAGGAACGGGGACACCTTCTGGACCCGGGTGGACGGGCGCGCGGTCGACCCCGGCCACCCCGAGAAGGGCTCGGTCTGGACCGTCGAGGACATCACCGAGCAATTGCGCGCCGAGGAAGAGCTCGAGCGCCTGCTCGCCGAGCAGAAGCTGATCCTCGACAACGCGACGGTCGGCATCTCGTTCGTCAAGAACCGCGTCTATCAGCGCTGCAACCCGAGATTCGAGGAGATGTTCGGCTACGCCCCCGGCGAGATGATCGGCTTGAGCACCGCGACGATCTTTCCGAGCGCGCAGGTGTTCGAAGAGGTTGGGGAGAAATATTACGAGGCATTGGCGCGCGGCGAGCCCTCGATAGAAGAGCGCCAGCTAAAGCGCCGCGACGGCTCGCTGTTCTGGTGCAAGATCGTCGGGCGCGCGATCGACCCGGCGCGCCCGCACGAGGGCACGATCTGGATCTACGACGACGTCAGCGCCGAGCACGCCGCCCGCGAGCAGCTCGAGCAGGCCGTTTCCCATCGGACCGCCCAGCTGGCGGACGCGAACCGCAAGCTCGAGGGGGAGATCGCGGAGCGCAAGCAGGCCGAGCAGCGCGCGCAGCACCTGGCGGACCACGACGCCCTCACCGGGCTGCCGAACCGGCGCCTGCTCGAGGACCGGCTGACGCAGGCCCTCGCGCTCAGCTACCGCAACCGCGAGCAGACGGCGGTGATGTTCGTCGACCTGGACCGCTTCAAGACCATCAACGACTCGCTCGGCCACGCGACAGGCGACGTGCTGCTGAAGGAGGTGGCCGGACGCCTGGTGGCGCAACTGCGCGACGGCGACACAATCTGCCGCATCGGCGGCGACGAGTTCGTGGTTGTGCTGCCCGAGATCAGGCGGGCGACCGACGCCGCGCACGTGGCGCAGAAGGTGATCGAGCAGCTGTCGCTGCCGACCGCGATCGAGGGTCGCGAGCTGCATGTCACGCCCTCGATCGGCATCGCCGTGTTCCCGGAGGACGGGCGCGACGCCGAGACGCTGATACGCAATGCCGATGCCGCCATGTACCACGCCAAGGAGATGGGGCGCGCAAACTATCAGTTCTTCACCGACCAGATGAACCTGTCGGCGTCGCGGCGGCTGGCGCTGGAGAACGACCTGCGCCGCGCGCTGCAAAAGGGCGAGCTTAGGGTGCACTATCAGCCGATCATCGAGCTCAAGGGCGGTTGCGTCTCCGGGCACGAGGCCCTGGTGCGCTGGCAGCATCCTTCGCGCGGACTGGTGCCGCCGGCGGAATTCATCCAGGTCGCCGAGGACACCGGCTTGATCCTCAAGATCGGCGAGTGGGTTCTGCGCGAGGCCTGCCGCTGGGCGACGTTCATCGGGGTCGACCGCGGCCTGCAGGTGTCGGTCAACCTCTCGGCGCGCCAGTTCGCCGATCCGAGGCTGGTCGACACGGTCGCGAGCGTGCTCAGGGAGACCGGCCTGCCGGCCAACCTGCTCGAGCTCGAGATCACGGAGTCCACGGTAATGCAGCACACCGACGTCACCGCGGTGACGTTCGCCAAGCTCAAGCAGCTCGGCGTCTCGATCGCGATCGACGACTTCGGCACGGGCTACTCGAGCCTTGCCTACCTCAAGCGCTTCGCCGTCGACAGGCTCAAGATCGACCGCTCGTTCATCACCGACATTCCGGGCGACAAGGACCACAAGGCGATCGTCGCTGCGGTGGTGGCGCTCTCGCACGCGCTGGGCCTGAAGGTGGTGGCCGAAGGCGTCGAAAACGAGGCGCAAATGGAGTTTCTGCAGACCTGCCGCTGCGATTACCTGCAGGGCTTCCTCGCCGGGCGCCCGGTGGACGCTGACACGGCGGCGAAAGAATACGTCTGAGCAAGCTGCCCCTGCATTTCGCGCACGCGAACGGGTTTCCCTCGCCGTGCTACGCCCAGCTGTTCGAGGCCCTCGGCGGGCGCTACCGCATCGGCTGGATCGAGGCGATCGGCACGGACCCGCGCTATCCGGTCAGCGAGGGCTGGCCCCACTTGGTCGAGCAGCTGATCGAAGCGCTCGAGCGCGAGTACGGCGGCAGGCCGGTGCTCGGCGTCGGGCATTCGCTCGGCGGCTACCTGAACTTCCTCGCCGCGGTCAGGCGCCCCGAGCTGTTTCGCGCGATCATCCTGCTCGATGCGCCGCTCATCGGCGCTCTGCGCGGGCGCATGCTCGGCGCCACCAAGCGCCTCGGAATCGTCGATAGGGTGACTCCGGCGGGCGCGACGCGCGACCGGCGCAGCCATTGGAATTCCCGCGAGGAGGCGAAGCATCACTTTCGAAGCCGCCGCCTGTTCCGCCACTTCACCGACGCCTGCCTTGAAGATTACGTGCGCCACGGCCTGGTCCGCTCGGGCGGCGCGCTGAGGCTGCGCATCGATCCGACGATCGAATACCAGATCTACCGCACCATCCCCCACGGCATGAGCCGCCACCTGCACGCGCTGCGCGTGCCGGCGGGATTCATCGGCGGCGAGCACTCCGACGTCGTCCGCCGCGCCGGCCTCGCGGCGACGCGGCGCCGTTTTGCCCTGCGCAAGGTGCCCGGCGGGCATCTTTTTCCGTTCGAGGAACCGGCTGCAGCGGCCGCGGCGGTGATCGAGCTCGCCGAGGCGCTGACTCGCTGAGACCTCAGATCATGCGATCGCGCCGGCGCTCGATCTTCTCCTCGAGGACCTTGATGGTGAGCGCCACACCCAGCAGGTTCGGGTCGACCGCGAGCGCACGGCGAAACCAGGCGAGCGCCCGCTCGTCGTCGCCGAGCGCCAGGTAGATCTGCCCCAGCCCCGACAGCGCGCCGAAGTGGCGCGGGTTGCGCTCGAGCACCTGCTTGCAGTCGGCGATCGACTCGTCGTACCGGCCGGCGAGGTAATACGCCGTGGCGCGCTTGTTCCACGCCTCGGTGAAGGACGGCTTCTTTCGGATCACTTCCGAGAACGTCGCGATCGCCGCGCGCTGCCGGCCGGCGTTCATCTCCCCGACGCCGCGCGCGAGCAGCTCATCCAGCGCCGGATCGCCCGAGCGGCTCCACAGCGTCCACAGCGCGGTTTCGGCATCGCTTCGCACCCGCGCGCTCTCGTCGCGCAGCCGGGGATAGAGAAGCCTGGCGTCCGCCGCGGTCCCGTG
>CAZLUX010000042.1:0-15992 GCA_964562815.1 uncultured Enterobacteriaceae bacterium
GACGCCTACGACCTGCGCGGCTCCTGCGGCTTCTCGTTCGGCAACGGCTGCTCGGACGGCGAGAGCCAGCCGAGCCTGTTCGGCGGCAAGAAGCGGCGCACGATCCCGATCCGCGTCGCGGCGGGAGGCGAGCGATGAAAACGCTCCGGGTATGCGCCGCGCTGCTGGCCTATCCCGAGCCCGAGCTGCTTTCGGCCCTGCCTGAGCTCGCGGGCGTGGTCGATGGCGAGAAGCTGGTGCCGCGCACGGAGCGGGCCGGAGTGAAGGAGCTGATCGAGGAACTCCGGCGCGAGCCGCTGACCGCGTCGCAGGAGCGCTACGTGGCGCTGTTCGATCGCTCGCGCGCGCTGTCGCTGCACCTGTTCGAGCACGTGCACGGCGAGTCGCGCGACCGCGGCCAGGCGATGGTCGACCTGGCGGCGATGTACCGTGCGCGCGGACTCACCGTGGACGGCGACGAGCTGCCCGACTACCTGCCCGCGTTCCTCGAGTTCGCCTCGCTGCTGCCGGCACCCGAGGCGCGCGGCCTGCTCGGAGAAGCCGCCGACGTCCTGCGCGCGCTGGGCGAGCGGCTGGCCGTGCGCGGCAGCCGCTATTGCGCGGTGTTCGCCGCGCTGCTCGCCATCGCCGGCGAGCGCGGCCTGGCCGCCGAGCGCGCGCCGGGGTCGCGGGCGGGCGAGGAGGACACGCCCGAGGCGATCGACCGCAGCTGGATGGAGCAACCCGTCACGTTCGGCGGCGCCGCACCCGAGGCCGCCCCGGTGCATTTCTACCGAAAAGGAGCCGCCTCATGAGCGACTTTCTGAATCAGGCGCTGTTCGGCATCTATCCCTACGTGTGCCTGGCTGTGTTCCTGCTGGGCTCGCTGGTGCGCTTCGACCGCGAGCAGTACACCTGGAAGAGCGACTCGTCGCAGCTTCTGCGCCGCGGCCAGCTGCGCTGGGGCTCGAACCTCTTCCATGTCGGCATCCTGCTGCTGTTCTTCGGCCACCTGTTCGGCCTGCTGACGCCGCACAGCGCTTACACGGCCGTCGGGCTCACGCCGGGGGCGAAGCAGATCCTGGCGATGACCTCGGGCGGCATCCTGGGCGCGATGATCCTGGTCGGCGTGCTGCTTCTGCTGCACCGGCGCCTCACCATCGCGCGCGTGCGCTCCACCAGCACCCGCATGGACATCCTGGTCCTGGTCTGGATCCTCGTGACGGTTTCGCTCGGGCTCGTTTCGATCGTCTTCTCGGCGCAGCATCTCGACGGCAGCATGATGCTGCTGCTCGCGGACTGGGCGCAGCACATCGTCACGTTCCGCGGCGGGGCGGCGGCGTTCCTCGCAGGCGTGCCGGTCATCTTCAAGATCCACCTGTTCTTCGGCATGACCCTGTTCCTGCTGTTTCCGTTCTCGCGCCTGGTGCATATCTGGAGCGGGTTCGCTTCGGTCGCCTACCTGGGCCGCGCCTACCAGATCGTGCGCAACCGCGGCTGATGGCGCCCGCCGTCGTCAACGACCTTCCGGTTGCGGTGCGCGAGCTGCTGCTCGAGCGCGCCGCGCAGCGCGGCCTGCTGGAGGGCCGTGCGCGCGAGGAGGTGAGCTTCGCGGATCCTCAGGCCGAAGACGCGGTCATCGAGCGCCTGCTCGAGCTCGAGGTGCGCACGCCCGAGCCGAACGAAGAGGAGTGCCGGCGCTACTACGAGCGTCATCCGGCGCAGTTCCGCTCCGGCGACCTGGTCGAGGCCGCGCACATCCTGCTCGCGCTTACCCCGCGCGTGCCTCCGGACGCGCTGCGGGGGCGGGCGGCGGAAGTGCACGCTGCGGCGCGGCGCGAGCCGCAGCGCTTCGCCGAGCTGGCGCGCGAGGTTTCGAACTGCCCCTCGGCGGCGCAGGGCGGCGCGCTGGGGCAGCTGGGCCGCGGCGACAGCGTGCCCGAGTTCGAGCGCGCGCTGTTCGACGGCGAATCGCTCGGCGTTCTGCCCGAGCTCGTCGACACGCGCTACGGTTTTCACGTCGTCCTGGTCGCGCGCCGAATTGCGGGTCAGGTCGTTCCCTTCGACCTCGCGCGCGGGCGCATCGCGGAATGGCTCAGGACACGCACCACCGGGCGCGCGCTGGCGCAGTACCTGCAAATCCTGCAGGGAGCCGAAGGACCGCTCCTGCGCTAGGCGGATCGCATTCGGCGGTGCGTCAGGCCCCGGGAGTTTGGTAGCATTGGCGGCTTCGCGCCATACCTCCCAGATCGACCCAGGAGAGACACCGTGGAACCTTGGTCCGCGCGGGATGACGGTCCTCCGTACCTGATGCGCAAGCCGCGAAACCGCTCGCTGCGGTGGGTGGCGCTGGCCGCGCTGGTCCTGGCCGCGGCGATGGGCGCCTATTATTACTACTTCGTCAGCACGCACATGCCGGCGCCGGCGCCCGTCGCGCCGGCGGCACCGAGCGCGCCGGAGCAGCCGGCCACGCCGCCGCCCGCAGCCGCCCCCGCCCCGGAGATCGAGCATCCGGTGGAGGCGCCGAAGGCGCCCCCCGGCGAGATCGTTCCGCCGCTCCCCGGGCTGCGCGACAGCGATCCGGCGGCGCGCGACGAGCTGATCGGGCTGTTCGGCGCCAAGGCGTTCGCGGCTTACTTCTATCCCGAGAAGATCATCCTTCGCATCGTCGCGACGGTCGACAACCTGCCGCGCCATGCCGCGCCGGCCCGCATGATGCCGGTCAAGCCCGTCGCCGGACAATTCGAAATCCTCGGCAGCGACGACCAGACCGTGATCTCGCCCAAGAACGCCGCCCGCTATACGCCCTACGTGCGAATCGCGCAGGCGGTCGACGCGAAGAAGCTGGTCGCGGTCTACAGCCGCTTCTATCCGCTGTTTCAGGAGGCCTACCGCCAGCTCGGCTACCCCAACGGCTACTTCAACGACCGCCTGATCCAGTGCATCGACGACCTGCTTGCGGCGCCCGAGCCGGACGGGCCGGTCAAGCTCGCCCAGCCCAAGGTGCTCTACGAATTCGCGGACCCGGACCTCGAGGCGCGTTCGGCGGGGCAGAAGATCATGATTCGCATGGGGCTCGACAACGAGCGCAAGGTCAAGGCCAAGCTGCGCGAGATCCGGAGCGCGCTGACGAGCAAGTAGTCGCGCAATTTGCCGCGGGGCGCGGATCGACCTAGACTGCGCCCTCCGGCAGTTTCCACCACGGCCCTAACGGGCCGTTTTTGTTCCCCGACCGAGATGAACGCACCCGAGATCCAATTCGACCCCGAATCCGCCCGCTTCGGCAGCTCGCGCTCGCAGAAGCGGCTCGAAGACGACCGTTTGCTCACCGGCAAAGGCCTCTACAGCGACGACCGGGAGTTTCCCGGCCTCGCCTGGCTGGTGCTCGTGCGCTCGCCGCACGCGCACGCGAAGATCGTGTCGGCCGATCTGTCCGCGGCGCGCGACGCGCCCGGGGTGCTCGCGGCCTGGACCATGCAGGATCTGCGCGCCGACGGCGTCGGCCACATACCGTTCCCGCCCCTCTTCAAGCAGGCGGACGGCTCGCCGATGGAGGCGCCGCCGCGGGTTCCGCTGGCCGAAAACCGCGTCTTCTACGTCGGCGAGCCGGTGGCCGCGATCGTGGCCGCGACTCGCGACCAGGCCGAGGACGCGGCCGAGCTGGCAATGATCGAGTACGACGAGCTGCCCTGCGTGGTCGACGCCAGGCGCGCGCTCGAGCCGGACGCACCCCAGCTCTGGCCCGGGGCGCCGGGCAACGTCGCGGCGGAGTCCGCCTACGGCGACCCGAAGGCAGCCGACGCCGCGTTCGCCGCGGCGGCGCACGTGGTCGAGCTCGAGCTGCACAATCAGCGCCTGATCGCCAACGCCCTCGAGCCGCGCTGCGCGATCGGCGTGTTCGAAGGCGGGCGCACCACGCTGTACACCCAGAACCAGACGCCCACCGGTGCGCGCGACCTCCTCGGCGCGGTGTTCGGCGCCAAGCCCGAAGCCTTCAGGATCGTGGTCGGCGACATCGGCGGCGGCTTCGGCATGAAGACCGGCCTCACCCCTGAGGACGCCCTGGTGTGCCACGCGGCGAAGAAGTTCGGCCGCCCGGTCAAGTGGCGCGCCGAGCGCAGCGAGGAGTTCCTCGCCGCGCACATGGGGCGCGATCAGCGCTTCACGGCGAGCCTGGCGCTCGACAAGGACGGCCGCATCCTGGCCCTTCGCATGCGCATGCTGGCCAACATCGGCGCCACTCCGGTCGGTTCGTCCGCGATCATCCCGCTCGCGCTCGGCCCCAAGGTGCAGACGACCGTCTACAAGGTGCCGGTGATCGATTACGGCGTCAAGGCGGTGCTGACCAACACCATGGCGACCGGCGCCTACCGAGGCGCCGGTCGCCCGGAGGCCAACTACCTGATGGACCGCCTGATGGAAAAGGCCGCGCGCCAGCTCAAGCTCGACCCGGCCGAAATCCGGCGCCGCAATTTCATCCGTCCGCAGGACTTTCCGTTCCAGACGCACCTCGGCGATACGTACGACACGGGCGATTTCGCGCGCGTGCTGGACGCTGCGCTGGCGCGCTCCGACTGGAACGGTTTTTCCGCGCGACGCGAGGAATCCAGGCGGCGCGGCAGGCTGCGCGGGCGCGGGCTGTCGGTCTATCTCGAGTGGACCGGCGCGATCCCGACCGAAACGGTCGACATCCAGATCGATGCCGACGGTGCGGTCACCGTGTTCTCGGGGACCCAGGCGATGGGGCAGGGACTGGAGACTACCTATTCCCAGCTCATCACCGAGGTGCTGCAGGTGCCGGTCACGAGCGTACGCATCGTTCAGGGCGACACCGATCGCGCCACCGGCGTCGGCAGCGTCGGCTCGCGCTCGGCCTTCGTCGGCGGCTCGGCGGTGGTCGCCGCGGGACGCAAGGTGATCGTGCGCGGCAAGGAGCTCGCGGCCGAGGCGCTCGAGGCCGCGCCGCAGGACATCGAGTTCCGCGACGGGCGCTTTCACGTCTCCGGCACCGACCTCTCGGTCGGGCTCGACGAGCTCGCCGCGCGCCAGGCCGAGCGCTTCATCCGCGTCTCGGCAACCGAAACGCCTTCGACGCCCTCCTGGCCGAACGGCGCCCAGGTGTGCGAAGTCGAGATCGATCCCGACACCGGCGAAGTGGAGCTCGCGCGCATCACCAGCGTGGACGACATCGGCCGCATCATCAATCACATGATCGTCGAAGGGCAGATCCACGGTGGCATCGCGCAGGGCGCCGGCCAGGCGCTGTACGAGCGCGCGGTCTACGACCCGGAGAGCGGGCAGCTGCTGACGGGCTCGCTGATGGACTACGGAATCCCGCGCGCGGACCAGTTCCCGCCGATGGACACCGGGTTCGACGAGAGCATTCCCTGCACGACGAACCTGCTGGGAGTGAAAGGCTGCGGCGAGCTCGGCACGATCGGCTCGGTGCCGGCGGTGGTGAACGCGGTGCTCGACGCGCTGGCCGAGCGCGGCATCGTCGAGCTCGAGATGCCGCTTACCGCGGAGACGGTCTGGAGGGCGTTGCACGGCATGTAGTCGGTCGATATGGGGTGAGGTCGCATGGCGGCGGGTTCGGCGCGCGGTACGGCTTGGCAGGACGGGGCTCGTCGCGTGCTCGAATACGCGATTGCCGCCTCGCTCGCCCTGCACGGGCTGGCCCTGCTGTCGCTTCCCTTGCTGCCGTCGCTGCAGGCGCGATCCGTTCCCGTCGAGCCGCCGCTCGAGGCGCGCCTGGTGCCGCAGCAGCCGGTCGCGGCCCAGCCGCCCCCGGCGCCCGCGCCCGTGATCAAGCAAGTGCCTCCGCCGCCGCCGAAGCCGCGTCCCGCTCCGCGACCGGCAGTGAAGAAGGCGCCGCCCGAGCCGAGGCGGGTTCGCAGGCCCGCGCCGAAGCGCGTTCGCGAGCCTGTCCCCGAGATGTCCGCGCCGGCTTCCGTGACAGCACCCGCACCGTCATTGCCCGAGCCTCCCGCGCCGGCGCCCATCATCGCAGCGCCTGCGCCTGCACCTGCGCCCGCGCCTGCGCCCGCGGCGCGCCCTGTCGCGCCGGTCGACACCGCGAGCCTGGTGGCGCAATACCGGGCCGAGGTCATCTCGCAGGCGAAGCGCTACAAGCGTTACCCGCGCTTTGCGCGCGACAACGGCTGGGAAGGCAAGGTCGACGTGCGCATGGAGATCGGAGCCGACGGCTCGATCGCGTCGCTGCGCGTCGTGCGCGGCACGGGCTACTCGATTCTCGATCAGCAGGCGCTCGACATGGTCCGGCGCGCCAAGCCGGATGCGGCGATTCCGGGCGGCTTGCGCGGCAAGGCCTTCGGCATCGACGTGCCGGTCATCTTCAGCCTGCGCGATGCCGACGGCTAGCGGCCCCGGCTTGCGACCGACTTCAGGTCGGGGGGCGCGAGGCGGCGTGCGCCGTCGAAGCGGCTCATCCAGTAGCGGATGCGCAGGCGCTCGACCTTGACCTCCTCTCCGGTCCTGGGCGCGTGTACGAAGCGGCCGTTGCCGAGGTAGATGCCGACGTGGGAGAAAGCGCGGTGCTGGGTGTTGAAGAAGACGAGATCGCCCGGCTGCAGTTCCGCTAGACTGACGGGCGCGCCGTATTCACTCTGCGCGCGGGCGTTGTGAGGCAGGTGCAGGCCCCAGGCCTGCCGGAACACATGGGCGACCAACCCGCTGCAGTCGTAGCCGGTGACGGGCGAGGCGCCGCCGTAGCGGTAGTCGGTTCCGAGCGCGAGGAGCGCCTGCAGCAAGGCCTCGGATCGCTCTGCGCTCGCCGCCTGGGGCCGCGCCGGCGGCGTCGAATAGGGTCGGTTGGGAGCGCTGGCGCAGCCAAAGATCCCGGAAGAGAAGATTATTAAATACAAAAAGTTACGGAACTTCATTAAAGCAATGTAGTGGATCGTGTGCAGAAAGTAAAGCCGGTCGCTGTCAGCCCGTGCGGCGGCCGGCACGTTGCTTCGAAGAGACCGGAAACGAAACGCCGATGCGCCGATCGATCACCGCCTGGATGTGCTTCGCCGCCGCTGCGCTCGGCGCCGCGGGGGCTTGGGCGCAGCAACGCATGGAGATCCTTCCTCTGCACCATCGCACGCTCGAGCAGGTGCTGCCGGCGCTGAGACCCCTGCTCGAGCCCGGCGGCGTGCAGTCCTCCGGCATTGTCTCCGGGCGCCGCGGGATCTGGCTCAAAGTCGAGGAGATCGGACCCTGAGCGCCTCGGCGACACGCGAGGCGACGGCGCTCGAGCAGGCGTTCGCCGATGGCGGCGCGCTCGCCCGGCAGGTGCCCGGATTCCGCCGCCGGGCGCAGCAGGTCGAGATGGCGCAAGCGATTCTGGAGGCGATCGAGCGCAACGGCGTGCTCGTGGCCGAGGCCGGCACCGGCACCGGCAAGACCTTCGCCTATCTGGTGCCGGCGCTGCTCGCGGGCGGCAAGGTGATCGTCTCGACCGGCACCAAGACGCTGCAGGACCAGCTTTTCGACCGCGATCTGCCGGCGGTGCGAGAGGCGCTCGCCTCGGGCGCCACCACGGCTCTGCTGAAAGGGCGCGCGAACTACGTCTGCCTGTACCGCTTGGAGCGCGCCGCGAAGGAGGCGCGGCTCGCCTCGCGCGAGGAGGCGGCGCAGCTGCGGCGCATCGAGCGCTTCGCCGCGCTCAGCGCGAGCGGCGACCGCGCCGACCTGGCGGAGGTCGCCGAGGACGCGCCGGTGTGGATTCACGCGACCTCCACGCGCGAGAACTGCCTTGGGCAGGAGTGCCCGAATTACAAGGACTGCTTCGTGATGCGCGCGCGCAGGAACGCCCTCGCCGCGGATGTCGTGGTGGTGAACCACCATCTTTTCTTCGCCGACGTCGTGCTGCGGGACGAAGGCGTCGCCGAGCTGCTGCCGGCGTGCAACACGCTGGTGTTCGACGAGGCGCACCAGCTGCCCGAGACCGCACGCCTTTTCTTCGGCGCCACGGTTTCGACCGCGCAGATGATCGAGCTGGCGCGCGACGCGCGCATCGAGCTGCGCGCGGCGGGAGGCGCCTCGCCCGAGCTCGAGCGTCTCGCCGGCAAGCTGGACAAGGCGGCGCGCGACCTGAGGCTTGCGCTCGGCAATGAAGGCGCCCGCCTCGGCTGGGCGCAGGCTTCGCGCCTGCAAGGCTTCGGCGCGGCGGTGGCCGCCCTCGAGTCTGCCCTGGCGGCGCTCGCCGAGCCCCTCGCCGAGCAGGCCGAGCGCTCGGAGGGCCTCGCGTCCTGCGCCCGGCGCGCGGCCGAGACGCGCGCGGTCCTGGCGCGCATGCACGGGGGCGACGCCGCCAATGAAGTGCGCTGGGTGGAGACGTTCAGCCAGTCGGCGCAGCTGCATCTGACCCCGCTGTCCTCGGCGGAGCTGTTCCGGCGCCAGATGTCGGACCATCCGCGGGCCTGGATCTTCACCTCGGCCACGCTCGCGGTGGGGGAGGACTTCGGCCATTTCAAGCACGAGCTGGGCGTCGAGCAGGCGGATGCGCGCCGCTGGGAGAGCCCGTTCGAATTCGCCCGCCAGGCGCTGCTCTACGTGCCCAAGGGCCTGCCGGCCGATCCCAACGATCCGGCGTTCACGGCGGCGGTGGTGGACGCCGCCTACCCGGTGCTGCGCGCGAGCGGCGGCAGGGCATTTCTCCTTTTCACCAGCCTGCGCGCGCTGCGCCGCGCGCACGAGACGCTCGCCGCGCGCTTCGAGCGCGACGCCTGCCCGTTCCCGCTCCTGGTGCAGGGCACGGGCTCGCGCAGCGAGCTGCTGGCGCGCTTTCGCGCGCTCGGCAACGCCGTGCTGCTTGGCAGCCAGTCGTTCTGGGAGGGCGTCGACGTGCGCGGCGAAGCGCTCTCCCTGGTGGTGATCGACAAGCTCCCCTTCGCGCCCCCCGACGATCCGGTGCTGTCCGCCCGCATCGAGGCCGTGCGCGCCCAGGGCGGCAACGCGTTCACCGCGTTGCAGCTGCCGCAGGCGATCCTGCAGCTCAAGCAGGGCGCCGGGCGCCTGATCCGGGACGAGACCGACCGCGGCGTGCTGATGCTTTGCGACCCGCGCCTGTACTCGCGACCTTACGGCAGACTGGTGCGGGCGAGCCTGCCGCCGATGAAACAGACCCGCGAACTCGCCGAGGTCGAGGCATTCTTCGATAGAATCGACGCATGAGAGTCGTCATCACCGGAGGCGGGGGGTTTCTCGGTTCGCGCCTGGCCCGGGCGCTGCTCGCGCGCGGCAAGCTGACCGCCCCCGAGGGCACGGAGCGCGAGATCACGCGCGTCGTCCTGCTCGACGCCGCGTTTCCCGCGGGCTCGCCGCAGGACCCGCGCGTCGAAGCCGTGACGGGAGACGTCGCCGACCGCGCCGTGGTCGAGCGCACGGTGACGACCGACACCGCGGCGGTCTTCCACCTTGCGGCGGTCGTCAGCGGCGCTGCCGAGGCGGATTTCGACCTCGGCATGCGGGCGAACCTCGCGGGAACGCAGCTCCTGCTCGAGCGCCTGCGCCAGTGCGCGCGCCCCGCTCGCCTGGTGTTCGCGAGCTCGGTGGCGGCTTTCGGCGGCGAGCTGCCGCCGGTGCTGGACGATTCGACCACGCCGACGCCGCAGACCTCCTACGGCACCCAGAAGGTGATCGGCGAGTACCTGATCTCCGACTACTCGCGCAAGGGCTTCCTCGACGGCCGCTCGCTGCGCCTGCCGACGATCGTGGTGCGTCCGGGCAAGCCGAACGCCGCGGCGTCCTCCTTCGCGAGCGGCATCCTGCGCGAGCCGCTCAACGGCGCGGTCTCGGAATGCCCGGTCGATGCCGATACCGCGGTCTGGCTGCTCTCGCCCAAGCGGGTCATCGAGGCATTCGTGCACGCGCACGAGCTGCCGGCGGCCGCGTGGGGAACGCGGCGGGCGGTGAATCTGCCCGGCATCACCGCGACCGTGGCCGAGATGGTCGGCGCGCTCGGGCGCGTCGCCGGCGCCGCGGCGGCAAAGAGGGTGGTCTGGAAGCCCGACGCGCGCATCCAGGCGATCGTCAGGACCTGGCCGGGGCGGTTCGAGACGCCTCGCGCGCTCGCGATGGGCTTTCGCGCCGATCCGGACGTGGAAACCGTGATCCGCGACTACATCGCCGACGAGGGGATCAAGCCCGTCTAGCCGGCCCTACCAGTTCGGGTCCCACAGCTTCCACCACGGCGCGCTCTTCGCCTCGCCGCCGCCTGACAGGTATTTGCTGCCGGGAAAGCTGGCGCGCAGCACCCGATAGGCGTCGTCGGAAAGCGTGTTGAGGCCGAGCCTGGCGTAGGCCATGACCATGATGTACATCGCCTCCTCGGTCGCCGGGGTGCGCGGGTATTCCTTGACGGCGGTCTGCGCCCGGTTGGCGGCGGCGACCCAGGCGCCGCGCCTCATGTACCAGCGGGCGACGTGCACCTCGTGCGACGCGAGCGAGTTGACGAGGTAGCGCATGCGCGCGTTCGCGTCGTCCGCGTACCTCGAATTCGGAAAGCGCGTCACCAGCTCCTTGAAGGCGGCGAAGGCTTCGCGCGTCGCCTTCGGATCCCGCTCCGACATGTCCGGATTCGACAGGCCGGCGAGCAGGCCGGTGTTCTCGTTGAAGTTGATCAGGCCCTTCAGGTAGTAGGCGTAGTCGACGTGCGGGTGGTTCGGATACAGCTTGATGAAGCGGTCGACCGCTGCGATCGCCGATGCGCGCTCGCTGTCTTTCCAGTACGCGTAGGCGATTTCGAGCTGAGCCTGCTGCGCGTAGCGGCCGTACGGATAGCGGGCCTCGAGCTTGTCGAAGTACTTGATCGCCGTGCCCCAGTCCTCGGAGGTCATCGAGTCCTTCGCCTCGCCGTAGAGCTTCTGCGCCGACCAGTTCGCCGTTTCGTCGGACGTGGGGGTGGCGCAGGAGCCGAGCAGGAGCGCTGCCGCGACCGCCAGGAGAGCAAGTAAACTTGGGCGCATGAAAAGGAAGACCGCGGTCGAAACGGAAAATTATAACGTGGAGGAAGCAACCGTCCCGGCTGCGCTCGGCGGACTGAGGTTGGATCAGGCGCTGGCGCGTTTGTTCCCGCACTACTCGCGCAATCGCCTGCAGGCCTGGCTCAAGGCGGGCCATATCCGGGTCGACGGCGCCGCGGCGGCGGCGAAGCAGCCGGTATCCGGCGGCGAGCGCGTCGATCTCGCGCCGCCGCTGCCGCCTGCGGGCGGCGCCCCGCAGGCGCAGCGCATGCCGCTCTCGATCGTGCACGAGGACCGCGACCTGATCGTGATCGACAAGCCGGCCGGGCTGGTGGTGCATCCCGGCGCCGGCGTCCCCGACCGCACGCTGCTGAACGCGCTGCTCGCGCACTGTGCGGCGCTCGCCGCCGTGCCGCGCGCGGGCATCGTGCACCGCCTCGACAAGGACACCAGCGGCCTGATGGTGGTGGCGAAAAACGTCGCTGCGCAGGCGCATCTGGTCAAGCAGCTCGCCGAGCGCAGCGTGCGCCGGGTGTATCTCGCGGTGGTGCACGGCGAACCGCCCCTCGGCGGCACGATCGACGCCCCGGTCGGGCGCGACGCGCGGGCGCGCACGAAAATGGCCGTCTCGCGCCGGGGCAAGGAGGCGCGAACCGCCTATCGCGTGCTCGAGCGGTACGGCCGCGCCGCGCTTGTCGAGTGCCGGCTGGAGACAGGCCGCACGCACCAGATCCGGGTGCACTTCCAGCACATTCACCATCCGCTGCTCGGCGATCCGGTCTACCGCCGCGGCGCCCGCGGGACGATGTCGTTTCCGCGCCAGGCGCTGCACGCCTGCGAGCTGTCGCTGATCCATCCGCGAAGTGGCCGCGCCATGAGCTGGCGCGCGCCCCTGCCGCAGGACATGCGTCGCCTCATCGAGGCGCTTCGCGCCGGACGATGATCGGCCTGGTCCGTCCCGATTGGCAGCTGCCGGTGGGCGCCCTGGTCACGACCCGCGAGGGCGGCGCGAGCGCCGGCGCCTACGCGAGCCTGAACCTCGGCTCGCGCAGCGGCGACGAACCCGCCGCGGTGCGCGAAAACAGGCGCCGGCTCGAGGCCCTGCTTCCTTCACCGCCGGTCTGGCTGCGGCAGGTGCACGGGATCCGCGTCGCCGACGCCGACGCGGCGCGCGCCGAGGGCGGAGAGCCGGAAGCCGATGCCGCCGTGGCGCGGCAGCCGGGGACGGTATGCGCCGTCCTCGTGGCGGACTGCATGCCGGTGCTGCTCGCCGAAGTGTCGGGGCAAGTCGTGGCGGCCGCGCACGCCGGCTGGCGCGGCCTGTGCGGCGGCGTTCTCGAAGCCACCGTCGAGGCGATGCGGGTCGACCCGCGGCGGCTGCTCGCCTGGCTCGGTCCGGCGATCGGGCCGCAGGTCTACGAGGTGGGCGAAGAGGTGCGGCAGGCCTTTGTCGCCCGGGACGCGGCGGCGGCCGAGGCATTCCGGCCCGCGCGCCCGGGACACTGGCTGCTCGACCTGTACGCCGTCGCGCGCCAGCGCCTGGCGGCCCGAGGCGTGTCGCGTGTTCACGGCGGCGGGTTGTGCACCTACTCGGATCCGGCGCGCTTCTTTTCCTATCGGCGCGACGGCAAAACGGGGCGCATGGCCGCCCTCATCTGGCTCCCGGGAGGTCGCGCAAGGGGTATTTGACGGAGGCGCTTTGTGCGGCGCAAAATCGGCACCCTGACGAGGCTGCTCCACCCCGCACCCGAAGGGACCTGCCCGCCGAGCGGCGAACCCCCCATTTCCATAGCCCGAAACCCTGATCTGAATGGCCGCCCAACCCGGTTCTCCCGAGGCTCTCCTGTCGACGATCGCGCAGGCGGGCAACGAGATGACGCAGGGCTGGATGCGCCTGGTCGGCGCCGCTGTACCGGGTGCGCCCGCGACGGACTGGACGCGCGAGCTCGGCGGCGAGCGCCTGCCGGCGCTGCAGGCCGCCTATGCCGAGAAGCAGGCGCAACTGTGGATGAAGCTCGCGAGCGGCCAGAGCGCGGCGACGCTGGTCGCGCCGGAGCCGGGCGACCGACGTTTCGCGTCGAAGGCCTGGCGCGAGAACCCGTTCTACGATTACCTGCGCCAGTCCTATCTGCTGTCGGCGCGCTTCTTCGCCGATCTGGTCGAGGGCGCGCAACTCGATGCCGCGGCGAAGGACCGGCTGCGCTTCGCGCTGAAGCAGTGGATTGACGCCATGTCGCCGGCCAATTTCGTCGCCACCAATCCCGAGGCGCTGCAGCGCGCGATCGAGACGCGCGGGGAATCCATGGCGCGCGGCCTGGCGAACCTGATCGCGGACACGCAGAAAGGGCGCCTGAGCCAGACCGACGAGTCCGCTTTCGAGGTGGGCCGCAACCTGGCCACTGCCCCGGGGCGGGTGGTCTACGAGAACCCGCTCATCCAGCTGGTGCAATACGCGCCCGCCACCGCGCAGGTGGGCAAGCGGCCGCTGGTGATGGTGCCGCCTTGCATCAACAAGTTCTACATCCTCGATCTGCAGCCCGAGAATTCCTTCGTGCGCTACGCGGTCGGGGCCGGGCACACGGTGTTCATGCTGTCCTGGCGCAACGTCGGGCCCGCGCTCGGCAACCTGACCTGGGACGACTACATCGAGCAGGGCGTGCTGCAGGCGCTGCGCGTGGCGCGCGAGATCGCGGCCAGCGACCACGTCAACGCGCTCGGCTTCTGCGTCGGCGGAACGCTGCTGGGCGCGGCGCTGGCGGTGCTCGCGGCAAAGGGCGAAGACCTGGTCGAGAGCGTCACCTACCTCACCACGATGCTCGACTTCAGCGAGACGGGGCAGATCGGACTGTTCGTCGACGAGGCGAGCTTGGCCGCGCGCGAAGCGGCGATCGGCCGCGGCGGGATCTTTCCCGGGTCGGATCTGGCGTTCATGTTCTCGAGCCTGCGCGCGAACGATCTGGTCTGGCCCTACGTCGTCAACAACTATCTGATGGGCGGCACGCCGGCGGCGTTCGACCTGCTCTACTGGAACGCCGACAGCACCAACCTGCCGGGGCCGATGTACTGCTATTACGTGCGCAATACCTACCTCGAGAACAAGCTGCGCGTTCCGGGCGCGCTCGAGAACTGCGGGGTGGCGCTCGACCTCGGCAAGGTGGACCGGCCGTCGTTCATCCTCGCCACGCGCGAGGACCACATCGTGCCGTGGCGCTCGGCCTACCGTTCGGTGAACCTGCTCGGCGGCGAGAAGACTTTCCTGCTCGGCGCCAGCGGCCATGTCGCGGGCGTGATCAACCCGGCTGCCAAGAACCGCCGCAGCTACTGGCGCGCAACGCAGTACCCCGAAGATCCGCAGAGCTGGCTGGCGGGCGCCGAGGAGCGCCCGGGCAGCTGGTGGCCGCAATGGTCGGAGTGGATGGAGCGATTCAAGGGCGGTTTGCGCAAGGCGCCGGCGCGCCAGGGCAACCGCAAGTACAAGGCGACCGAGCCTGCGCCCGGCCGCTATGTGAAGCAACGAGCGAATCAGGAGGCCTGAGATGGAAGAGATCGTCATCGTCGGCGCGGCCCGGACCGCGATCGGAAAATTCGGCGGCGCGCTCGCCAAGACGCCGGCCACCGCGCTCGGCGCGCACGTGATCCGCAAGCTGCTCGAGCGCTCGGGCGTCGCGCCGGACCAGGTCTCGGAGGTGATCATGGGCCAGGTGCTGGCCGCGGGCTCGGGGCAGAACCCGGCGCGCCAGGCCGCGATCGGGGCCGGCCTGCCGGACATGATCCCGGCCATGACCATCAACAAGGTCTGCGGCTCGGGACTGAAGGCGGCAATGCTGGGGGCGCAGTCGATCGCGAACGGCGACGCGGACATCGTGGTGGCGGGCGGGCAGGAATCGATGAGCCTCGCCCCGCACGTCCTGATGGGCTCGCGCGACGGCTACCGGATGGGCGACGCCAAGATGATCGATTCGATGATCGTCGACGGCTTGTGGGACGTCTACAACCAGTACCACATGGGCGTGACCGCCGAGAACGTCGCCAAGGAGTACGCCGTGACGCGCGAGGCGCAGGACGAATTCGCGCTCGCCTCCCAGCAAAAGACCGAGGCCGCGCAGAAGGCGGGCAAGTTCAAGGACGAGATCATTCCTTTCGAGATCGCCTCGAGAAAGGGCACCGTGGTGTTCGCCGACGACGAGTTCCCGCGCCACGGCACGACGCTCGAATCCCTCAAGGGGCTGAAGCCCGCGTTCGACAAGGCGGGCAGCGTCACCGCGGGCAACGCTTCGGGGATCAACGACGGCGCCGCGGCGGTCGTGCTCGCGTCGGCGCGCAAGGCCAAGGAGCTCGGGCTCAAGCCGATCGCGCGCATCAAGTCCTTCTCGTCGGCGGGGGTCGACCCGAAATACATGGGGATGGGCCCGGTGCCCGCGTCCAAGCGCTGCCTGTCGCGCGCCGGCTGGACGCCGCAGGACCTCGACCTGATGGAAATCAACGAGGCGTTCGCCGCGCAGGCGATCGCCGTCAACGGCCAGATGGGCTGGGACACCTCGAAGGTGAACGTGAACGGCGGCGCGATCGCGCTCGGGCACCCGATCGGTGCCTCGGGCTGCCGGATCCTGGTGACCCTGCTGCACGAGATGACCAAGCGCGACGCCAAGAAGGGCCTCGCGTCGCTTTGCATCGGCGGCGGCATGGGCGTCGCGCTGGCGGTGGAGCGATAAATTCAACGTAGCCATGAAAGATCGAGCATGACCAAGCGTGTAGCACTGGTAACGGGGGGAATGGGGGGAATCGGTACGGCGGTATGCCGCAGGCTCGCCCGCGCGAACGACAACGTGGTGGTGGCGAATTGCCTGCCGGGATACGAAAAGAAGGACGAGTGGCTGGCGCAGCTGCGCGCCGAAGGCTACGACAACATCTTCGCCGCGGAAGGCGATGTGGCGGATTTCGAGTCGGCCTCCGCGATGGTGCGAAAAATCGAGTCAGACATCGGCCCGGTGGATATCCTGATCAACGCCGCGGGTATCGTGCGCGACAACATGCTGAAGA
>CAZLUX010000042.1:16092-18458 GCA_964562815.1 uncultured Enterobacteriaceae bacterium
CCGGTGGATATCCTGATCAACGCCGCGGGTATCGTGCGCGACAACATGCTGAAGAAAATGTCGCTCGCGGACTGGCTCGCAGTGATCAGCACCAACCTGACCAGCGCCTTCATCGTCACCAAGCAGGTGATCGAAGGCATGACCGAGCGCGGCTGGGGGCGGATCGTCAATCTGTCCTCCGTCAACGGGCAGAGAGGACAGTTCGGGCAGACCAACTACTCGGCGGCGAAAGCCGGCCTGCACGGATTCGCCAAGGCACTCGCGCAGGAAGTCGTGCGCAAGGGCGTGACGGTGAACTCGGTTTCGCCGGGCTATGTCGAAACCGACATGGTGAAGTCGATCCGCAAGGACGTGCTCGACAAGATCGTGGCGGGCATCCCGATGGGCCGCCTCGCGCACCCTGAGGAGATCGCGGCGCTGATCGCCTTTCTGGCGTCGGAGGAAGCCGGTTATATTACCGGCGCGAACATCGCCATCAACGGCGGGATGTACATGACGTAATCGCGCCCCGTAGAGGGGCATGGAGGAGGAGAGGGATCATGGCAGACAAGAGGCTGGCAGTGGTGACCGGCGGCATGGGCGGGCTGGGCGAGTCGATATCCACCAAGATGGCGGATGCCGGCTACAAGGTGGTCGTGACCTACTCGCCTTCGAACACCAAGTGGAAGTCGTGGCTCGAGGAAATGAAAGGGCGCGGCTACGCGTTCTCGGCCTATCCGGTGGACGTGGTCGATTTCGACGACTGCGCCGCGAAGGCCGAGAAGATCGTCAAGGAGTGCGGCACGATCGACATCCTGGTCAACAACGCCGGGATCACGCGCGATATGACGTTCAAGAAGATGTCCAAGGCCGACTGGGACGCGGTGATGCGCACCAACCTGGATTCCTGCTTCAACATGACCAAGCAGGTCATGGACGGGATGCTCGAGCGCAGCTGGGGAAGGGTCATCAACGTGTCCTCGGTGAACGGTCAGAAGGGCGCCTTCGGGCAGACCAATTACTCGGCCGCCAAGGCCGGGATCCACGGATTCACCAAGGCGCTCGCGCTCGAGGTGGCGAGGAAGGGCGTGACGATCAACACCATTTCGCCGGGCTACATCGGAACCAAGATGGTGACCGCGATCCCGAAGGAAATCCTGGATTCGAAGATCCTGCCGCAGATTCCGGTGGGCCGGCTGGGCAAGCCCGACGAGGTCGCCGGGCTGATCATCTACCTCTGCTCGGAAGAAGCCGCGTTCGTGACCGGGGCGAATATCTCGATCAACGGCGGCCAGCACATGTATTGAGGGAATGGGAATGGAAAATCAGGTGCGAATGATCAAGAAGTACCCCAACCGGCGGCTGTACGACACCAAGACCTCGAGCTACATCACGCTCGCGGACGTGAAGCAGATGGTCCTCAAGCACGAGGACTTTCAGGTCGTCGACGCGAAGACGAACGACGACCTGACGCGGCAGATCCTGCTGCAGATCATCCTCGAGGAGGAATCGGGCGGCATGCCGATGTTCTCCTCCGACCTGCTTTCGCACCTGATCCGCTTCTACGGCAACGCGATGCAGGGCCTGATGGGCACTTATCTGGAAAAGAACATCCACGCCTTCCAGGAGATGCAGAAGTCGCTGCAGGAGCAGTCGCAGAAGATGTACGGCGACAATGCACGCGCCCCGCAGGAGCTCTGGTCGCAGTTCATGAACCTGCAGGGCCCGGCGATGCAGAGCCTGATGCAGGCCTATATCGAGCAGAGCCAGAAGATGTTCGTGCAGTTCCAGGAGCAGATGCAGAGCCAGGCCCGCAACATGTTCGCGGGGATGTCTTTCCCGGGCTTTCCCGGCGCGGCGCCGCAGAAGAACGAAGACCCGAACAAGCAGTCCTAGGGTGAAGACGGCGGCGCCCCGCATCGGCTTCGTATCGCTCGGCTGCCCCAAGGCGCTGGTCGATTCCGAGCGTATCCTCACGCAGCTTCGCGCGGAGGGCTATGCGACCTCCGCCAGCTACGAGGATGCCGATCTGGTGATCGTCAACACCTGCGGCTTCATCGACGCCGCGGTCGAGGAATCGCTCGGCGCGATCGGCGAGGCGCTGGCGGAGAACGGCAAGGTCATCGTCACCGGCTGCCTCGGTGCCAAGGACGGCGTGGTGCGCGCCGCGCATCCGAGCGTGCTGGCGGTGACCGGTCCGCACGACACCGATTCGGTCATGCGCGCGGTGCACGGGCAGTTCGAGCGCCCGCACGACCCGTACACCGATCTGGTGCCGCCGCAGGGCATCAAGCTCACGCCTAAGCACTACGCCTATCTCAAGATCTCGGAGGGCTGCAACCATCGCTGCACCTTCTGCATCATTCCGTCGATGCGCGGCGACCTGG
>CAZLUX010000043.1:0-7694 GCA_964562815.1 uncultured Enterobacteriaceae bacterium
CGCGTGTAGCGCGGCTTGGGCTGTTTCCACTTCTTCCTGCGCGCGGCGAGCTCCCTCGCCGACACGTTGACCTGGATCAGGCGCTTCTTGGCGTCGATGGTGACCGAGTCGCCTTCCTTCACCAGCGCAATCGTGCCGCCGACGAAGGCTTCGGGCGCGACGTGCCCCACGACCATTCCCCAGGTGCCCCCGGAAAAACGCCCGTCGGTGAGCAGGCCGACCGACTCGCCCAGACCCTGGCCGATGAGGGCCGAGGTCGGCGCCAGCATCTCCTGCATGCCGGGTCCGCCTTTGGGTCCTTCGTAGCGGATGACGATCACGTCGCCGGGCTTGATCTTCTTCGCCATGATCGCCTTCATGCACGCGGGCTCGGAGTCGAACACGCGCGCCGGCCCGGTGATCGAGGTCTTCTTCAGGCCGGTGATCTTCGCCACACAGCCTTCGGTTGCCAGGTTGCCCTTGAGGATCGCGAGGTGGCCCTGCTTGTACATCGGGTTCGACCAGGGACGGATCACCTCCTGGTCGGCGCGCGGCTCGTCGGGCACGTCCTTCAGCATGTCCGCCATGGTCTTGCCGTGGATGGTCATGCATTCGCCGTGAAGCACGCCGTGATTGAGCAGGATCTTGAGCACCTGCGGCACGCCGCCGGCGCGGTGGAAGTCGACCGCGACGAAGCGTCCCGACGGCTTCAGGTCGCACAGCACCGGCACTTTTCTGCGCACGCGCTCGAAATCGTCGATCGTCCAGCGCACGCCGGCCGCGTTCGCGATCGCGAGGTAGTGCAGCACGGCGTTGGTGGAGCCGCCGGTCGCCATCACCAGCGCGATGGCGTTCTCGAGCGATTTGCGCGTGATGATGTCGCGCGGTTTGAGGTTGTTGTGCACCGCCTGCACCAGCACGCGCGCCGATTCCGCGGCCGAGTCGGCCTTCTCCGGGTCGGGCGAAGCCATCTGGCTTGAGCCGAGCAGGCTCATGCCCAGCGCCTCGAAGGAAGAGCTCATCGTGTTCGCCGTGTACTGTCCGCCGCAGGCGCCGACCGACGGGCAGGCGTTCTTCTCGATGCCGATGAAATCCTCGTCATTCATCTTGCCGGCGCTGTAGGCGCCCACCGCCTCGAAGGCCGAGACGATGGTGAGGTCCTGCCCCTTCCACTTTCCCGGCTTGATGGTGCCGGCATAGACGAAGATGCCGGGCACGTTCATGCGCGCGAGCGCCATCATCGCGCCCGGCATGTTCTTGTCGCAGCCGCCGACGACCAGCGCGCCGTCCATCGCCTGGCCGTTGACCGAGGTCTCGATCGCGTCGGCGATGACTTCGCGCGAGACGAGCGAATACTTCATCGCCTCGGTGCCCATGCCGATGCCGTCGGTGACGGTGGGAAAGCCGAAGACCTGCGGCTTGGCGCCCGCGGACTCGAGCGCCGCCATGGCGCGATCGACGAGCGGCTGGATGCCGGCGTTGCAGGGGTTCAGAGTCGAGTGGCCGTTCGCCACGCCGACGATCGGCTTGTCGAAGTCACCGTCCCCGAATCCCACCGCGCGCAGCATGGCACGGTTGGGCGAGCGCGCGACGCCCTGCGTGATCAGCCGGCTCCTGCGATTGTCAGCCATGGTCCGCCTCCGAAAGATAGAATGCGATTCTACCGTGCTGATTCATCCAAATATCGACCCGGTCGCGATCCAGATCGGACCGCTGGCCGTGCGCTGGTACGGCCTGATGTACCTCGCCGGTTTCATGGCGGGGTGGTGGCTCGGGGTGCGCCGCATCAAGGCCGGGCTCGCGCCGGTGACGCGCGAGCAGCTCGACGACCTGCTCTTCTACGCGGTGCTCGGCGTGATCCTGGGCGGGCGCCTCGGCTACGTGCTGTTCTACAAGCCGGGCTTCTATTTCGCCCACCCTCTGCAGATCCTTGAAGTCTGGCACGGCGGGATGTCCTTCCACGGCGGCTTCCTGGGGGTACTGGTGGCGATGGGTTACGCGGCGCGCAAGTACCGGATCAACTGGTGGGCGCTGATGGACTACGTCGCGCCGCTCTGTCCGATCGGGCTCGCGGCCGGACGGCTGGGCAATTTCATCAACGGCGAGCTCTGGGGACGCGTCACGACCCTGCCCTGGGGCATGGTCTTCCCCGGCGCCGGGCCGCTGCCGCGCCATCCCTCGGAGCTCTACGAGTTCGCGCTCGAGGGCGTGGTCCTGTTCGTGATCCTGTGGTGGTTTTCGTCCAAGCCGCGGCCGCGCGGCCAGGTCTCGGCGCTGTTCCTGATCGGCTACGGCAGCTTTCGCTTCCTCGTCGAGTTCACGCGCCAGCCGGACGCCTTCCTAGGCTACCTTGCACTGGGTTTGACCATGGGGCAGTGGCTCAGCCTGCCGATGATCGTGGCCGGAATCGTGCTGTTCGCCTGGACCAAGATGCGGCGAGCCTAGGCGAGCGCGCGCTCGAGCACGCGCGCGACGTGCAGCGCCTCGCGCCGCGTGCCATCCGCGATCTGGTGGCGACAACTGGTGCCGTCCGCGACCAGCAGCGTGTCGGCGGCGGCGGCGCGCACCGCGGGCAGCAGGCTCGCTTCGGCCATCTTCATCGATATCCCGTAGTGCTCGGCCTCGTAGCCGAAGCTTCCCGCCATGCCGCAGCAGCTGCTCTCGACCGGTTTGACGTTCAGCTCCGGAATCAGTCGCAGAACCTTCTCCACCGCACCCATCACACCGAACGCCTTCTGGTGGCAGTGGCCGTGCAGCAGCGCCTCGCTCGCCACCGGCTTGAGCTCGAGCGCAAGCGTTCCGGCATCGGCCTCGCGCGCGAGAAATTCCTCGAACAGCATGGCCTGCTTCGCGAGCGCGTCGGTGCCGGGGAGCAGGACGCTGAACTCGTCGCGCAGCGAAAAGAGGCATGACGGCTCGAGGCCGATGATCGGAACCTTGCGCTCGACCCAGGGCGCGAGCGCCTCGAGCATGCGCTTGGCTTCGCGCTTCGCTTGGTCGACAAGTCCCGCGGCAAGGAAGGTGCGCCCGCAGCAGAGTGGCCGTCCGCCGTCGGACGGACGCACCTCGTGCACGCGATATCCCGCCGCCTCAAGCACCCGCAGCGCCGCGCGCGCGTTCTCGGGCTCGAAGTAGCGGTTGAAGGTGTCCACCAGCAGCACCACGTCGCGCCCGCTCGCGGACGCGGGGGAGGAGGGGGCGCGGAACACGTCGCGCCGCCAGGCGGGCAGCGAGCGTTCGGCGGCGAATCCGGCGAAGCGCTTGCCCAGCGCCTGGGCCGCATTGGCGAGCGGCGCGACGGCCGCAAGCCAGGGCGCGTAGCGCGGCAGGTGGGCCACCAACCGATCGCGCAGCTTCAGGCCGTGGCGGGCGTTGTAATGCGCCAGGTACTCGATCTTCATGCGCGCCATGTCGACGCCGGTCGGACACTCCCGCTTGCAGCCCTTGCACGAGACGCAGAGCTCGAGCGCGTCCTTCGCCTCGTCGAACGGCAGCTGGCCGGAGAGCGCAAGCCGCAGCGTATTGGCGCGGCCGCGCGTCAGGTGGATCTCGTCGCGCGTGGCGCGATAGGAGGGGCACATGGTGCCGGCGTCGAACTTGCGGCAGTGGCCGTTGTTGTTGCACATCTCGACCGCCTTGTCCCAGCCGCCCCACTCCTTCCAGTCGAGGACGGTCGCCGGCACCTTTGTCGCGTAGCCCGGCGGATGGCGGAAAAGGCGCGCATCGTCCATGCGCGACGGCGCGACGATCTTGCCCGGGTTCATCAGCCCCTTGGGGTCGAGCCAGCCCTTGATTTGCGCGAGGCAGGCGGTCAGGCGCGGGCCGAAGAACGGCGCGATCCACTCGGAGCGGACCAGCCCGTCGCCGTGCTCGCCCGAGTAGGCGCCTTTGTACTGCTTGACCAGCGCGCTCGCCTCTTCCGCGATGGCGCGCATCTTCGCCGCCCCGTCGCGGCGCATGTCGAGCACCGGCCGCACGTGGAGCGTGCCGACCGAGGCATGCGCGTACCAGGTGCCGCGGGTGCCGTGCCTGGCGAACACCTGGGTCAGGCGATCGGTGTACTCGGCGAGATGCTCGAGCGGCACCGCGCAGTCCTCGATGAACGAGACCGGCTTGCCGTCGCCTTTCATCGACATCATGATGTTGAGGCCGGCCTTGCGCACGTCCCAGATTGCCTTCTGCAGCTTCGCGTCGGACACCTCGACCACGCTGCCGGGCAGGCCGAGGTCCGCCATGAGCTGCACCAGGCGGCGCAGCTTCTCGAGCTGCTCGCCGCGCTCCTCGCCGGAGAACTCGACCAGCAAAATCGCCTCCGGCTCCCCGCGGATGAAGGACTCGACGGTACCGCGGAAGGCGTCGATCTCGCGCGCCAAATCGATCATGGTGCGGTCGACCAGCTCCACCGCGGACGGCCCGAGCTCGACGATGTGCCGGGTCAGGTCCATCGCGGTGTAGAACTTCGGGAAGTGACACACCCCCAGGGTCCGCGCCGGCGGCAGGGGCGAGAGCTTGAGCTTGAGCCGCTCGAAGAACGCGAGGGTTCCTTCCGAGCCCACCAGCAGGTGCGCGGCGTTGGCGTGCGGCGGCCCGAGGTGGTCGAGGTTGTAGCCGGCGACCTTGCGCAGCACGCTCGGGAAGCGCGCCGCGATCTCGTCCTTCTCGCGCTCGTAGAGGGCGCGCAGGCGGGCGACGAATTCGAGATAGGAGGCGGGTCCGCTTGCCTCTTGCATGGGCCCGAACCGCCATTGCTCACCGGTCGCGGTGTAGGCGTCGATCGCCAGCACGTTGTGGACCATGTTGCCGTAGGCGATCGAGCGCGAGCCGCAGGAGTTGTTCCCGGCCATGCCGCCGAGCGTGGCCTGGGCGCTGGTCGAGACGTCCACCGGATACCACAGCCCATGGGGGCGCAGCCGCGCGTTCAGCTGGTCGAGCACCAGACCCGGCTGAACCGTCGCAGTGCGCGCCTCAGGGTCGAACTCGAGCAGCCGGTTGAGGTATTTCGAATGGTCGATCACCAGCGCTGCGCCGACCGTCTGACCGCACTGCGAGGTCCCGCCGCCGCGCGGCAGGACCGACACGCCCTCGCCAAGCGCAATCTCGACCGCGGTCCGCGCCGCCGCCTCGGTGCGCGGCACGACGACGCCGAGCGGCTCGATCTGGTAGATCGAGGCATCGGTCGAATAGCGGCCGCGGCTGGCCGCGTCGAACAGAACCTCGCCTTCGACTTCCCCGCGCAGCCGCGCTTCGAGGGCGCTCACGCGGCGTGCTTCTGGTCGATCGCCTCGAGCACGCTGGCGAGCTTGGCCGCGAGATGGTCGCGCAGCAGCCGCTTGAGGCGCGCCGCGTCGCGCGCGTTAAGCGCGGCCAGAATCGCCTCGTGTTCCTGCACCGCCGCGTCCCAGCGTTCCGCCGAGAGGTTTGCCATGTAGCGGACCCGGCGCACATTCGCGTTGAGCTGGCGATAGGTCTGCGCCAGCACCGCGTTCCCTGACGCTTCGACGATCTTGAGGTGAATCGCCTGGTTGTAGCGGAAGTATCCGTCCAGGTCCCGGCGCGCGTGCATCGCAAGCATTTCGTAGTGCAGCGCCCGGATGTCGGCCAGGCTCTCATCGCTCGCCTGAGCGCAGACGAGCTCTCCGGCCAGGCTCTCGAGCGCCCCCATGACGGTGAGCGTCTCGGCGATCCGCGCCGGGTCGATCGGGGCCACGACCGCGCCGCGGTTGGGCAGCAGATCGACCAGGCCCTCGGTCGCGAGCAGCTTGATCGCTTCGCGCAAAGGCGTGCGCGAGACGCCCAGGCGGGCGGTAAGGACGCGCTCGTTGAGCCTCGACCCCGGCGCGAGCTCGCCCTGCACGATCAGGTCGCGCAGCCGGTCGACCGTCTCTGCGTGAAGCGGCCGACGGATCGGGGAGAGCCCGAGTGGCTCGATGGATCCCATGCTTGCATTCTAGGGCACTTTGCATGCAAAATTCAACCCGAAAGATCTCTACTGCAGGCCATTGCTGCGCAGCATTTCTGCGTTTGCATGCAAATTGGAGGGTCTATGCCTCGCATCGCCGGACGTCATTTCCTGCAAATACCCGGGCCGACCAACGTTCCGGACCGGATCCTGCGCGCGATCGACATGCCCACGATGGATCATCGCGGCCCGGAATTCGCCGAGCTGGGTACGTCGGTTCTGAGCGGCATGAAGCGCATCTTTCGGACCGAGCAGAGCGACGTGGTGATCTATCCCGCCTCGGGCACGGGCGCCTGGGAAGCGGCGCTCGTCAACACCCTGTCGCCGGGCGACACGGTGCTGATGGCGGAAACCGGACAGTTTGCGTCCCTGTGGCAGCGGCTCGCCGCGCGGCTTGGGATGCAGGTCGAGTTTCTGCCGGGCGACTGGCGCCACGGCGCAGACCCGGGGGCGGTCGAAAAACGGCTCCGCGCCGACGCGAAACACGCGATCAAGGCCGTCTGCGTGGTGCACAACGAGACTTCGACCGGCGTGACCTCCCGCATCGCCGAGGTTCGCAAGGCCATCGACGCCGCGGGACACCCGGCGCTGTTCATGGTCGACACTATCTCGTCGCTCGCTTCGATCGACTATCGCCATGACGAGTGGGGTGTGGACGTCACCGTGGCCGGCTCGCAAAAAGGCCTGATGCTGCCGCCCGGGCTTTCCTTCAACTGCCTCTCGCCCAAGGCGCTTGCCGCCTCGAAGGCCGCCAAGTTGCCGCGCAGCTACTGGAGCTGGGACGAGATGCTCGCCAGCGGCAAAAAGGGTTTCTTCCCCTATACCCCGGCGACCAACCTTCTCTATGGCTTGCGCGAAGCGATCGCCATGCTGGAAGAGGAGGGCCTGGAACACGTTTTCGCGCGCCACAAGCGCCACGCCGAAGCCACCCGGCGCGCGGTGCGCGCCTGGGGGCTCGAGGTGCTCGCGCTCGACCCGGCCGAGTACTCGGCCTCGCTCACCGCGGTGCTGCTGCCGGCCGGACAGGACGCCGACCGCGTTCGCAAGGTCATCCTCGAGCACTTCGACATGTCGCTCGGCACGGGCCTGGGCAAGCTCGCTGGCAAAGTCTTCCGCATCGGCCACCTCGGCGACTTCAACGACCTCGCGCTGATGGGCACCCTCGCCGGAGTCGAGATGGGACTCGTGCTGGCTGGCGTCGGGGTGAAGCGGGAGGGCGTGCAGGCGGCCATGGCCTATCTCACCGAGGCCCACGCCGGCAGGCAGCGCGCCGCGGCCTGAGCCCCGGAGGCATCGAGATGGGACCGCTCGCCGGGGTCAAGGTGATCGAGCTCGCGCAGATCATGGCGGGCCCGACCTGCGGCATGCTGCTCGCCGACATGGGCGCCGACGTGATCAAGGTCGAGCGCGTCCCCGGTGGCGACGACACCCGCCGCATGAACCGGCCGGAGGTCAACGGCGAATCCGCCGCCTTCATGGCGATGAACCGCAACAAGCGCGGCATCGCCCTGAACCTCAAGCTGCCCGCCGCGCGTGAAGCCTTGAAGCGCATGATCGCGCGGGCCGACGTGGTCACCGAGAACTACCGCCAGGGAACCATGGAAAAGCTCGGCCTCGGCTACGAGGCGCTCAAGAGCGTCAATCCGGCGCTCATCTATTGCTCGATCTCCGGCTACGGCCGCAGCGGCCCCTACGCCGACAAGGGCGGCTTCGATCTGATCGCGCAGGGCGCCTCCGGCCTGATGGCGATCACCGG
>CAZLUX010000043.1:7794-16291 GCA_964562815.1 uncultured Enterobacteriaceae bacterium
GGACGGCTGGCTCACGATCGGCGGCGCGAACCAGCCGAACTGGGAGCGCCTCGCCCGCGTCCTCGGCGCGCCGGAATGGCTCGCCGACGAGCGTTTTCGCACCAACGCCGACCGCATGGGGAACCTCGAGGCGCTGGTGCCGCTGATGAATGCCAAGCTCGAGCGCAAGACGGTGAAGGAGTGGATCGCGCTGCTCGAGACCGAGGGCGTTCCCTGCGGGCCGATCAATTCAATCGGCGACATGGCCGCGGATCCGCAAACGCTCGCGCGCGAGATGGTAGTCGAGCTCGACCATCCCCGCGCCGGCCGCACCCGCGCGCTGGGGCTGCCGATCAAGTTCTCGGCCACCCCGGGGCGTGTGACGCGCCCGGCACCGTGCTACGGCGAGCATACCCGCGAGGTGCTGGGCGAATTCGGCTTCTCGGCCGAGGAGATCGAAGCGCTTTTCGCCGGCGGCGCGGCCGCCTAGCAGGCCGGCAGAGACTCAGACCGCGCCGTTAGCGCGCAGCTTGGCGATCTCGGCGTCGCTGCGTCCCAGCACGCCGCGCAGAATCTCATCGGTGTGCTCGCCGAGTAAAGGCGGCGGGACATCGTGCTCGACCGGCGTTTCGGAGAAACGCATCGGGCTTCGGATCAGCGCCACTTTCCCTGCGAGCGGGTGCGCGATCTCGATCTTGAGGCCGCGCGCCACCGCCTGAGGCTCGCGGAAGACCTCTTCGAGCGTATTGATCGGCCCGTTCGGCACGCCCGCGGCCTCCAAGGCCTCGGTCCACTCGTGCGTGGTTCGGCCGCGAAAGATGTCGTTCAGAAGCGCCGTCAGCTCGGCGCGATTCTCGACCCGCTTGCCGTTCGTCGCGAAGCGTTCGTCGGTGACGAGATGCTGGCACTTCGCCACCTCGCAGAACTTGCGGAACAGGTTGTCGTTGCCGCAGGCGAGGATCACGTCGCCGTCGGCCGTCTTGAAGGTCTGATACGGCACGATGTTCGGGTGCGCGTTGCCGAGCCGCTGCGGCGAAACACCGGTCGCGAGGTAGTTGGCGCCCTGGTTCGCCAGCACCGCCACCAGCGAATCGAGGAGGGCCAGATCGAGGTGCTGCCCGGTCCCGCTTTCGGCCCGGTGCGCGAGCGCCGCGCACACGGCGATCGTCGCGTACATGCCCGTCATGATGTCCGCGATCGGGATGCCGGCCTTTTGCGGCCCGCCGCCGGGCAGGTCGTCGCGCTCGCCGGTGACGCTCATCAAACCGCCCATGCCCTGGATCATGAAGTCGTAGCCCGGCCGGTCCCGGTACGGGCCGGTGTGGCCGAATCCGGTGACCGAGCAATAGATCAACCCGGGATTGACCTTCTTCAGGTCGTCGTAGCCGAGGCCGTAGCGCGCCAGGTCGCCCGGCTTGTAGTTCTCCAGCAGCACGTCGCATTGGGCCGCCAGCTCGCGCACGATGCGCTGGCCTTCGGGCGCGGCAAGATTGACGGTGATCGACTTCTTGCCGCGGTTGGCGCAGGCGAAATAGGCCGATTCGCTGGTCTCCTTGCCGGCGGCATCCTTCAGCCAGGGCGGGCCGAAAGCGCGCGAATCATCGCCCTTGAGCGGCCGCTCGACCTTGATCACTTCGGCGCCGAGGTCGGCCAGGTTCTGCCCGGTCCACGGCGCCGCCAGGACGCGCGAAAGGTCGAGTACGCGAATATGCGAAAGGGGGCCGGCCATGCAACGATCCTCTAGTGCGATTCAGGAGGCCCCTTACTACCACAGAGCGGACAGCATGTGCAGCGCCAGCGCGAGCAGGAGCACCCCGAATGCCATCCTGAGCCTGCGCACCGGCAGCCGGTGCGAGAAGCGCGCGCCGAGCGGCGCGGTCAGCATGCTGGCCGCCACCACCGGGATCAGCGCCGGCAGATAGACGAAGCCGAGCGTGCCCGACGGCAGGCCGGCCGCGTGCCAGCCTGCGTAGATGTAGCCGAGGGTTGAGGCGAGCGCGAGCGGGAAGCCGAGCGCCGCCGCGGTGCCGATCGCCCGCTTCATCGGCACGTTGCACCAGGTCATGAACGGGATCGTCATGAACGCCGCCCCGGCCGCCACGAAGCTCGCCAGAAAGCTGACCACGCCGCCGACGACGCCGAGGCCAAGGCGGCCGGGCAACTGGCGCGTCGCCTTCGGTTGCACCTTACGGAACATATTGAGCGCCGCGTAAGAGATGAAAACGGAGAAGAAGATCGCCAGCGGCCGCGAGGGCACGGCGCCGGCGACCAGGGCGCCGAGCATCGCCCCCGCCGCGAGCCCGGGCAGCATTCCGACCACGACGCTCCAATCGACGCCGCCGCGCACATGGTGAGCGCGCACGCTCGAGGCCGAAGTGAAGGGAATCGTGGCCATCGCCGTGGCAAGCGAAAGGTGCATCAAGTGCTCGGCGGGAAAGCTCTTCGCGGTGAAGACGAATACCAGCACCGGCACCGTGATCATTCCGCCGCCTACGCCGAGCAGCCCGGCAAGAAAGCCAACCGTCGTGCCGATCGCGAGATAGAGGCCCCACCAGTGCATCAGTGCTCTCCCAACAGGAAGGATACGAGCTCGGCAAAACCGGCCCCGGCCGCCTCGCGTGTCACGTACTTCGGCGCCGCCGCGAGGCGGCCCGCGAAGCGCGTCACATTCGCCACGCCAATCGAATTGACGAAGAACTCGAACATCGGCGCGTCGTTCGGCGAATCGCCGAGAAACACGAGCTCCGGGTTGGCGGCCTCGAGCCGCAGCCCGAAGCGCTCCTCCAGCAACAGGCGCGTCGTGGCGAGCTTGTCGTAGCGGCCGAACCAGCCGTTGACGTGGATCGAGCTGATTTTCGCGTTCAAGCCCTCCTCCCGCATCAACGTGGCGATGCGCTCGGCCGCTTCGAGCGGAAGCGGGGCGACATCCTCGCAGTAGTCGATCGCCAGATCGTTCTCGCGATAGGCCTGATCCGACGCCAGGGCGCAGCCCGGGACCTCGTCGAGGATGCGCCGCGCGATCGCGTCGAACCGTGCGCGATGGCGGACGCGCTCCTCGTCCGCATCGACATAGCGCTTGCGCAGCCGGCCGGCGACCCTGTCGTGCCAGAAATAGAACGCGCCGTTCTCGCCCACCACGGCGTCCACCGGCCACATCCGCGCGATGTGGTCGCACCATCCGGCGGGCCGCCCGGTGATCGGGATGACCAGCTTGGCGGCACCCTTCAGGCGCTCCATCGCGCCGTAAGCCTGGGCGGTGAGCCGGCCGTCGGTGGTGAGCGTGTCGTCGATGTCGAACAACAAGCCGCGGATGCGCTGCGGCTCGCGCAGCTCGGCGAGCGGCTTCATCGCCCGACGCGCTCCGCGACTCGCGCGCGCTGTGCTTGGGTCATCGGCAGCCCGCACTTGGTGCGGCGCCACAGCACGTCTTCGGCCGACCGGGCCCATTCGCGCTGCTGAAGATAGTCGACCTCGCGCTCGCACAGGCCGGCGCCGAAATCCTCGCCCAGGTCGGACGCCGAGCGCGCCTCGCCGAGCACTTCGGTTGCCAAGGTGCCGTGCCTGCGCAGCACGCCCTGCAGGGTTTCCTGCGGCAGCCCCGCGTAGCGCGCCGCGAGCGCTTCGAGCGCTTGGTCGTGGGGGCGGCCGCGGAAGTCGCTGCCCGGCAAGGGCGCATCAGCCGTCCACGGCGCTCTCATGGCCGGAAAATAGGGCTCGAGCTTTTCCAGTACGTGCTCGGCGAGGCGGCGGTAGGTGGTGATCTTGCCGCCGAACACCGACAGCACCGGCGCGGCGCCGTCGAGATCGTCTACGCGCAAGGTGTAATCACGGGTGATGGCCGAGGGGTCGGTCGTGCCGTCGTCGTAGAGCGGGCGCACGCCCGCGTAGCGCCACACGGCCTGCGCCGGCGAAGCGGGGCGTGAGAGATAACGGTTGACCGCGCGGCACAGATACTCGGCCTCCTCGGAGCTTGCCTCGGGGTGCGTCGGATCCCCCTCGTGCGGCACGTCGGTGGTGCCGATCAGCGTGTAGCGCCGCTCGAAGGGAATCATGAAGACGACGCGCCGGTCGTCGTTCTGCAGGATGTAGGCGTGCTCCGCGTCGTACAGCCGCGGCAGGACCAGATGGCTGCCTCGCACCAGGCGCACGTCGTCGCGGCTCGGCTGCCCTAGCCGGTCGTTCAGCACCCGCTTCACCCAGGGACCCGAGGCGTTGACGATCGCGCGGGCGCCGACCTCGATCGCGGCGCCGTCGTCGTCCGGGCGCAGCGTCGCGCGCCAGGCCCCGCCCTCTCGGCGCGCGGAAACGCATTCGGTGCGGGTGCGGACCTCGGCGCCGAGCGCCTGCGCGGCCAACGCATTGACGACGACCAGCCGGGCGTCGTCCACCCGGCAGTCCGAATACAGGAACCCGTGCCTGAGCGCCGGCTTCAGGCCGGCTCCATAGGCGGTGCGGTCCAGCCGCACCGCCTGCGAGCCGGACAGGGTGGCTCGCCGACCGAGGTGGTCGTACAGGAAAAGCCCCGCGCGGATCATCCAGCGCGGCCTGAGCTCCGGTACGTGGGGCATGACGAACTTCAGCGGCGACACGAGGTGTCCCGCGACATTAAGCAGCACTTCGCGCTCCGCGAGCGACTCGGCGACGAGCCGGAACTCGTAGTACTCGAGGTAGCGCAGCCCGCCGTGGATCAGCTTCGACGACCACGAGGACGTCGCGCAGGCCAGGTCGCCCTTTTCGACGAGCAGCACCGATAGCCCGCGCCCGGCGGCGTCGCGCGCGATGCCTGCGCCGTTGATGCCACCGCCAACGACGAGCAGATCGTAGTCTTGCAATCGGGCTTGCACGGAGTGGGGAGAGGCAGAATTCTAGCGCCAGGCGATCGGGAAGCGGGCCCTGACTTCCACTCCCTTGCCCGCGGGCAGGTTTACGGCGTCGATCGTGCCGCCGTGAAATTCGACGATCAACCTCGCCACGTACAACCCTAGCCCGAGGTGAGGCGCGCCGGGGCGCCGCTCGCCGCGCACCGAGACCATCGACTCGAACAGCCGCCCCTGCATGTCCTCGGGCAGCGGCGGACCCTCGTTCGCGACGCTGAGGATCCCGGTGCCGCCCTCCTCCTCGAGCCGGATCCGGATCGGTTCTCCCGCACGGCAGAAATCCGCCGCGTTCTCGACCAGCTTGTCGAGCAGCTGGGCGGCCAGGTCGGGCGAGCCCTCGACCTCGAGGCGCCTCTCGGGCAGGGCGAGCGCGATCTTCACGTTCGGATACGCAAGCCGGTAGCCTTCGACGCATCCTCTCACGACCGGAACGAGGTCGTAGCGCTCGCGCTCGGCAGTGCGCAGGCTCTGCTCGAGCCGCGAAGCTTCGGTCATGCGCTGAAGAATCGTGTTGAGCCGGGCAAGTCCCTCTTCGGCCCGGGCGATGTAGAGGCGCGATTCCTCCTGCGACGGCGCAAGGCCGAGGTTTTCCAGCGACGAGCGCACCACCGCGATGGGCGTTCGCAGCTCGTGCGAAAGCCGGTCGGCCATGCTCTCGAGGTAGGCGTGGTGCTGCGCCAGCCGCGCCAGCATGGACGAAAAGCTGCGCGACAGATCGCCGATTTCGTCGCTCGCGCCGGAGCCGGCGCTGAGCCGCGCGATGCGGCCGCGGGCGTCGATCGCCGACTCGGCTTCGTCGCGAAGCCTGCGGATGCGATGCGACAATCGCGTCGCGTACGCGATCAGGATCGCCCCGGCGCCGGCGAACGCCGCCAGCGTCAACAGCAGCAGGCGCTCGAGGGCGGCGCTTCGCAGCGAGACGATCGGATTGGTCGTTTCTTCCACCACCACCGCACCGGCCACCTCGTCGCCGTTCCAGATCGGGTAGGCCGCCGAGAGGACCACCGCGCGGCCGTCGGGTGTGCGGCGCATCCGCGTTCCAGGCGTACCCTGCAGAGCGGAATTGATGTCGCGTCCCGTCGCGAGCACGTCGTCCGGGAGCGCCTCGGCGAAATCCTCGGTCGGGCGCTGGATCAGCCAGCCGATCGCGCGCCGCCACAGCTGCCGCAGGGGACTCGCGTCTTGCGCGGGCACCGGCTGGCGCAGATGGCCCGCCAGCGCGAGCACCTGGTAGCGGCTGTTGACGACCCAGATGCGGGAGCTCGAGCGTTGCACGCCGCGCAGGATGGCGGCAATTTCCTGCTGTGCCGGCCCGGCGTCGACCGCCGACTCGCGCGCGAGCGCGACACTGGGCGCCGGAGGCACGGGCTGGCCTTCGCTGAGTGCGAGCCGGCGGAGCTCCTCTTCCGCCTCCCGGCGCAGCGCATCGTCGTCGCGCTCCGGAACCGTCGCCAGCAGCTGGGGCCGGTCGTGCAGGGCAGTCGCCACCGCGCGCGCGGTGGCGAGCAGCGCGCGCTCCTCCCCCTGCAGCAGATAGTGCTCCATCTCGTTGACGTAAAGCGCGCCCGTGAGCGGCAACGCGAGCAGCACGAGCGAAACCAGCGCGAGCTTGGCGCGCAGGCTGATCCGCAGGCGCATGGCCACCCCTGCCTACGCCTTCCAGCGATAGCCCATGCCGTACGCGGTGTCGACCTGATCGAACGCCGGGTCCACGGCGAGGAACTTGCGTCGGATGCGCTTGATGTGCGAGGTGACGGTGCTGTCGTCGACCACCAGCTGGGCATCGTGCATGAGCTGCTCGCGGCTCTTCACGTGGCCCGGGAACTTGGCCAGCGCGTGCACCATCCAGAACTCGGTCAGCGTAAGAGGCACCGGCTTGCCGTTCCACGACACGCTGAAGCGCTTGAGATCGAGGCGCAGCGCGCCGCGCTCGAGCGTTTCCTCGTTGGACAGCGGCTCGCGCGTCAGCTCGGCGCGGCGGAACAAGGCGGCGATGCGCGCGACCAGGTGCGGCAGGCTGACGTCTTTGGTGAGATAGTCGTCCGCTCCCAGGCGCAGGCCGGACACCACGTCGAAGTCGCTGTCGCGCGCGGTGAGAAAGATGATCGGCAGCGCGGCCGACAGCGCGCGCAGCTCGCGGCAAAGCTCGAACCCGCCGTCCACGTCGGCGCCGAGGCCGATGTCGATGATGGCCAGGTCGGGCAGCCTCGATTTCATCGCGGCAAGCGCCTCCGGCCGGCTGCCATAGGCCGAGATGTCGAAGCCGTGCTTGCGCAGCGCGTCGGCGTAGTTGGCGCGAATGGCGGGGTCGTCTTCGACGATGGCAATGCGGCGCGACATGGTGGCGAATATAGCCGATCGGTGCCCTCCCGGAGGCCCTTGCCCCGGGATTGCCACGATTGCTCATCGGCTCGCCAGCATCGCGCCGCGCGGCCGCCTCACGCGGGGCCTTTAATCGGTCTCCAACATCCCGCGGAATCCACTACCGACGGAGGCGCCGTGAAGAACCCGGAAGAAAGAAGGCTGACCGGAAAGATCGCTCTCGACATGCTCGGCGCCGTACTCCTCGCGGCGGCGTTGGGCGTCGCCACCGCCTTCGTGCTGGCAAGCGTCACGCTGCTCTTCGCCAGCCAGGCCGAGGCGGCGCAAGCCCCCCAGCAGGGTACGCTGCTGCTGCGGCCGCGCGAGGGCGAGGGGAACCCCGTCAGCGCGCCGCTGCTTTCCACGGCGGTGGCGTTTCACGTCTCGGGCATGGTGGCGCGGGCCCGGGTGGTGCAGACCTTTCGCAACCCCGGCGGCGGTTGGTACGAGGGAATCTATGTCTTCCCGCTGCCCGACAACGCGGCAGTCGATCGCCTGCGCCTGCAAATCGGCGAGCGCACGATCGAGGGCGAGATCAAGGAGCGCTCCGTGGCCCGACGCGCCTACGCCGTGGCGAGCGCGCAGGGCAAACGCTCGGCGCTGCTCGACCAGGAGCGCCCCAACCTCTTCACGACCAGCGTCGCGAACATCGGACCGCACGAGTCGGTCGTGGTCGAGCTCGAATATCAGGAAACGCTGCGCTACCGGGACGGCCGCTTCTCGCTGCGATTTCCCATGGTGGTCGGGCCGCGCTACATCCCGCACGGCGTCGCCGACGCGGATCGCATCAGGCCCGTGGTCTTGCGGCCCGGGGAAGGCCGCGCGCCCGTCAATCCGGTGTCGATTCGAGTCGACCTCGACGCCGGGATGCCGCTGGCGGAAGTATCCAGCCCCTATCACCCCATCGACGTGAAGGCACTCGGAGAAACGCGGCGCGAGATCACTCTCGCCGACGGCAGCACGCCGGCCAACCGGGATTTCGTGCTGCGCTGGGTGCCGCGTCCGCAATCCGCGCCGCAACTCGCCTGGTTCACCGAAAACCAGGGCGGGCGCTACTACGCGCTGCTCATGCTGATGCCGACCGCCGCCACCGCCAGGAAGCGGCTGCCGCGCGAGGTGATTTTCGTGCTCGACACCTCCGGTTCGATGGCCGGAACGTCGATCCGCCAGGCGCGCGAAGCACTGGCGCTGGCCCTGGAGCGGCTGGCGCCCGAGGACCGCTTCAACGTCATCGAGTTCAATTCCTACGCGCACGCGCTCTTTCCCGAGGCGCGCGAGGC
>CAZLUX010000043.1:16391-18448 GCA_964562815.1 uncultured Enterobacteriaceae bacterium
TTCCCGATCTGTACGCGGGCGAGCCGCTGGTGGTCAGCGCGGCCCTCGATCGCCTCGACGGCGAGCTGCAGATCAGCGGGGTGCGCGGCGGGCACGTCTGGCAGGCGCGCGTGCCGCTTGCGGCGGGGCAGGTCGGCGCCGGGATGGGTTCACTCTGGGCCCGTGCCAAGGTCGGCTCTCTCATGGACTCGGTGCGTGAAGGGGCTTCGGCGGATGCCGTTCGCGCACAGGTCATCGCCCTTGCCACGGCGCACCGTCTCGTGACCCGCTATACGAGCTTCGTCGCCGTCGAGCGCAGGCCGGCACGCCCCGCCGGCGCCCCGCTCGAGACTGCGGCGATGCCGACCAATCTGCCCGCCGGCTGGGTGTACGACAAGGTGTTCGGCGAGCTGCCTCAGACCGGCACGGACAGCCGCTTTGCGCTCCTGACGGGCCTGCTATGCCTGCTGCTCGCCCTCGCCTTGCTTCTCTGGCACAGGGACTTTGCATGAGACCCGAGCAGGCACTCTGGCTCGGGGTCGAAGGCGCGTGGCTCGACTCGCGCGGCGAGGCTCGCGCAGGGCCTCCGCGTGCAGAGCCGGGGCGCGGGAAGCGCCTGCTCGTCGCGCTCCTGGTCGCGCTCGGCGGATGGCAATTCGGACACGGCGCCTGGATTCAGGCCAAGGCCTGGCTCGCGCAGGGGTTGATCGCCCGGGCCTGGCAGCGCACGCTCGCCGGCGACGCGCACGCCAAGCCGTGGCCCTGGGCCGACACCTGGCCGGTTGCGCGCCTGTCGGTGCCGTCGCTCGGCATCGAGCGCTACGTCCTCGAGGGGGCCGACGGCGCCGCCATGGCGTTCGGCCCGGGGCACCGGCGCGGCACGGCACTGCCCGGGGCGCAAGGCAACAGCGTGATCAGCGGCCACCGGGACACCCATCTCGCGTTCCTGCGCGAGCTGCCTGTCGGCGCCGAAATCGACGTCCAGGCGGCCGACGGCAGCCGTCGGCGGTACGTCGTGCGGTACACCCAGGTTCTGGATCGGCGCGATGTCTGGATCGCGAAGCAGGAAGGGCCCACGCGCCTGACGCTGGTGACTTGCTTTCCGTTCGACGCCTTGCGCGCCGGCGGACCGCAGCGCTACGTGGTGTGGGCCTATGCCATCAAACAACTCAAGAACCGCGGCGGCGAGCGCGCGGATCGAGGCCAGCCCTCCTCCCTGGCTTCGATCCGCCGCTCGCTTGCTTCGGCAGCCCGTCAGGCGCCGTAGCTGCCGACGATGGTCACCGAGGAAACGTTCTGGCTCGGAAATCCGCCCAGGTTGTGCGTCATGCCGAGCACCGGGTCGGGACGCTGGCGCTCTCCGGCCCGCCCCGAAAGCTGCAGATACATTTCGTACAGCATGCGCAGCCCCGATGCACCGATGGGGTGGCCGAAGCACTTGAGCCCGCCGTCGATCTGGCACGGGACCTTGCCGGAGGCGTCGTAAAAGCCGTCCAGGACGTCGTTGATGGCCTTGCCTTCGGCCGATATGCCAAGGTCTTCCATCGTCACCAGCTCGGTGATCGAGAAACAGTCGTGGACGTCGAACATCGAGATGCGCTTCCTCGGATCGTCGATGCCCGCCTCCTGGTAGGCGCGCTTCGCCGCGACCCGGGTGGTGGCGAAGTACGAGCCGTCCCAGTCGTCGAACTGGACCTCCTGGCCGTTGGACACCGCGAGCTGGAGGGCCTTGACCGCAACGAGGTCCTTCTTGCCCAGGCTGCGCGCGATCTCGGGGGTCGTGACGATGGCGCAGGCCGAACCGTCCGAGACGCCGCAGCAATCGTAGAGCCCCAGCGGGTCCGCGATCATCGGCGCGTTCATGACGACATCCTCGGTGATCTTGTTCCTGAGGTGCGCCTTGGGGTTCTTGGCGCCGTTGTCGTGGCTCTTGACCGAGATGTGCGCCATCGCGCGCTTCAGGTCCTTGGGATCGACCCGGTGCTTGGCGCGGTAGGCCGCCGCGAGTTGCGCAAAAGAGCCGGGAGCCGAAATGTTGGCCCAGAAGAAATTGTTCAGTCCGCCGCGGCCGCGCTGCG
>CAZLUX010000044.1:0-18443 GCA_964562815.1 uncultured Enterobacteriaceae bacterium
CCGGGATCGGCCATGCCGGTGGTCTCGATCACGATGCGGTCGAACTTGAGCGCGCCCTGGCTGCGCCTGTCCTTCAGCTCTCCGAGGATGCGGATCAGGTCGCCGCGCACGGTGCAGCAGATGCAGCCGTTGTTCATCTCCACGATCTGCTCGTTGCTGCTCTCGATGATGTCGTTGTCGACCCCGACCTCGCCGAACTCGTTCTCGATCACCGCGACGCGATGGCCGTGATCTTCCTTGAGGATGCGGTTCAGCAGCGTCGTCTTGCCGCTACCCAGGAATCCCGTGAGGATGGTCACGGGAACCATGTTCTCCTGCTGCATGATGACTCCTTCCGAAGGGCTGGATTCTACCGCCTGCGGCCGGGCCGCGGAGTCATGCCGCTTACGGACGATTTGAATTCAATTCTTGAGGTACGGCGTAAGCCACCCCAGGCCGGCGCTGGTCTCGCCTCGCGGGCGGTACTCGCAGCCGACCCAGCCGTCGTAGCCGAGCCGGTCCATGAGGGAGAAAAGGTACGGATAATTGACTTCGCCGATGTCAGGCTCGTGCCTCTCGGGCACGCCGGCGATCTGTATGTGGCCGACGCCCGCGACATGCTGCCTGAGCTTCATCGCCAGGTCGCCCTCGACGATCTGGCAGTGATAGAAGTCCATCTGCACCTTGACGTTCGTCTTTCCCGTGTCGGCGCAGATGGCGTGCGCCTCGGCCTGCGTGTTCAGGTAGAAGCCGGGGATGTCGCGCGTGTTGATCGGCTCGATCACGCAGGTGATCCCGAGGGGCGCCGACTGATCGGCGGCCCAGGCGAGATTCCTCACGTAGGTTTCGCGGTGTCGCGCGCGCTCGGTGCCTGGCGCGATGAGCCCCGCCATCAGGTGCAGGCGCTTGTTGCCGAGCACGTGCGCGTAGGCGAGCGCATCATCGAACGCGCGGCGGAACGCGTCCTCGCGCCCGGGGAGCGAAGCCAGCCCGCGCTCGCCCTTGCTCCAGTCGCCCGGCGGCGCGTTGAACAGCGCCTGCGTGAGGCCGTTGCCCGTCAGTCGCGCCTCGATCTCGGCCGGCGGATAGTCGTACGGAAAGAGGAACTCGACCCCCTTGAAGCCGTCCTTCGCTGCGGCCGCGAAACGGTCGAGGAAGTCGTGCTCCTGGTACATCATCGAGAGATTCGCGGCAAATTTCGGCATGGCGCATGTCCTACTTGATCGGGTATCGAGCCCTGATTTCGTCGACCTGCTGCTCGGTGAGCGTCCTGAGGCGCCGCCCCGCGAGCTGGAGGTACAGCTTCGCCGTCGCTTCGAGCTCTTCGGCCGCGTCGGCCGCAGCGGCGAGGCTCGACCCGCCCACGACCGGACCGTGATTGGCCAGCAGCAGCGCATGGTGCTTGCCGGCGAAGCGCCGCACGGCATCGGCGAGCTTGAGGTCGCCAGGGGCGAAGTACGGCACGAGCGGCAGGCGGCCGATGCGCATCACATAGTACGCGGTGATCGGGGGCAGCACGTCTTCCGGATCGATGTCCTCGAGCACCGAGACGGCCACCGAGTGGGTGGCGTGCAAATGCACCACCGCCGCATTGCCCGGCCGCTCCTGATACATGGCGAGGTGCAGGAAGTTCTCCTTCGACGGCGCGTCGCCGGAAAGGTGCCGGCCTTGCCAGTCGAGCTTGGAAAGGCGGGAGGGGTCCAGGTTGCCGAGATTCGACCCCGTCGGCGTGATCAGCCACCCATCGTCCAGCTTCGCGCTGATATTGCCGGTACTGCCGTGCGTCAGACCACGCTCGAAGATCGAGCGCCCCAGCTCGCAGATGTCCTCGCGCATGCGGGTCTCGCTCATGCCAGCATCTCCAGCGCCTTGGCAAAGAAATCGGTCGCACCGAAATTCCCCGACTTGAGCGCCAGCGCGATCGCCGGCTCGCCGGCGGAAAGCGTCCACGGCACTCCGGGGTCGATCTGCGGACCGATGCGCAACGCCTTGATGCCGAGACGGTTGACCACCGCGCCCGCGGTCTCGCCGCCGGCGACAATGAGCTTGCGCGCGCCGAGTTCGACCATGCCCTGGGCCAAGGCCGCCAGCGCATCCTCGATGATCCGGCCGGCGCGCTCCGTTCCGAGCTCGGCCTGAACGGCTCTGACTTCTTCCGGCGAGCTCGTCGCGTAGACCAGCACGGGCTCGCGCGCGATCCGCGCCCGCACCCAGTCGAGCGCCTCCTGCAGCTGCGCCTCGCCGGCGGCGAGCTTGCGCGCGTCGATCCGGAACGCAGGGCGAGTCTTCTTCCATTGCGCGACCTGCGCGTTGGTGGCGAGCGAGCAGCTGCCCGAGACGATTCCCGCATGGCCGTCGATGCGCGGCAACCGTGCCGCCTCGCCCGAGTGCGCGAGCTGCCCGGCCTTGCGGAAATTGGCCGGCAATCCCAGGGCGATTCCCGAGCCGGCCGTGACCAGCGGCATGTCGGCGCAGGCTGCGCCGATCGTGTCGAGGTCGGCGTTGGAAACGGCGTCGACCACCGCGATCCCGCAGCCCTCGCTCTGCAGGGCGGCAAAGCGCTCGCGCAAGGCCTGGGAGCCTCGGGCCACCGCGTCGTATCGCGCGAGTCCGACTTTGTGTCGGGTCTGGGCCTGCAGCACGCGCACGAGATTGGCATCCTTCATCGGCGTGAGCGGATGGTCCTTCATTCCCGATTCGCTCAAGAGCACGTCGCCGACGTAGAGGTAGCCGCGAAAGATCGTGCGCCCGGCCTCGGGAAACGCGGGACAGGCGATGGTGAAGGAGGTGCCGAGTGCCTGCATCAGCGCATCGGTCACCGGGCCGATGTTGCCCCTGGGCGTCGAGTCGAACGTGGAGCAGTACTTGAAATAGAACTGCCGACAGCCGTGGGCCTTGAGCCAGGCGAGCGCCGCGAGCGATTGCTCGACCGCCTCCTGCGGCGCGACGGTGCGCGACTTCAGGGCGACCACCACGGCATCGGCGTCGGGTGGAGGTCCCTGCGGCACGCCGATGGTCTGCGTGCAGCGCATGCCGCCACTTACGAGCATGTTCGCAAGGTCGGTGGCGCCGGTGAAGTCGTCGGCAATGCATCCCAGCAGCATGGTCGGTCTCTTCTTCTACTTGCCGGCCTCGGGCAGGGAAATGCGGGTGAGGGCCGCGAACATCTTGATGACCGCGGAATCGTCCTCTCCGCCGTGGCCGTGGGCCGAGGTCGCGAGGTACATCTGATGCGCGGCGGCGGTCAAGGGCAGAGGAAAGGTGAGCTTTTTCGCGGCGTCGAGCACGATGCCCAGGTCCTTGACGAAGATGTTCACCGCCGACAGCGGAGTGTAGTCGCCCGCCAGAATGTGGGGCACCCGATTCTGGAACATCCAGGACGACCCGGCGCTGTTGGAGATCACCTCGTAGAGCGTGGCCGGATCGGCGCCAGCCTTGATTCCCAGAGCCATGGCCTCGGCGGCCGCGGCGATATGCACCCCCGCCAGCAGCTGATTGATCATCTTGACCGTCGACCCGGGCCCCACTTCGTCGCCCAGGCGGTAGACCTTCTGCGCGATCGCCGCCAGAAATCCTTCGACTTTGGCGAAGCTCGCGGGAGCGCCGGATCCCATGATCGTCATCTGACCCTGCGCCGCCTTGGCTGCGCCTCCCGAGACCGGCGCATCGAGCATCTCGATGCGCCGCTCGGCGAGACGCTTTCCGAGAGCGCGCGCGAATTCCGGGGCGACCGTGACGCTCATGATGACCACGCTCCCCGGCGCCAGGGCCTCGACGGCACCGCCCGGGCCGAACAGAACGCTCTCCGCCTGCTCCGAATTGACGACCAGGACGATCACGGCCGCGCAAGCTTTCGCCATCTCGGCCGCGCTCTCGAAGGCTTGCGCGCCCTCCTTCGCAAAGGCTGCGCGCGCGTCCGGCCGCGTATCGCACACCCGCACGCTGAAGCCCGCGCGCAGCAGCGACCGAGCCACGCCGCCGCCCATCGCCCCCAGACCGATTACACCGACAGTGCCTTCCGCCATTTCGCTATCCTCCGTGCCGCTCAGTCTCTCGCGACGAGCAATCCCTTCAGGTACTCGCCCTCGGGAAACTCGAGCGCGACCGGATGGTCCGCGGCGGCGCCGAAGCGCTCGAGAATCTTCCCGCTGACTCCGGCGTCGACCGCAGCCCCGGCCACGATCGAGCGGAACAGCTCCGCCGTCACGCCTCCGGAACAGGAAAACGTCGCCAGCAGCCCGCCCGGCGCGAGCAACTTGAAGGCGAGCAGATTGATGTCCTTGTAGGCGCGCGCGGCATTCTTCGCCTGCGCGGCGGTCGGCGCGAATTTGGGCGGATCGAGCACCACCATGCCGAAGCGCGCGCCGCGGTCGCGCAATGCGCGCAGGTGCGCGAACACGTCGGCCTGCGCGAACTCGACCCGCGCGGCGTCCAGCGGGTTGGCGGCGAGGTTCTCGCGCGCCACCGCGAGCGCCGGGGCCGAGCTGTCGAGCGCGACCACGCGCTTGGCGCCTCCCGCCAGCGCGGCGAGCGCGAAGCCTCCCGTGTAGCAGAAGCCGTCCAGCACCTCCCGTCCCATGGCGAGCGCGCGCACGCGCTGGCGGTTGTCGCGCTGGTCGAGGAAGAATCCGGTCTTCTGCCCCTGCTCGACGTCGACGTGAAAGGTCAATCCGTGCTCCACGATCGCGCAGCGCGCTGCGGCGCGGTCTCCGCGCGCGAAGCCGGTCCGCGGCTCGAGGCCCTCGAGTGCGCGCACCTCGGCGTCGGAACGCTCGTACACGGCCTCGCATCCGGTCAGCTCGGCGAGCGCATCGAGGATCGCCTCGCGCCAGCGCTCGGCGCCTGCCGACAGGAACTGCGCCACCACCACGTCGCCGTAGCGGTCGACCACCAGCCCCGGGATTCCGTCGGATTCGCCATGAACCAGGCGGAGCGCATTGCTGTGCCGCGCAGCCGGAAGCCCCTCGCGCAGCGCGAGGGCGCCCGCCACCCGTGCGCGCAGGAATCCCGCGTCGATCCGCGCGTCCGGGTCGAAGCTCCACACGCGCGCGCGGATCTGCGATTGCGGGCTGTAGGCCGCCAGCGCCAGGCGCTGGCCCGAGGCGGACACGATCTCGACCGTGTCGCCGAGCCCGGGCTCGCCGTCGATCCGCGCGATCGCGCCCGAGAACAGCCACGGGTGCCGGCGCTTGACCGACTTCTCGCGGCCCGGATTCAGGATAAGGCGCATTGGGCGCATCCTACTTCTTGCGCGCACGCGGGTGCGCCGCGTCGTAGACCTTCGCCAGCGACTGAAAGTCCAGGTGCGTGTACACCTGCGTGCTCGAGATGCTCGAGTGGCCCAGCATTTCCTGAACCGCCCGCAGGTCCTGCGACGACTGCAAGACATGAGTCGCGAAGGAGTGGCGCAGCATGTGCGGGTGCAGCGGCGCATCCAGGCCCTGACGCCGTGCCCATGCCGCCAGCCGCACGCGCACGGTCCCCGGGGCGATGCGTGCGCCGCGCGCGCCGACGAAGAGCGCACGCTCCTCGGGCGCGGCGAGCTGTGCCCGCACCGAGAGCCATCGCGCGAGCGCATCGCGCGCCCTGGCGCCGACCGGGACCGTGCGCGTCTTGCTGCCCTTGCCGGTCACCGTGACCTCGCCCCTGGCGAGGTCGAGGCGCCCTGCGTCCAGGTCCAGGCCGACCAGCTCGGCCAGACGCAGGCCGGAGGAGTACATCAGCTCGAACATCGCCCGGTCGCGCAACAGGGCCGGCGTGGCCGGCGGCGCCACGTCGAGCAGGCGCTGCGCGGCCTCCACCGAGAGCGCCTTGGGCAGTGTCCTGGCCGCCTTCGGTGCGCGTACGCCCTGGCAGGGATTCGACCGGAAATCCCGGTGACGCGCGAGCCAGCGGTACAGGCCGCGCCAGGCGGACAGCGTGCCCGCGAGCGAACGGCCGGACAGGCCCGCTGCGTGCAATTGCGCCATGCAGCGGCGGATCTGGTTGGCGTCGATCTCGGCGAGGCGCCTGCCCTGGGCCAGCCGCAGCAGCACGCCGAGGTCTCGCGCGTAGTTCCTGAGGGTGCCGGAGGCGAGCCGGCGCTGATGCCTCAGCGCCTCGAGGTGCTCGCGCACCAGCGCAGCGTCGGGATGCGCGGTAGGCAGGGGATCTGCCACGCGCGGCGCCCTTGCGCGCGCTACAGCCGCGCCGCCACTCCCGCGGCGCACAGCTCGCCGATTCGGCGCAGGTAGATGGTCCCCATCTCGGGGAAGAAACGCTCCGGGTCCTCGCTGCCGAGCGCCAGCAAACCGAACACCGAAGGCTGCCCGAGCGGAACCAGCGCCATCGAGCGCAGGTGCTCGGCCGCCTCGCCGAACCAATCCACGTAGGGGTTGTCGGCGATCGCCGCGCACTGCGGCGAGCCCATGGCCTCGGCATGCATGCGCTGCGCCTCCGTCACAGCCTGCGACTCCTCAAAATCGACCGGCACGGACTTGCCCCAGACGCGCATCGCGACATGCGGCACCGCGAAGTCTTCGCTCAGATGAAAATACAGGGCGTGCGTGAGCGCCGGGAAGTCGCGTGCGCCGACCATTGCGACCGCCAGGCGGTGGACCTTCTCGCTGATGGCGTCGTTCTCTTCGCCGAACTGAATCAGCTCCCCTAGCTTGCCCTCGAGCAGCTTCACCTTCTCGCGCAGCGTGATGGTCTGGCGCTCGGCGAGCGGGATCGCGCGTCCGCCGTAGGGGTGCGGCACGCTGATCGACTCGAAGAGCTCGGGGTGCTGGTCGAAGAACTGCGGGTGAGTCCTTAGGAATTGCGCGACTTCTTCTGCGTTCATGGTGACTCGTCCAGGTCGATCGAACCCTCGAAGACGCTGTGCGCCGGGCCCTTCATCAAGACGGCATTGTCGCCGCCCTGCCAAGCAACGGTCAACGTTCCACCGCGCGCATCCACGCGCACCGGCGACTCGAGCAGGCCGCGCGCGATGCCCGACACCGCGGCGGCGCAGGCGCCCGTGCCGCAGGCGAGCGTCTCGCCCGCGCCCCGCTCCCAGACGCGCAGCGCGATCCGGTGCCGATCGCGGACTTGCATGTATCCGGCGTTGACGCGGTTCGGAAAGCGCGCGTGGTGCTCGAGAAGCGGACCCTGCGTGGCCACCGGCGCGCGCTCGATGTCGTCGACCCGCTGCACCGCGTGCGGGTTGCCCATCGACAGCAGCGCCAGCTCCACCCTGACGCCCCCGACCTCGAGCGCCTGCACCAGCGGCGACTCGAGCGCCGGCGGGCCCATGTCGACGCTGACTTCGCCGTCGCCCTCCAGGCGCGGCGCGATCAGGCCGCCGAGGGTCTCCACCCTGATCTCGCGCTTCGCCGTCAGCCCCTTGGCGTGGACGTAGCGCACGAAGCACCGTGCACCGTTACCGCACTGCTCGACCTCGCCGCCGTCTGCGTTGAAGATCCGATAGCGAAAGTCGGCGTCCGCGCGCGCGCTTCGCTCGACCACCAGGATCTGGTCGCAGCCGACGCCGAAATGCCTGTCGGCAAGACGGCGAAGCTGGGCCGGCGTGAGGGCGAAGCGCGAGGCGGTCGCATCGAGCACGACGAAATCGTTGCCCGCCCCCTCCATCTTGGTGAAGTCGACGCGCATTACGCCGGTTGCATCAGGCGGTGGTACTCGACCGAAATGCAGCGGTCCATTGCCACGAACATGCCGGCCGCCCGTGCGCGTTCGGCCGCCTCCTCGTTGACGATGCCGAGCTGGATCCAGATGGCCGGCAGCTTGAGCGCAATGCACTGCTCGACGATCGGACCGACCTCGTCCGCGGCGCGGAATACGTTTGCCAGGTCGATCCTTTCCGGAACGGCTGCCAGCGAGGGATAGGCCCTTTCACCGAGCACCTCGCTCACCGCCGGTCGCACCGGGATCACGCGGTAGCCCCACGCCTTGAGCCGGCGCGCGATGCGGTGGCTCGGGCGCTCGGGTCTGGGTGACAGTCCGACCACCGCGATGGTTTTCGCACGCGCGAACAGCGCACGCATGTCCTGGTCCGGGGGATTTCGAAACACGAGTCGCAATTCTATGCGTAAAAGCGCGCCTGTCCCTCGGGGCGCGTCTTGAACCGCTTGTGCATCCAGTAATACTGCTCGGGCGCCTCGAGCACCCTGCGCTCGATGTACGCGTTCATGCGCAGCGTGTCCGCCTCCACGTCTTCGCTCGGAAAATCGCGCCAGGGCGGCTCGATCGAGACCACGTAGCCGGTACCGTCCGGGAGCATCCGGGTCACGCACGGTAGTACCTTTGCCCCAGTTACGCGCGCGATGCGCGCCAGCCCCGGCATGGTCGCCGCCGGCACGCCGAAGAAGGGCACGAACAGCGCCCCCCGGGGCCCGTAGTCCATGTCCGGGAGGTAGTACAGCGGGCGGCCCTCCCGCATCGGGCCGAGCACCGCGCGGATGCCGTCCTGGCGCGAGACCAGCTTCTGATTTCCAAAGCGCGTCCGTCCGGCCAGCAGGCGCGCGGACAGGCGCGCGTTCTTCTGCTGCGCATACATGCTCACCATGTCGATCTCGCAGGCGAGCCGCGCAAATCCTGCGTCGAGACCGACGAAGTGCGGCACGAAGAAGATCGCCGGCGCGCCCTCGAGCGCGCGCAGGTGCTCCAGCCCCTCGATCCGTATCAGTTGTTCGATGCGGCCGCGTGGCGCCCACCACAAGAGCGCGTGGTCGAGGAAGCTGCGGCACCAGGCGCTGAAGTGCGCCCGCGCGAGCCGCTCGCGCTCGGCGGTGGCCATCCACGGAAAGCACTTGCCGAGATTCACGCGCGTCACCCTGCGCCGTTCGGCGACCAAGCGGTACGCGAGCGGTCCCAACGCGTTTCCGACTGCGGCCAGCGCCCGGTTCGGCAGCAGGTGCAGCAGCCACATCGCTGCGAACAGCACGCGGATCAAGTGGCGGCTCCCGGCGGCGGCGGCGCGCGGCGCGGCTGCTTGTAACGGTTGTAGCCCCAGAGGTACTGCTGCGGACATTCGCGCACCAGCGCCTCCAGCGCGCGGTTGACGCGCCGCGCATCCGATTCCCCGGTCTGCGCCGGCGGCAGCGGCCGCAGGTGTACCACGTAGCCCCTGCCGCGCGGCAGGCGCTCGCCGAAAGCGAGCAGGGTGACGGTCCCCGCGCGGCCGGCGAGCCGGCCGGCAAGCGTCATCGTGTACGCGGGCCGGCCGAAGAAATCCACCCACTCGCCTTCGCCCTCGCTCGGCACCTGGTCCGGCAGCATGCCCACCGTCTCTCCGCGCTTGAGCGCGCCGAGCAGCTCGCGCACGCCTGCGTAATCCGGCCTCGCGAGGCGCAGGTTCGGCCCCGAACGGCCCCGCTCGATCAACGTCTGCACGAAGCGCAGCTTGGGAGGCCGGTACAGCGCGGTGATCGGGAATCGCTCGGCCGCCACCTTCGCGGTGATCTCGAAGCAGCCATGATGCGGCGTGAGGAACACGATGCCCAGCCCCTGCTTGCGCGCGCCCTCGATCAACTGCTCGCCATCGATGCGCCGCACCCAGCGCAAGACATCGGCTCGCCGCCGCAGCCAGATTGCGGGCAGCTCGAGCACGCCCTTGCCTGCCGAGGCGATGGCGGCGCGGCGCGTCGCCGCATCCCGGTAGCCGGCCTGGGCGAGGTTCTCGAGGAGGTGACGCCGATAAGTCGGCGAGGCCGCGTAGGCCGCCCAGCCGAGCAGCGCCCCCGCGGCGTGCAGCAGCGGCAGCGGGAGCACCGCAAGCAGGCGCATCAACAGCAGCATCGGAATGCGCGCATCGCCTTGATTTATCAGGTTCTGTGAGACCCGATCAAAAACTTTGGTATCCTTGCGGGCTCTCCGCAACCCGCTCGCCGCATGCTCATTGCGGCGGCCACAACACTTGAGGCGCTAAAGACATGAGCGAATTCCTATTTACTTCGGAGTCGGTCTCCGAAGGTCACCCGGACAAGGTCGCCGACCAGATCTCCGATGCCGTACTTGACGCGATTCTAGCGAAAGACCCGCGCGCACGGGTTGCGGCGGAGACGATGGTCACGACGGGCCTCGTCGTGATGGCGGGCGAGATCACGACCGCCGCCACCGACATCGATTTCCAGCAGGTTGCCCGCGACACGATCAAGAGCATCGGCTACGACAACACCGAGTACGGCATCGACTACAAGGGTTGCGCCGTGATGGTGTGCTACGACAAGCAGTCCGCCGACATCGCGCAGGGCGTGGACGAAGGCAAGGGCATCGACCTCGACCAGGGCGCCGGCGACCAGGGACTGATGTTCGGCTACGCCTGCGACGAGACGCCGCAGCTGATGCCGCTGCCCATTCACCTCTCGCACCGCATCGTCGAGCGCCAGGCCGAGCTGCGCCGCGACGGCCGCCTGCCGTGGCTGCGCCCCGACGCGAAATCGCAGGTGACGGTCAAGTACGCCAACGGCAAGCCCGTGGCGATCGACACGGTCGTGCTGTCGACGCAGCACGCGCCCGACGTCACCCACGAGCAGCTGTCCGAAGGCGTGATCGAGGAGATCATCAAGCCGATGCTGCCGAAGGAACTGGTCAAGGGAGACATCAAGTTTCTGGTCAACCCGACCGGGCGCTTCGTCGTCGGCGGGCCGCACGGGGATTGCGGCCTGACCGGGCGCAAGATCATCGTCGACACCTACGGCGGTGCGGCGCCTCACGGCGGCGGGGCATTCTCGGGCAAGGACCCGTCCAAGGTCGACCGCTCGGCCGCCTATGCCGCACGCTACGTGGCAAAGAACGTGGTCGCCGCGGGCCTCGCCTCGAAATGCCTGGTGCAGGTGGCCTACGCGATCGGCGTCGCCAAGCCCGTATCGGTGATGGTCGACACGCACGGCACCGGCAAGATGTCGGACGACGCGCTCTCCAAGCTGGTGGCGACGACCTTCGACCTGCGGCCCAAGGCGATCATCCAGACGCTCAATCTGCTTCGCCCGATCTACAGAAAAACAGCGGCCTACGGCCATTTCGGACGCGAAGAGCCGGAGTTCACGTGGGAAGCGACCGACAAGGCGCTGGCCCTCAAACAGGCCGCCTAGGTATAATTACGGCTGCTGAGGAGCGCTGCGATCCCCGAGGGGACCAGGCTCAGCTAAATCAAACTGCGCTCGCATCGGAAACGATGCGGGCGCTTTGCTTTTCTGGAGGCCGAAAATGAACGCACCCAATCCGAAATTCACCGACTACAAGGTCGCCGACATCAAAGACGCGGACTTCGGTCGCAAGGAGATCGCGATCGCCGAGACCGAAATGCCGGCACTGATGGCGATCCGCAAGGAGTACGCGAAGGCGCAGCCGCTCAAGGGCGCCCGCATCGCCGGCTCGCTGCACATGACGATCCAGACCGCGGTCCTGATCGAGACGCTGCGCGCGCTGGGCGCCGAGGTGCGCTGGGCCTCGTGCAACATCTTCTCGACCCAGGACCACGCCGCGGCGGCGATCGCCGCCGGCGGCACGCCGGTGTTCGCCTACAAAGGCGAGTCGCTCGACGAATACTGGGAGTTCACCCACCGCATCTTCGAATTCGAGGGCGGCAAGGGCCCGAACATGATCCTCGACGACGGCGGCGACGCCACGCTGCTCGCGCACCTCGGCCGGCGCGCCGAGAAGGACCCTTCCGTGATCGCCAAGCCGACCAGCGAGGAAGAGACCTCGCTCTTCAACGCGATCAAGAAGCGCCTCGCGGCGCAGCCGGGCTGGTACACGAAGATCGGGGCGGAGATCAAGGGCGTCACCGAGGAAACCACCACCGGGGTGCACCGCCTGTACCAGATGCACAAGGAAGGGCGGCTGCTGTTCCCGGCGATCAACGTCAACGACTCGGTCACCAAGTCGAAGTTCGACAACATCTACGGCTGCCGCGAGTCGCTGGTCGACGGCATCAAGCGCGCCACCGACGTGATGGTGGCGGGCAAGGTCGCCGTGGTCGGCGGCTACGGCGAGGTCGGCAAGGGCTCGGCGCAGGCGCTGCGGGGCCTGCAGGCCCAGGTCTGGGTCACCGAGATCGACCCCATCTGCGCGCTGCAGGCCGCGATGGAGGGCTTTCGCGTGGTGACGATGGACTACGCCGCCGACAAGGCCGACATTTTCGTCACCGCCACCGGCAACTACCACGTCATCACGCACAAGCACATGAAAGCGATGAAGAACAACGCCATCGTGTGCAACATCGGCCACTTCGACAACGAGATCGAGGTCGCCGCGCTCAAGGATTACAAGTGGGAGAACATCAAGCCCCAAGTCGACCACGTGGTGTTCCCGGATGGCAAGCGGATCATCCTGCTCGCCGAGGGGCGCCTGGTGAACCTCGGCTGCGCCACCGGCCACCCGTCCTACGTCATGAGCTCGTCGTTCGCCAACCAGGTGCTGGCGCAGATCGAGCTCTTCACCAAGACGAAGGACTACCCCGTGGGCGTCTATATCCTGCCCAAGGCGCTCGACGAGAAGGTCGCGCGGCTGCAGCTCACGACCCTCAGCGCCCAGCTGAGCGAGCTGACCGACGAGCAGGCGGCCTACATCGGCGTGCCGAAAGAGGGCCCGTACAAGACGGAGCACTATCGCTACTAGACACCAGGTCAGGAGCCGGCCGCGCGGCATCACCATGCTGAGAATCCTCATCGTCTGGCTGATCAACGCGCTGGCCCTGCTCGCGGTCGCGTACGTGATGCCGTCCATCCACGTCGACAGCTTCGGCACCGCGCTGGTCGCAGCCGTGGTGCTGGGGCTGGTGAACGCGGTCATCCGGCCGATCCTGGTCCTGCTCACGCTGCCGGCGACGATCCTGAGCCTCGGCCTGTTCATCTTCGTCATCAACGGGCTGCTCTTCTGGCTCGTCGGCTCGTACCTGAAGGGCTTCGCTGTGGCGGGCTTCTGGTCGGGGTTCTTTGGCGCGATCATCTACAGCATCGTCTCCTGGGCGCTGTCCTCGGTGGTGTTCCCCGAGCGACGCGTGCACATCCACGTGGAAAGGATCGATAGACCATGAAGATCGCGGTGATGGGCGCGGGCGGTGTCGGCGGTTACTTCGGCGGGCGGCTGGCGCAGGCCGGGCACGACCTGTCGTTCGTCGCCCGGGGTAAGCATCTCGATGCGCTCAGGTCGAAGGGCCTCACGCTGAAGAGCCCTGCCGGCGACGTGACGATGAAGGTCAGAGCATCCGATAAGCCGGCCGAGCTGGGCGACGCCGATATCGTGCTGTTCGCGGTGAAACTCTGGGACACCGAGAGCGCGGCCGAGGCGATCCGCCCGCTCGTCGCCAAGGGCGGCATGGTGATCCCGTTCCAGAACGGCGTCGAATCGATCGAGCGAATCGGCGCGGTGCTCGGGCGCGGGCACGTGATGGGCGGCGCGGCCTACATCGCGGCGCGCATCGGCGCGCCGGGCGAGATCGTGCAGACCGGGACGATGGCGCGGCTTCGCTTCGGCCCGGTCGAGCCCTCGCAGCGCGCGGTGGCGCAAACGTTCCATGACGCCTGCGTCAAAGCCGGAATCAACGCCGAGCTCAGCGACGACATCGTGCGCGTGCTGTGGGAGAAGTTCGTGCTGCTGGTGGCGATCAGCGGAACCACCAGCGTTGCGCGCTCGCGCGTCGGCGTAGTGCGCGCGGATCCCGACCTGCGCTGGCTGCTCGAGGCGGCGATGCGCGAGACCTGGACGGTCGGGAGGCGACGCGGCGTCGCGCTCGCGGACGACCTGGTCGCCGCGACGCTCAAGATGGTCGACGGCCTCCCCGCCGAGATGACCTCGTCGATGCACGGCGACCTCGATGCCGGCGGCAGGCTCGAGGCGCCCTGGCTTTCGGGGGCGGTAGCGCGCATGGCCGGCGAAGCCGGGCTCGAGGCGCCCGCGAATAGGGCCATCTACGCCGCCCTCAAGCCCTTCGTCGAGGGCAAGCGATGAGCGCGGCCCCGAATCTCGATTTCAGCTTCGAGTTCTTCCCGCCGAAGACGCCGCAGGGAAGAGACAAGCTGCGCGCGACCTGGCAGCAGCTGGCGCAGCTCAAGCCGCGCTTCTTCTCGGTGACCTTCGGCGCGGGCGGCTCGTCGCGGGAAGGAACCCTCCAAACGGTGCGCGAGATCCGGGCCGCGGGGCACGAAGCCGCGCCGCACCTATCCTGCGTCGCGTCGTCGCGGTCCGATGTCGGCGCGCAGCTCGAGCTTTACCGGGCCGAAGGCATTCGCCACATCGTTGCGCTGCGCGGCGACCTGCCTTCCGGCCTCGCCGCGTCCGGCGAGTTCCACCACGCCGACGAGCTGGTCGCCTACATCCGCGAGACCACCGGCGACTGGTTCCAGGTCGAGGTCGCGTGCTACCCCGAGTACCACCCGCAGACTCGCAACGCCGCGGACGAGATCCGGTACTTCAAGAAGAAGGTCGACGCCGGCGCCAACGGCGCGATCACGCAGTACTTCTACAACCCCGACGCCTACTTCAGCTTCGTCGACGACTGCCGCGCCGCGGGGATCGCCGTGCCGATCGTTCCGGGCATCATGCCAATCGGCAACTTCTCCCAGCTGGCGCGGTTCTCGGACGCCTGCGGCGCGGAGATCCCGCGCTGGATGCGGTTCAAGCTCGAGAGCTTCCGCGACGATACCGCCTCGATCCGCGCCTTCGGCCTCGACGTCGTGACCGACCTGTGCGACAAATTGATAAATGGAGGCGCGCCGGGACTGCACGTCTACACGCTCAACCAGGCTGGGCTCACGTCGACCGTCTGGCAACGCCTGGGCCTTTGAGTCGCATCAAAACCATGCTAGCCTCGAGGCCAGAAACACGACCTTGGCCTGGTCGGGCATGCCTAGCACCGTGGCGAGGAACAAGCAGAGGGAACTCCGACGCGACACCGGCGACACAGCTGGATAAGGGCTCGCGCGAGACCCATTCGCCTCCGAACGCGTACACGCGCCTCGGTGGCAACAAGCGCGGCGGTCTTCCTGGCGCTTGCAGGTCTCTCATCGGCGCTCGGCTACCTGAGTTATCGGTCGCAGTCGCGCGAGGCTGAAAGACAGTACAGCGCTGAGCTAAGCAAGGAAGTCGGCCTGCGGAAAGCCGCCATCGAGCGCTGGCTCGACGAACGTTGGGCGGATACCCGCGTCATCGGCCCCACCATCGGCCACCTGCTCCTCGATGCAGGTGCTGAGGATCGGCACCTGATCGAGGCGCGCGCGTACCTCGAGAATGTGCGCGCCAATTACGGCTACAGCGGGGTGTCGGTCGTGCGCGGCGATGGCCGCGAACTCGTAGGAGTGGGACAGACCTTCGCTGACGTTGCGCGAGTCCGCGCCACGGTTGCGGCTGTCGCCAACACGGGGCGGCAACTGATGATTGGCCCTTACCCGCTCGAGCAAGGGAAGCCGCCGCTCATTGCGTTCATGCTTCCCCTGCGCGCGCCGCACGGGAGCGACCAGATTCCGCGCGAAGTGCTCGCCGCGTACGCGGACCCGCGTCATGTGCTCTTCGGCATCCTTCAGGATCAGCCCGCCGGTTCCTGGGAAGCGCTGCTGGTGCGCGGCAACGGCGACGCGGTCGAGTTCATCAGCCCGCGCAAGTTCGACCCTGAGGGCAGGCTGCCGGCCCGCCTGCCGATCACGCGGCCGGACCTGCCGGCGGCGCTCGCGACGCGCGGCATTTCAGGCGTCCACGAAGGCGTCGACTACCGCGGCGCGCGCGTGCTCTATGCCGCCGCCCCGATCAGCGGCACAGACTGGCACGTGCTCGAGAAGCTCGACCGCGCGGAGGCGCTGGCGCCGACGATGGGCAGCGCCAAGGTGACCGCTGCCTGGGTCTTCCTTCTCATCGCGCTCGCGGGCCTGGCGGTGTTCTGGTACGAGCGCCGGCGCGACCTGGCAAGCAAGCTCTTTCGACACAAGGCGGCGCTCGAGCGCACCGCGCTGGAGGAGCATTTCCGCAGCCTGACGCGCTACGTGAACGACGCGACGTTCCTCTACGACGCCGATGGCCGCATCATCGAGGCAAACGAGCGCGCTTGTGAGATGTACGGATACGCGACGGAGGAGTTTCACGGCATGCCGGGCGGCACCCTGCGCGCGCCCGACGTGCGCGCCGGCTTCAGGCACGGAATGCGTGCTGTCCTCGAGAGCGGTTCCGCCACTCTGGAAACGACCCACCAGCGAAAGGACGGAACGACCTTCCCGGTCGAGGTGAGCGCGCGCAGATTCGAAGTGGAGGGGCGAGAGTTCTTCCACTCGGTGATCCGCGACATCAGCGAGCGCAAGGCCACCGAGGCGCGCATCCACACTCTCAACCGCCTTTACCAGACGCTCTGGCAGACCAACGAAGCGCTGGTGCAGGCGAATTCACGCGATGAGATGATGGGCGAGATCTGTCGAATCGCGGTCGAAGTCGGGGCGTTGGCCGGCGCATGGATAAGCATGGTCGACCGCGCCAGCGGCAAAGTGCGGCCGGTCGCAATGTCGCGCGGGCTCGAGAACTACCTGGCGGACGCGGACATCAACATCGACGCGGACGACCCGCACGGCCGGGGACCGATCGGACGGGCCATCCGCGAGGGCCGTCCGGTGGTCATCGAGGACTTCATGCACGACCCCGAGCTCGAGCCCTGGCGCAAGCAGGCAGCGGGGCTGAGCGTCGTTTCTTCCGCTGCGTTCCCTCTCAGGATCGAAGGCGAAATCGTCGGCACGTTGAGCTATCACGCCGCGAACGCCGGCTTCTTCAACGAGGAAGTTGTGCAGCTGCTCGACCAGACGGCGCGCGACGTCGGCTACGCGCTTACGCGTTTTACCGACAACGATCGCCGGCGCGCGGCGGAGCGCGAGCTTGCAGACAGCGAAGAACGCTTCAAGCAGGCGTTTGAGAGCGCGAGCATCGGCATCGCTTTGATTGCGCCGGATGCGCGCCTGATCAAGGTCAACCCCTCTCTCTGCACGATCACGGGTTATCCCGAATCCGAGTTGGTCGGTTCAGCGTTCCCGGTCTTCCTCGCGCCGGAGACCGTCGAACCGCTCATGCAGCTTTTCGGGCAGATGCTTACGGGCGAGCGGGAAACGGTCCGTGCCGAGGGCCGCATCGTGCACAAGCAAGGCCGCTTCGTCTGGGTCAGGGCGAACGCGGCACGCGTGTGCGACGCAGCAGGCAAGCTGCGCCACCTGGTGGTTCAGGTGGAGGACATCTCGGATTTCAAGGAGGCGGGCGAACGCGTGCGCCAGTACATGGAGGAGCTGGAAGAGACCATGACGGGCACGATCCGGGCTGTCTCGACTATGATCGAGATCCGCGATCCCTATACCGCCGGACACGAGCTACGCGTGGGCAGACTCGCCGCGGCGATCGCCGGCGAGGTTGGCCTCGACGCCGAGCGTTGCCGCGGGATGGAGGTTGCCGGCAGCCTGCACGACATCGGCAAGATTTCGGTTCCGGCCGAGATCCTGTCCAAGCCCACGCGCCTGCAACCTGCGGAATACGAAATCGTGAAGACTCACGCCCAGTCCGGCTACGACATCCTGAAGGACATCCGCTTTCCGTGGCCCATCGCGGAGGTGGCGCGGCAGCACCACGAACGCCTGGATGGATCCGGCTATCCGCAAGGGCTTAAGGGCGACCAGATCATCCTCGAAGCGCGCATCCTTGCGGTCGCCGACGTGGTCGAGTCGATGGGCTCGCACCGCCCGTACCGGCCGGCGCGCGGCATCGACGCCGCCCTGGAGGAGATCTCCCAGGGCCGCGGCAGGCTTTACGACCCACAAGCGGTCGACGCCTGCCTGCGCCTGTTCCGCGACAAAGGCTACAGGCTGCCGCAGTAAGCCGTGCGCGGTCCGGCGTTTCGCGGCTCAGGCGGCGCGTTTCTTGCGCTGCGCGTCGCTCGCGTGCATGCTGGCGTAGGCGCCGTGCGCCGCGGCTTCCGCGTCGCCGACGTGCACCGGCAGGCCCATGTCCTCGAGCACCGAGCCGAGCGCCGACAGGCACAGCATGACGTTGTCCGGTCGGCACGAGTAGCCCATCAGGCCGAAGCGCCAGATCTTGCCCGCGAGCGGCCCGAGCCCCGCCCCGATCTCGATGCCGAACTCGCCGAGCAGGGTCTTCCTCACGTCGGCCTCGTTGACGCCCTCGGGACACAGCACCGCGTTCATCTGCGGCAGCTGGTTTTCCTCCTTGACCAGGAATTTCAGGCCCATCGCCTCGAGGCCGGCCTTGAGCGCGACGTGGTGGCGGTGGTGCCGCGCCCAGCTGTTCTCGAGCCCTTCCTCGCGGATCAGCAGGAGCGCTTCGTGCAGCGCGAAGAGCGAATTCGTCGGCGCGGTGTGGTGGTAGGTGCGGGTGGTCGCGCCCCAGTAGCCCAGCAGCAGGTTCATGTCCATGAACCAGCTGTGGATCTTGTCCTTGCGGGCCTTGACGTGCTCGACCACGCGCTCGGAGAACGACACCGGCGACAGGCCCGGCGTGCACGACAGGCA
>CAZLUX010000045.1:0-18412 GCA_964562815.1 uncultured Enterobacteriaceae bacterium
GACATCCGCTTCGTCGAGGACGACTGGGAGTCGCCCACGCTGGGCGCCTGGGGGCTGGGCTGGGAAGTGTGGCTCGACGGCATGGAGGTCACCCAGTTCACCTACTTCCAGGAAGTGGGCAGCCTGACCTGCAAGCCGGTGCTGGGAGAAATCACCTACGGCCTCGAGCGCCTCGCGCTCTACCTGCAGGGCAAGGAAAGCATCTACGACCTGGTCTGGACCCCGGGCGTGAGCTACGGCGACGTCTACCACCAGAACGAGGTCGAGCAGTCGCGCTACAACTTCGAGCTCTCCAACGCCGACATGCTGTTCGGGCACTTCTCGCAGTTCGAGGCAGAGGCGAAGCGCCTGATCGAGGCGCAGTGCGTGTTGCCCGCCTACGAGATGGTCATGAAGTGCTCGCATGCCTTCAACCTGCTCGATGCGCGCGGCGCCATCTCGGTCACCGAGCGAGCCGCCTACATCGGCCGCGTGCGCGCGCTCGCCCGCGCCGTCGCGCAGGCCTACTACGAATCGCGCGAGCGGCTCGGGTTTCCGATGGCGAAGGGCGGTTCCTGATGCAGGCGAGCCTTCTCGTCGAGCTTCTGACCGAAGAGCTGCCGCCCAAGTCGCTGCGCAGGCTCGCCGATGCCTTCGCCGATCAGGTGGTATCGGACATCGTCAAGTATCGACTGACGGACCCCAAGCCAGAATTTCGTAGGTTCGCGACCCCCAGAAGACTCGCCGTGCTTGTGTCCGGAGTACGCGCCAAGGCGCCCGACTCCGATCACTCCGTAGAAGGCCCGCCAAGTTCGAACCCGAAAGCAGTCGAGGGCTTTGCAAGAAAGCACAAGCTTGCACCCGAGTCCCTGGAACGGCGCCAGACGGCGAAAGGCGAAATCGTAGTCGCGAATTTCACTCTTCCCGGCGCGGAACTCGATGCGGTCCTCGCGCTGGTCGTCGAACAGGCGCTCGGCAAGCTCCCCGTGGCGAAGACGATGCGCTGGGGCGACGGCGAAGCGCAGTTCGTGCGGCCGGTGCACGGCCTGGTGATGATGCACGGCGCGCGCGTCGTGCCGGGCACGGTGCTCGGCGTATCGGCGAGCGGCACCACGCGCGGCCACCGCTTCATGGCCGTTGGCCCGATCGCGCTCAAGAGCGCGGACGAGTACGAGGCACGGCTGCGCGACGACGGCATGGTGATCGCCGACTTCGCCGTGAGACGGGCGGAGATCGAGCGTCAGCTCGGGACGCAGGCCGGAGAGCTGAAAGCGAGGCTGGGCGAGTTCGCCGACCTGCTCGACGAGGTTACGGCGCTGGTCGAGCATCCCAGCGTCTACGTGGGGAGCTTCGATCCCGCGTACCTGGAAGTGCCGCAGGAGTGCCTGATCCTTACCATGCAGCAGAACCAGAAGTACTTCCCGCTCTTCGACGAAAGCGGCAGGCTGCAGCCGAAGTTCCTCATCGTCTCCAACATGCGGGTCGACGACCCGCGCCACATCATCGACGGCAACGAGCGGGTGGTGAGGCCGCGGCTGGAGGACGCGCGCTTCTTCTACGACCAGGACCGCAAGTCGCGCCTGGAGGCGCGCGTGCCGCGGCTCGCCCAGGTCGTCTGGCACAACAAGCTGGGCAGCCAGCTCGAGCGCGTCGAGCGGATCCAGCTGCTCGCGGGCCGCATCGCGCGCGAGCTCGGCGCCGACGCGGCGCTCGCCGAGCGCGCGGCGTGGCTGTGCAAGGCGGACCTTCTCACCGGCATGGTCGGCGAGTTTCCCGAGCTGCAGGGCGTCATGGGACGCTACTACGCACGCCACGACGGCGAGCCCGCCGAAGTCGGCGACGCGATCGAGGCGCACTACCTTCCCCGCTTCGCCGGCGACCGGCTGCCGCAGGGCCCGATCGCCGCTGCGGTCGCGCTCGCGGACAAGCTGTGCTCGCTGGCCGGCCTGTTCGGCATCGGCGAGCAGCCGACCGGGGAGAAGGATCCCTACGGTCTGCGCAGAGCCGCTCTGGGAATCCTCAGGATCGTCGTCGAGAACCGGCTTCCCCTCGCGCTGGATCGGCTGCTGAGAGGCGCATTCGACGTATTCGGTGCGCAGGAACGGAACGCGCAAGCGAACCTCGAGACTTTCATCTTTGAGCGCTTCTTCGGCTACCTCAAAGACCAGGGATTCTCGACGCTGCAGGTCGAGGCCGTACTCAGCCGTCGTCACCCCGAGATTCGGCTGGCGCCGCAGCAGCTCGAGGCAGTCAAGGCATTTGAGGCGTTGCCCGAAGCCGAGAGTCTCGCGGCAGCAAACAAGCGGATACGCAATATCCTGCATAAGTCGCCGCCGGCGACGGCAGACCTCTTTTCCGAGTCCCGGCTCGTCGAGCCGGCGGAGCGGGCGCTCTACGACGCCTTCCAAAAGGTTGACGGCGACGCGCAGTCCAAACTCGAGCACGAGAAATTTACCGACGCACTTTGCCTGTTGGCCGCCCTCAAGGCGCCTGTCGACGACTTCTTCGACCGCGTCATGGTCAACGTCGAAGACTCGCAGCTTCGCAACAACAGGCTGCTGCTGCTCATGCAACTGGATAGCGCGATGAACCATGTCGCCGACATATCGAGGCTCGCGAAGTGAAATTCGTGATTCTCGATCGCGACGGCACGATCAACCACGACAGCGACCAGTACATCAAGTCGCCCGAGGAATGGAAGCCGATCAAGGGCAGCATGGAGGCGATCGCGCGCCTCACCCAGGCGGGCTACCGTATCGTGGTCGCCACGAACCAGTCCGGGATCGCGCGCGGGCTGTTCGACATGACGACGCTCAACGCGATCCACAACGCCATGCACCGCGCCGCGGCCCAGGCGGGCGGCCGCATCGACGCGATCTTCTTCTGCCCCCACGCGGCCGATTCCGACTGCGAATGCCGCAAGCCCAGGCCGGGAATGCTGCTCGAGATCGCGCGCCGCTTCAACGTGCCGCTGGACGAGGCGTACATGGTCGGCGACGCGGTTCGCGACATGCAGGCCGCCGCCGCGGCGGGCGCCAGGCCGGTTCTCGTGCTCACCGGCAAGGGCAGGAAAACGCAGGCCGCGGGAGACCTGCCGCAGGGCACGCTCGTATTCGACGACCTCGCGGCGTTCGCCGAGCACATCGCGCCGTGACGCTGCTGCGCTCGAGCCTGTTCGCGCTGGCGCTGGTGCTGATCACGCCGCCTTACGCCGTGATCGCGCTCGCCACCTTTCCGCTGCCGCCGATCGCGCGCAACCGGATCATCTCCGGCTGGTCGCGAATGGTGGTGTGGCTCGCGCGCACGCTGTGCGGCATCCGCTGGCAGGTCGAGGGCCGGGAGCACCTGCCGCAGCGCCCGGCGGTGATCCTCGCCAAGCACCAGTCGGCCTGGGAAACGATGGCCTTCCAGGTCATCTTCCCGCCGCAGGTCTACCTGCTCAAGCGCGAGCTGCTGTGGATTCCCTTCTTCGGCTGGGGGCTCGCGCTCACCAGCCCGATCGCGATCGACCGCTCGCGCGGAGCGGCGGCGCTGCGCCGCCTGGTGAGGCTGGGCAAGGAACGAATCGAGCGCGGTTTCTGGGTGGTCGTCTTTCCCGAGGGGACTCGCATCCCCCCGGGGGAGCGGCGCAAGTACCAGCCGGGCGGCGCGATGCTCGCCGAGCACTGCGGCGCACCGGTGGTGCCCGTGGCGCACAACGCGGGACTGGTGTGGCCGCGCAACGCCTTCATCAAGCGCCCCGGTACGATCACGGTCCGCATCGGACCGGCGATCGACAGCGCGGGGCGCGACGCCAAGACCATCAACGCGATCGCCGAACAGTGGATCGAAGAGCAGCAGAAGACGCTTTGCCCGAGCAGCTGAGCCTCTTCGACGAAGCCAGCCCCGAGCAGCGCATCGTGACCTACCGGTTCACGCGCTCGAAGCGTCGCACGATCGGCCTCACGGTCGACGCCTCGGGCCTGTCGGTGCGGGCCCCGCACCGAGCCCCCTGGCGCGAGATCGAGGCGTTCCTGCGCGAAAAGCACCACTGGATCGTCGCCAGGCTGAGCGAGTGGGCCGCGGTGCCGCCGCCGGCCGTGATCCGGGGCGCAAACGGCGAGGTGCTGCCGCTGTTCGGCGAACAGGTCGCGCTCGAGGTGCGCGAAGGGCATGGCAACGTGGCGCGCAGCGCCACGCGCGTCGTCGTCTCGGCGCCTGCCGGGCGGCGCGCCGGGCTCGTGCTCAGGCTGCTCGTCGAATGGCTCAAGCGGCAAGCCTTGACCGCCCTCGCCCCGCGCGCCGCCCACTATGCGGCCCGGCTCGGCCTCGCCCCGCCGCCGGTCGCGCTATCGCGCGCGCGCCACCAATGGGGAGTCTGCACCGAGGGCGGATCCATCCGGCTCAACTGGCGGCTGGTGCATCTGGAGCCGACGCTCGCCGATTACGTCGTGGCGCACGAGGTGGCGCATCTGGTCGAACTCAATCATTCGAAACGCTTCTGGAATCTGCTCGGCTCGTTGTATCCTGAATGGCGCGACGCGCGCGAGCGGCTCGAGCTCGCGGGCGCGTCTTTGCCACAATTCCGGGAGCCAGAATGAGACTTCTGCACACCATGCTGCGGGTCGGAGACATGGACCGCTCGGTCCGCTTCTATACCGAAGTGCTCGGCATGAAGCTGCTGCGCAGCACCGACCGGCCCGAGCAGAAATATTCGCTCGCCTTCGTCGGCTACGATACCGAGGACAAGACCGCGGTGCTGGAGCTGACCTACAACCACGGCGTGGACCACTACGACCTGGGCAGCGCCTATGGGCACGTCGCGATCGAGGTCGACGACATCCTCGGCACCTGCGAGGCGGTTCGCGCCAAGGGCGGCAAGGTGACGCGCGAGCCGGGCCCCGTAAAGGGGGGCACGACCGTGATCGCCTTCGTCGAGGACCCCGACGGCTACAAGATCGAGTTTATCGAGAAGCGCAAGTGAGCCGCTGCGCGATGCGCACGTAGTCCTGCGGCGAGAGATTCTCGGGCCGCAGGCCCGGGTCTATGCCGAGCGCCTCGAGATCCGCCGCCGCGAGCGGCAGCGCGTTGGAGAGCCTCTTCCTGCGGGCGGAGAAGGCGCCCGCGAGGGTGCGGGAAAAGACGTCCCAGTCCATCTCCGGCCGCTCCTGCGGCGCGAGCGGAAGCAGCCGCACGACCGCCGACTCGACCTTGGGCGGGGGACGGAAGGCGCTTGCCGGAACGTTGAACAACTTTTCCATCCGGAACCGCGTCTGCAGCGCCACCGACAGCCGGCCGTAGGCCGGTGTCGAGTGTGTGGCCACCATCCGCTCGACGACTTCGCGCTGAAGCATGAAGTGCATGTCACGCACCCGCTCCACGTAGCCCGCGAGGTGAAACAACAGCGGGGTGGAGACGTTGTAGGGCAGGTTTCCGAGCAGGCGCACGCCCGAGGGAAGCGCGGCGAAATCGAACCGCAGCGCATCTGCGCAGTGTACGGTCAGCCGGTCGGGGGGGAATTCCGCCCGTAGCCGCGCGGCGAGATCGCGGTCGATTTCGATCGCCGCGAGCCGGTCCACGCGATCGAGCAGGACCCGGGTCAGCGCCCCCTCGCCGGGCCCGATTTCGACCAGCACGTCGTCCGCCGCGGGCGCGATCGCGCCGACGATCCGCTCCAGCACCCGCCGGTCGTGCAGAAAGTGCTGCCCGAAGCGCTTACGCGGCCGGTGCGAGCTTGATCGCAAGTTGGAGCGCCTCGAGCAGGCTGCCCGGATCGGCGCGGCCGCTGCCGGCCAGGTCGAGCGCGGTACCGTGGTCGACCGAAGTGCGCACGAACGGCAGCCCGAGGGTCACGTTCACGCCCTTGCCGAAGCTCGCGTATTTCAGCACCGGCAGCCCCTGGTCGTGGTACATCGCGAGCACGCAGTCGGCGCGCTTGAGGCGCTCCGGCACGAACAGCGTGTCGGCGGGAATCGGGCCCTCGACTGCAATCCCTTCCGCGCTCGCCGCGCGCAAGACGGGCTCGATCACATCGATCTCCTCGCGTCCCAGATGGCCTCCCTCGCCGCTGTGCGGATTGAGCCCGGCGACCAGGATGCGCGGGTGCTCGACCCGGAAGCGTTGCCGCAGGTCGCGGTCGAGGACGCGCAGCGTCGCGATCAGGCTCTGGCGCGTGATGGCGCGGGCGACGTCCGCCAGCGCCAGGTGGGTGGTCGCGAGCGCGACGCGAAGTCCGCCTCCGACCAGCATCATGACGACGTGCGCCGCCCCGGCGCGCGCGGCGAGGTACTCGGTGTGGCCGGTGAACGCGAACCCGGCGTCGTTGATCACGCCCTTGTGCACCGGCGCCGTGACCATTGCATCGAATTCGCCTGACAGGCAGCCGTCGGCCGCGCGGTCGAGCAGCTCGAGGACGTAGCGCCCGTTCGCCGGATCGAGCCGGCCCGCGACCGAGGGTGCCGCGAGCGGCACGTGCTCGACCTGAATGCTGCCGGGCGCGGCCCCGCGCGCGGCGAGCAGTCCCTCGTCGCCCAGCACCACCACGCGCGCCGGCAACGGCTGCCGCGCCAGACTCGCGCACAGCTCCGGGCCGATGCCCGCCGGCTCACCCGACGTGAGCGCGATCACCGGCCGTCGGGCGGCCATGGTCACTGGTCCCCAAGATGAATCTCGACGTAGGTTTCGTCGCGCAGCTTGCGCAGCCACTCCTGGTAGGCCTCGTCGGACTTGCGCTCGCGCAGCGCCTCCCGGGCCTGCAGGCGCATGCGCTCGGGAGTCATCCCGGCCGTGCGGCGCCCGAGCACCTGGATCAGATGCCAGCCGAACTGCGTCTTGACCGGCTGGCTGATCTCGCCGGGCTTGAGCGCGTCCATCGCGCGCTCGAAGTCGGGAGCCGTATCGCCCGGATAGAGCCAGCCCAGGTCGCCGCCGCGCGCCGCGCTGCCATCCTCGGAGTGCACGCGCGCCAGCTCGGCGAAATCCGCACCGCCACGCACGATGCGCTCGCGCAGATTCTCCAGCGTGCGCTTGGCGTCCGCGTCCGAAACCGCCTGGTTGGTCCGGATCAGGATCTGGCGCACGTGGGTCTGCTTGACCGGCGGCCCCGCCGCACCCCCGGCCTCGCGCCGGCCGAGCAGCTTGAGGATATGAAACCCGGCCGGACTGCGCAGCACCGGGCTGATGCCGTTCACCTGCATGGTCTTGAGCGCCGCCGTGAACAAGTCCGGCAGCCTGGCCGTCGAGCGCCAGCCCAGCTCGCCGCCCTTGAGCGCGTCCGGCCCGTCGGAGTAGGTCGCGGCGAGCTTGGCGAAATCGGCCCCGGCGAGCGCCTCGGCGCGCGCCTTCTCCGCCCTCGCGCGGGCCGCCTCGATGCGCTCGGGGCTGGCCTGATCGGGCAGCCGCACCAGGATGTGGGCCACGTTGTATTCGGTCTGCTGCTGCAACGTGTCCTTGTTCTGCTCCAGGTACATGTCGATTTCGCTGTCGCTCACGTGGATCTTGCTGTCCACCTCGCGCTCGCGCAGCCGGGTCAGGATGATCTGTTCGCGCACCTCTTTGCGGAACTTGTCGAACGACACCCCGCCGCTCTCGAGCGCCTTTCGGAAATCCGCGAGGGACATGCCGTTGTTGTCCGCGATGCGCTGGACCGCGCGGTCGAGCTGGACGTCCTCCACCTTGATGCCGAGGTCGTTCGCGAGCTGCAGCTGCGCCTTGACGAGGATCAGGCGCTCGAGCACCTGCCGCTCGAGCGTGGCGTGGTCCGGCAGCGGCGTGCCCTGGCGGCGCAGCTGACGCTCGGCCGCGGCCACCTGATCATTCAGCTCGGAAAGGGTGATCGCATCCTTGTTGACCACCGCGACGACGCGGTCCACCAGCGACATGGCTTGAGCGAACGCGCCGGGCGCGAAGGCGAAGCAAAGCACCAGTGCGGCGATCAGGCTGCGCATTCCGGGCCTCTAGAAAATCTGCTCGAACGGCAACCGCTGTTGCAGGCTGGGCGGAACGAGGCTCTGTTCGCGCGGGTTGGTGACCGCGTAACCCGGCACGCTGCGCTTGAGTATGCTGATTGCTTCATCCGTGCCGATGCCCCCGAGTCCATTGAGTTCGAGTTGAAAGAAGAAGCCTGTCGAGGCCACCTGGGAGGCCGCCTGCAGGCGCTGGAACACCGCGCGGAACACCCAGCACCCCGCGTTGTACTCGATTCCGCCCGTGCCTTCCAGCAGCCGACTGTCGAGAAAGGAGTAGTTGTACCGTCCGACCGCATACCACCCGGGTTTGACAGGCCACTGGCCGGAAAGATCCATTTGCCGCAGAGGGTTGCTCGGGTCGCGGTTGAAGCGGTAGCTGAGATTCAGGACTTTCGCGATTTCCGGCGAGTAACGCACCGACGCGCTGTAGCGCTGCGTCACGTGATCGCGCGGGTCGTATTGCGTCGTCGCGTCGAACGTCCAGGCATCCGTGAAATGACCGCCGACCGAGGCAAGCACGTCGGAATGGCCGTAGGTGCGCAGCTGCGAATCGGCCGTCAGCGCGACGCGTTCGTCGCTGAAGTACAACCGCTGCCCGATGGTGGCGCGCAGCATCTCCTGCCCCGTTGGGGTCAGCAGGCGCGAAGTCGCCGCCAGCGTGACCTCGTTCGCGTCGCCGAACCGATCGCCGCCGGTAAAGCGGTTTTCGCTGAAGATCTGGGCGTAGTTGAAATCGGCCAGCGCCGTGTCGAACAACGGAATCTGGCGCTGGTCGCGATAGGGAACGCGCACATAGAACACCCGCGGCTCGAAAGTCTGCGTCAGGTCCGCGCCGAACCAGTGCACCGGCCGGTCGAACACGAGGCCGCCGTCTAGGCTCATCCAGGGAATCGACACCGTTTGGTTGTCGGGCTGCGAGGGGTTGGTGCGGTTGAGGGCATACGTGGCGTAGTGCAGCCCCAGCTTGGGCGTCAGGAACCACCCGGGCGCAAGCAACGGCGCCGCGATGGTGGGATTGAGCGAGAAACGCGAGCCTTCCACAAGGGTCGGATGGCTGAAGCGCACATATTCGGCCGGAATGTTCAGATCGGCGAACTCGCCGATGTCGTTGCGGCCGGTCGAAAACAGGAGCTGCGGGACCCGGTCGTAGGGCGGCACGATCGGCGCCAGCGGGTCCTGCAGCGTCTGGAAGCGCTGAATCCTGGCGGTCGCGCCGTAGCCCCATCCCGCGAGCGAGCCGCCGTAGGTCAGATCGCCCTCGCCCTGCAGGTTGGTGACCGATACCTGCCGCACCTGCGACGACAGGTCGACGAAGTAGCTGTCGTCGGAGACCCGGTTCAGGTCGAGGTTGCCGTGCAGCTGAGGCGTGAACTGCTGCTGGTGCTGAAGCGATATGCCGGTTCGCGACGCGCCGTAAGCCTGGTCGTCTGGCAGGTACTCCAGCTTCAGCTCGCCGCTGTACTTGTGGTTGATGTAGCGATAATCCGTCTTCAGCTGGACGCCTCGCTTGGACATGTAGACGGGCGTGAACGTCGCGTCCTGCTCGGGCGCGATGTTCCAGTAGACCGGCACGCCGAACTCCAGTCCGCGCCGCGTGTTCTGCGCGTAGTACGGCGTCAGGAAGCCCGACTTGCGGGAGTTCTCGAGCGGGAAGGAAGCGTAAGGCAGCGCCGCGATCGTGGTGCCGAGGAATCTCAGCTTCGCATTGCGTGCGTGCCCCTCTTCGGTGTTGAAATCGAGGTCCAGCTTGCCGACCACGAGCTTCCAGTCCTCCCTGTCCGCCGGGCAGGTCGTGTAGGTCGCGTTGTCCATCCGCAGATGGTCCTTGCCGAGAAACTCGATCCGGTCCGCGGTCCCGCGCGAGATCTGCCGGCGCTCGATGACGAAGGTCGGATGCTCGAGCACGCCGGTATCGACACGGGTGTCGTAGCTCAGCCGCGGGCCGAAGAAGCGGTCGCCGCCGCGCTGCATCCGCACGCCGCCGTGCGCCTCGACCCGACCGTATTCCCGGTTGTACTTCAGGTAGTCGCTGAAAATGCTGGTGTCGCCGCGGCGCAATTCGACGTTGCCGTGCGCGACCAGCTCGAGCTCGGAGACGCCCTGAATGCTCTGCGCATCGATGGTGGTCGGACCTTCGCGCTTGACCTGCGGCGCCTGTGTGCCTGCATCCGCCCTCGCGCCGGGGGCAACCCAAAGGATGATGAGCAGCGTCGCGAAGCGGGCGGCGGTAACGGCCCGCTTCCGCGCGAAGCGGTGCTGCATAGGCGGAAGGGGAAGGGGTGATTCTTGGATGGTAAAATCTCACAATTCGGCGGAATTCGCAACGGAACTCGTGGACGTACGCCTCGACGCGCTCGAGCGCTGGCTCGCAGCGCAGCTCCCGGGCTCCGCATTCGCCCTCGCGCCTGCGTCCGAGGACGCGAGCTTTCGGCGCTACTTCCGCGCCGAGCTGTCGGACGGCCGCAGCTTCATTGCGATGGATGCGCCGCCCGACAAGGAGGATTGCCGACCGTTCGTGCACGTCGCGAGGCTGCTGCGCGAGGCAGGCGTGAACGCGCCCCAGGTCCATGCGCAGGATCTCGCCCAGGGCTTCCTCCTGCTTTCCGACCTCGGCCGCACGACCTACCTGGACGCCTTCGACGAACAGGACCCGGACCCGCTGTTCCGGGACGCCATCGGCGCGCTCATCCGCTGGCAGCTCGCCACCCGCGCCGGCGAGCTGCCGCCCTACGACGACGCGCTGCTGCGAAGGGAAATGTCGCTGTTTCCCGAGTGGTACCTCGGGCGCCACCTCGGCCTGTCGCTTTCGGCTGCGCAGTACGCGGTGCTCGAGACCGCGTTCGGGCAGCTCGCGGCGAGCGCCCTGGCGCAAGCGCCGGTCTACGTGCACCGCGACTACATGCCGCGAAACCTGATGCTGTGCGACCCGAATCCCGGCGTGCTCGACTTCCAGGACGCGGTGATCGGGCCGATCAGCTACGACATCGCCTCGCTCCTGCGCGACGCCTTCGTCAGTTGGGACGAAAAGCGCGTGCTCGATTGGTGCGCGCGCTACTGGGACGCGGCGCAGAAGGTGCGCCTGCCCGTGGCCTCCGATTTCGCGGAGTTCTACCGAGGTTTCGAATGGATGGGGCTGCAGCGCCACCTCAAGGTGCTCGGCATCTTCGCGCGCCTGACCTACCGGGACGGCAAGCCGAAATATCTCGCCGACACGCCGCGCTTCGTCGGCTATGCGCGCACCGTGGCAGGACGCTACGCGGCGCTCGCCCCGCTGGCGCGGCTGCTGGACGATACCGCCGGGAAGGCCGCATGAGGGCGATGATCCTCGCGGCCGGGCGCGGCGAGCGCCTGCGTCCCGTGACCGACCGGCTGCCCAAGCCGCTGCTCGAGGTCGGCGGCAAGCCCCTGCTCGCCTGGCACCTCGAGCGGCTCGCCGCAGCGGGATTCCGAGAGATCGTGATCAACGTTTCGCACTTCGCGGACCTCATCGTGGCCCGCATCGGCGATGGCGCCGCGTTCGGGCTCGCGATCGAGTATTCACGCGAGGCCGAGCCGCTCGAGACTGCCGGGGGAATCGCGCAGGCGCGCGCCTGGCTCGGCGCGTCGCCGTTCCTGCTCGTGAACGGCGACGTCTATTGCGAGTGCGATTTCGCCCGCCTGCGCGGAGAGCCGCTCGATGGCGGCCTGGCGCATCTCGTGCTGGTGCCGAATCCGGCGCACCACCCGCAGGGAGACTTCAGCCTCGCTGACGGAAGGGTCGGAAACGGCGCCGGCGCACGTTACACTTACGCCGGCATCGCCCTGATGTCGCCCGCGCTCGTGGACGGGATCGACCCCGGCACCCGGGCGCCGCTCGCGCCGCTGCTGCGGGCCGCGGCAGACCACGGACGCATCACCGGCGGGCTCTATGAAGGCATCTGGCAGGACGTCGGCACGGTCGAGCGCTTGGCCGCCCTCGATGCGCTGCTGGCGCAGCGACATGGCACTGGACGCTGACGCGGTCGATCTCGCGCTCGCCTGCGATGCCGAGTGGCTGGCGGGGCTGCGGCGCGACTGGCTCGCGCTCGCGGATCTTGCGGTGTGGGGCGGCGCGCAGTCCTCCAGGCTCGGCGCGCTGCCCAAGCTGCGCAAGCGCATCACCGAGCTCGGCGAGCGGCTGGCGGGTCTCGGCGCGCCGCGCGGCTGGATTCCGCAGCCGCGGGAGCGGCTCAAGAGCGCGCTGGCGACCGCGATCGCCGCGGGCGAGCTGCTCGAGCAGTGCGGGCAGCTGATCGCCGAGCTGGAGCCCGGCGCGGCGCGCGACGAGCTGGATGCGGCGCTCTCGGCCCTGTCGCGACGGACACGCGGGCGGCTGGACCAACAGGCGGCATGCTGGGCGGAGCTGCTCGACTCGCAGCTCGCCGCAGACAAGAAGGAGTAAGGCAGGCATGGATATGAACGCCAACGACAGCGCGGTATACCAGGCCCGGCGCGACCGGCTCGTGCGCGCCATGGGCACGGGCGTCGCGGTGATCCCCACCGCCCCCGAGCGCGTGCGCAATCGGGACTCGAACTACCCCTATCGCTTCGACAGCCACTTCTATCACCTGACGGGATTCGGCGAGCCGGAGGCCGCGCTGGTCGTCGTCGCCGGCGATTCGCCGAGGTCGCTGCTGTTCTGCCGCGAGCGCAACGATGAACGCGAAACCTGGGAAGGCTCGCGCTGGGGCCCGCAGGCCGCGCGCGAGCGCTTCGGCTTCGACGAGGCCCGCCCGATCGGCGCACTCGACGAGTCTCTGGCGCAACTGCTCGAGAACCAGCCCGCGTTGTTCTATCCGCTCGGCGCCGACGCCGATTGGGACGCGCGCGCGATGCGCTGGCTGAACGCGGTCAGGGCCAAGGCGCGCGCCGGCGTGCAGGCACCCGAGCGGGTCCAGGACGTGCGTGCGCTGCTGGACGAAATGCGCCTGATCAAGGACGAACACGAGCTGGCGCGGATGCGTCGCGCCGCGTCCATCTCCTCGGCCGCGCACCGCCGCGCCATGCAGGCCGCGCGTCCGGGAAGGCACGAGTACGAAATCGAAGCCGAGCTGCTGTACGAGTTCCGGCGCGCCGGCGCGCAGTTCCCGGCCTACTGGCCCATCGTCGCCGGAGGCGCCAACGCCTGCGTGCTGCACTACGTATCGAACCAGGCGCAGCTGCGCGACGGCGACCTGCTGCTGATCGATGCGGGCTGCGAGGTGGATGGCTACGCATCCGATATCACTCGCACCTTTCCCGTCAACGGACGCTTCAGCGGCGCACAGCGGGACGTCTACGAGCTGGTTCTTGCCGCGCAGCGCGCGGCGATCGGGGAAGTCAAGCCGGGCAACGGATGGAACGTGCCGCACGACGCGGCGGTGCGCGTCCTCGCGCAGGGCATGCTCGACCTGAAGCTGCTCGCCGGCAGCCTCGACGAAGTGCTCGAAAAAGAGACCTACAAGCGCTTCTACATGCACCGCACGGGACACTGGCTGGGACTCGACGTGCACGATGCGGGCGAGTACAAGCGAGACGGGCAGTGGCGCTCCCTCGTCCCCGGCATGACGCTGACGGTGGAGCCGGGGCTTTACATCCGTGCCGCCGAAGACGTGCCCGAGCGGCTACGCGACATCGGCATCCGGATCGAGGACGATGTCCTGGTGACCGGCTCCGGCTGCGAGATGCTGACCCACGAGACACCCAAGCAGGCCGCGGACATCGAGGCTTTGATGCGAGATGGGCGCGCGGGAAATTGACGTCCTGGTCGCCGGCGCGGGGCCGGTGGGCTGCAGCTTCGCGCTCGCGCTGCGCGCGAGCGCGCGGCGCGTGGTCCTCCTGGAGCGTGAACCGGACGGCGGCGCGCGCTCCCGTCCCGCCACGCGCCGGCCGCTCGCGCTTTCGTACGCGAGCCGCCTGATCCTGGAGCGCGTCGGCGCCTGGGCAGCGCTGGCGCCCTCGCCGATCGAGACGATCCTGGTCTCCCAGGCAGGAGGCTTCGGCCGCGCGCGGCTGACCGCGGCCGACGCCGGGGTTCCGGCGCTGGGCTATGTCGTCGAATACGGCGAGCTCGCCGCCGCGCTCAGCGCCCGCCTCGAGTCGAGCGGCATCGAGGTCCGCTACGGCGCCGAAAGAGACAGGCCGACCGCACGCTGCGTCGTGCACGCGGAAGGCGCCTCGGACGATGCGCGCGAGAAGCGCTACGGCCAGGACGCGGTGGTCGGGGTGATCGACGTCGATCCCCGCGCAGGCACGACGGCGTACGAGCGCTTCACTCCCGGGGGGCCGCTCGCGCTGCTGCCGCTGGCGGGACGCTATGCCTTCGTCTGGGGCGCGCCGCCGGAGCGTGCGCGCGCCCTCGCCGATGCGACACCCGCGGCGTTCCTGGACGAGCTGAGCCGCGCCATCGGCCGCCGCATCGGCCGCCCGCTGGGGGTCGAGGGGCGCGCGGTGCACCCACTGTCGCGTCGCGTTCGCGACTCGCGCGTCGGCACGCGCGAAGTCTTCATCGGCAACGCGGCGCAGACGCTGCATCCGGTCGCAGGCCAGGGGCTGAATCTTGGTTTGCGCGACGCCTGGGAGCTCGCCGGCCTGCTGCAATCGGCAGACGATCCCGGCGACCCAGCCGTCCTTGGCCGTTTCGCGGCGAGGCGCCGCCTCGACGCCGGCGCTACGATACGGGTCACGGACCTGCTTGCCCGCGGCTTTCTCGGCACCAACCCGGCCGTGAGCGCGGTGCGCGGACTGGCGCTGACCGCGCTCGACACACTGCCCCCCGCGCGGCGGCTTTTTGCGCGTCGCATGATCTACGGGCCGTCCGCACTTCCATGAGCGGGGCGCGATGTTAGAATCTTCGCTCCCTTCGCAAACTTCTGCCGCATACAAAGCATGAGAATCGGAGCGCATGTGCTTCGCAATGCGTTGTTTGCCGCTCCGATGGCGGGCGTCACCGACCGACCTTTCCGGCAGCTCGCGCGACGCTTCGGCGCCGGGCTCGCGGTGTCCGAGATGGTGGCCTCGAGGCCCGAGCTGCGCGGCTCCCGAAAGTCCCGGCTGCGGCTCGATCACGAGGGCGAAGCCGCGCCGGTCTCGGTCCAGATTGCCGGCGCCGACCCCGCGCTGATGGCCGACGCCGCGCGCTATAACGTGGCCCGCGGCGCGCAGATCATCGACATCAACATGGGCTGCCCGGCGAAGAAGGTCTGCAATGTCTACGCGGGGTCCGCGCTGCTGGGCGACGAAGCGCTGGTCGCGCGCATTCTCGAGGCCGTGGTCACCGCGGTCGACGTGCCGGTCACGCTCAAGATTCGCACCGGCCCGAGCCCGGCGCGGCGCAACGCGGTTCGGATCGGGCTCATCGCGCAGGCTGCCGGCGTGCAGCTGCTCGCGATCCACGGCCGTACGCGGGCCTGCGGGTTCGCCGGCAGGGCGGAATACGAAACGATCGCCGAAGTGAAGTCGCGCCTCGCGATTCCGGTCATCGCCAACGGCGACATCCGGACTCCCGAGGAGGCCGAGCAGGTGCTGCGGCGCACCGGGGCGGACGGCGTGATGATCGGCCGCGCCGCCCACGGCAGGCCGTGGATCTTCCGCGAGATCGAGCATTTCCTGGTCCACGGCACGCGCCTCGCTCCGCCCACGGTAGAAGAAATCGGCGGCGTGCTGCACGAGCACCTGATCGGTCTGTACGATTTGTACGGCGACGAGCACGGCACGCGCGTGGCGCGCAAGCACATCGGCTGGACCGTCGCCGGCCTTCCCCGCGGCGAAGAATTCCGCCGCGAGGCGAACCGCATCGAGACCGCCCCGGCCCAGCTCGCCGCGGTGCGTCGCTACTTCGAGCACCTGGCCGCGGCAGCGAACGACGCGTCCGCCCGTCGCGAAAGAATCGCCGCATGAGCACTCGGAGCAACGATCTCTCCGATGCCGTCAGGCGCGCGTTGGAGCGCTATTTCAAGGATATGGACGGCGAGAAACCGACCGGCATCCACGACATGGTGCTGAAAAAAGTCGAGAAGCCGATGATCGAGACGGTGCTGAGCTTCGCCGAGGGCAACCAGACGCTGGCGGCGGAGATGCTCGGCATCAACCGCAACACGCTGCGAAGCAAGATGCAGCGGCTGCGCATCAAGGGCTGACGCTCGCTCCGGGGCGGCTGCGCAACGATGGACCGGATCGCGAAGGCTTTGATCAGCGTCTCGGACAAGGAAGGCGTGGTCGAGCTTGCGCGCGCGCTGGTCGGGCTCGGCGTGACGGTTCTGTCCACCGGCGGCACCGCGAAGCTGCTGGAAAAGGAGGGCGTTCCGGTCACCGAGGTTTCCCGTCACACGGGTTTTCCCGAGATGCTCGACGGCAGGGTGAAGACCCTGCACCCGAAGATCCACGGCGGTCTGCTGGCCCGGCGCGACGTCGCGGCGCACATGGCGGCGATCCGCGAGGCCGGCATCGAGCCGATCGACCTGCTGGTGGTGAACCTGTATCCCTTCCAGGCGACGGTCGCGGACCCGGACTGCAGGCTCGAGGACGCGATCGAGAACATCGACATCGGCGGTCCGACCATGCTGCGCGCCGCGGCGAAGAACCACGGCGGCGTCGCGGTCCTCGTCGATCCGGCCGACTACGCGCCGGTGCTCGAGGAAATCCGCGCCACGGGCGCGGTGTCGGACGCCACCCGGCTCGCTCTGGCGAAGAAGGTCTTTGCGCATACCGCCGCCTACGACGGCGCCATCGCGAACTATCTCTTCTCGCTCGACGCCGAGGGCAGGCGGCGCGAATACCCGGACGTGCTCAACCTGCAGTTCCGCAAGCTGCAGGACATGCGCTACGGCGAGAACCCGCACCAGTCCGCCGCGTTCTACCGCGACGAGAAGCCCGCCGCGGGCGGGCTCGTCCACTACCGCCAGCTGCAGGGCAAGGAGCTCTCCTACAACAACGTCGCCGACGCCGACGCGGCCTGGGAGTGCGTCAAGGGCTTCTCCGAGCCCGCCTGCGTCATCATCAAGCACGCCAATCCCTGCGGGGCTGCGGTCGGCGAGAATCTGCTCGCGGCCTACCAGAAGGCGTTCAAGACCGATTCCGTCTCCGCCTTCGGCGGCATCATCGCGTTCAATCGCGCGCTCGACCGCGCGGCCGCGGAGGCCGTCGGCAAGCAGTTCGCCGAAGTGATCATCGCGCCCAGGGTCGAGCCCGAGGCGCGCGAGCTGCTGGCGACCAAGCAGAACCTCCGCGTGCTGGAAGTGCCGCTTGCGCACGACGCCCAGACGTACGACTTCAAGCGCGTCGGCGGGGGGCTGCTGGTGCAGAGTCCCGACGCGCACAGGATCGAGCGCGCGGATCTCAGGGTCGTGAGCAAGAAGCAGCCCACGGAGGCCCAGCTCGCGGACCTGCTGTTTGCCTGGCGCGTGGCGAAATTCGTGAAATCGAACGCGATCGTGTTCTGCGCCGGCGGCATGACGCTCGGCGTGGGCGCCGGCCAGATGAGCCGCGTCGACAGCGCCCGCATCGCATCGATGAAGGCGCAGAACGCGGGGCTCGCGCTGGCGGGATCGGTGGTCGCCTCGGATGCCTTCTTCCCGTTCCGCGACGGGCTCGACGTCGTCGCCGATGCGGGCGCCGTGGCCGTGATCCAGCCTGGCGGCAGCGTGCGCGACGACGAGGTCATCGCCGCCGCGGACGAGCGCGGCGTGGCGATGGTGTTCACCGGTATTCGCCACTTCCGCCACTGAAATGAAGCTTCTCGTCATCGGCTCGGGCGGCCGCGAGCATGCGCTTGCGTGGAAACTGGCGCAGAGCCCGCGCGTGCAGAGGGTCTTCGTGGCCCCCGGCAACGGCGGTACCGCGACCGAGCCAGGCTTGAAGAATGTCGACGTCACCGCCGTGCCGGAGCTGGTGGAGTTCGCCCGGCGCGAACGCATACAGCTCACGGTGGTCGGACCCGAGGCGCCGCTGGCCGCAGGCGTGGTCGACGCCTTCGTCGAGGCAGGTCTGAGGATCTTCGGTCCGACGCGCGCGGCCGCGCAGCTGGAAGCGTCGAAAGACTTCGCCAAGCAGTTCATGGTGCGGCACGGCATCCCGACCGCGCGCCACGCCACCTTCGAGGACGCCTCGCAGGCCAAGGCCTACGTCGATCGTCAGGGCGCGCCGATCGTGGTCAAGGCCGACGGGCTCGCCGCCGGCAAGGGCGTGGTCGTCGCCACGAGCGTGGAGGAGGCGCACGCAGCGATCGACATGATGCTGCTCGAGCACCGCTTCGGCGAGGCGGGCGGCCGCGTCGTGCTCGAGGAATGCCTGGAGGGCGAGGAAGCGAGCTTCATCGTCGTCTCGGACGGCGTGCACGCTCTGCCGCTCGCGACCAGCCAGGACCACAAGCGCCTGCGCGACGGCGACGAGGGTCCGAACACCGGCGGCATGGGCGCCTATTCCCCCGCACCGGTGGTGACGCCAGAGCTCCACGCCCGCGTGATGCGGGAAATCATCATGCCTGCCGTGCA
>CAZLUX010000046.1:0-5474 GCA_964562815.1 uncultured Enterobacteriaceae bacterium
GCAGAGCCGTGGATCGGCTCGTAGAGCCCCTTGCCGTTCGCATCGAGCGACGCCGAGGGCAGCATGCCGATCGATCCGGTGAGCATCGATGCCTCGTCGGACAGGATATCGCCGAACAGATTTCCGGTCACGACGACGTCGAACTGCTTGGGATTGCGCACCAGTTGCATGGCGCAATTGTCGACGTACATGTGCGACAACTCGACGTCCGGATAGGCCTTGCCCATTTCCGTGACGACCTGCTTCCAAAGCTCGGTGGTCTCCAGCACGTTGGCCTTGTCGACCGAGCACAGCCGCTTGCCGCGCTTGCGCGCCGCCTGGAATGCCACCTGCGCGATGCGCCGGATCTCGCTTTCCCGGTAGCGCATGGTGTTGACGCCTTCGCGCTCGCCTCCGGTCAGCGTCGAGATCCCGCGCGGCTCGCCGAAATAGATGTCTCCGGTCAGCTCGCGCACGATCAGCACGTCCAGTCCGGCCACGATCTCTTCCTTGAGCGAAGACGCCTGCGCGAGCTCCGGGTAGACCAGCGCCGGGCGAAGATTCGCGAACAGCCCGAGCTCCTTGCGCAGGCGCAGGAGTCCGCGCTCGGGGCGCTTGTCCCGAGGCAGCGTGTCGTAGCGGGGGCCGCCGATCGCGCCGAACAGAATCGCGTCCGCCTGCCGCGCGAGCGCGAGCGTCGCCTCCGGCAGCGGGTCGCCTGCCGCGTCGTAACCCGCGCCGCCCACCGGAGCCGGCTCGAGCTCCAGACGCAGACCGTCCTCGCACAGCCGGTGCAACACTTTGACCGCCTGGGCGACGATCTCGGTTCCGATCCCGTCGCCCGCCAAGACTGCGATCTTCATGGCGCTCTACCTGAACAGCCAGGGGAACTGGTCGCGCCTTGCGGCTTCGAACGCGCGGATCTCGTCCGCGTGCTGCAGCGTCAGCCCGATCTCGTCCAATCCGTTGAGCAGGGAATGCTTGCGGAACGGGTCGACCTCGAAGCGATAGCGTTTCGAGCCGTCGGTCGTCGAGACGGTTTGCTCCGCGAGGTCCACGACGAGGCGAAACCCGGGGAACGACGCGCAGTCGTAGAACAACGCATCGACTTCGGGCTCGGTCAGCACCACGGGCAGCAGACCGTTCTTGTAGCAGTTGCCGAAGAAGATATCGGCAAACGACGGCGCGATCACGCAGCGAAAGCCGAAATCGATCAGCGCCCAGGGCGCGTGCTCGCGCGACGAGCCGCAGCCGAAATTCTTGCGCGCCAGGAGGATCTCCGCGCCCTTGTAGCGCGCCTGGTTGAGGACGAAATCCGGGTTGAGCGGACGGCGCGAGTGATCCATCCCGGGCTCGCCGTGATCGAGATAGCGCCAGGCATCGAACAGGTTAGGGCCGAAGCCGGTACGCTTAATCGACTTGAGAAACTGCTTCGGAATGATCGCGTCGGTATCGACGTTCGCCCGGTCCAGCGGTGCGACAAGCCCTTCGAGGCGCGTGAATTTCTGCATCGTGCTCGCTTCCGTTCCCTTGTCCTAGAACCCCGAGCGCACGTCCACGAAGTGCCCCGCGATCGCGGCCGCCGCCGCCATCGCCGGGCTCACGAGGTGCGTGCGCCCCCCGTCGCCCTGCCGGCCCTCGAAATTGCGGTTCGAAGTCGAGGCGCAGCGCTCGCCCGGCTCGAGGCGATCGGCATTCATCGCCAGGCACATCGAGCAGCCGGGCTCGCGCCATTCGAAGCCGGCCTCGACGAAAATCCGGTCCAGCCCCTCCTTCTCGGCCTGGGCCTTCACCAGGCCGGAGCCGGGCACCACCATCGCCAGGCGCACGCTGGGTGCCACATGGCGCCCCTTCACGATCGCGGCCGCGCTGCGCAGGTCTTCGATGCGCGAATTCGTGCACGAGCCGATGAAGACCTTGTCCAGCTTGATGTCGCTGATCCGGGTGCGCGGCTTGAGGCCCATGTAGACCAGTGCGCGCTCGATTCCCTCGCGCCGGGTGGCATCCTTTTCCTTGTCCGGGTCCGGCACCGTCTCGTCCACGGCCAGGACCATTTCCGGCGAGGTCCCCCAGGTCACCTGCGGCTTGATCGTCTGCGCGTCGAGCGACACTTCGCGGTCGAACTTGGCGTCCGGGTCGCTCTGCAGCATCCTCCAGTAGGCCACCGCCTGGTCCCACTCCGGCCCGTTAGGCGAAAAGGGCCGCCCTTTGAGGTACTGGATGGTCGTTTCGTCCACCGCCACCATTCCGGCACGGGCGCCGGCCTCGATCGCCATGTTGCAGAGGGTCATCCTGCCTTCCATCGACAACGCCCGGATGGCACTGCCCGCGAATTCGATCGCGCATCCCGTCCCGCCGGCAGTTCCGATGCGGCCGATGATCGCCAGCGCGACGTCTTTTGCAGTGACGCCGCGCGCGAGCTGTCCCTCGACCAGCACGCGCATGTTCTTCATCTTTTTGGTGATCAGACATTGCGTCGCCAGCACGTGTTCGACCTCGGTCGTTCCGATGCCGTGCGCCAGGCAGCCGAATGCGCCATGCGTGCTCGTGTGCGAGTCCCCGCACACCACGGTCATGCCCGGCAGCGTTGCGCCGTTCTCCGGGCCGATCACGTGAACGATGCCCTGGCGCTGGTCGAGAAAGGGAAAATACACCTTGGCGCCGAACTCGCGCATGTTCTTGTCGAGCGTCTCGACCTGCAACCGCGCGATCGGGTCACGAATGCCGTCGATGCCGTCTTCCCAGCCGGTCGTGGGCGTGTTGTGGTCCGCCGTCGCCACGACCGAGCTGACGCGCCACGGCTTGCGCCCGGCCAGCTTGAGGCCTTCGTAGGCCTGCGGGCTGGTGACCTCGTGCACCAGATGGCGATCGATGTACAGCAATGCGGTGCCGTCTGCATCGACGTGCACCACGTGGCTGTTCCAGAGCTTGTCGTATAGCGTTTGTGCCATGCGGATGAGCGCGAGGGTGACCGGATCGAAGCTATAAATTATCGCACACGCAACGCTTCGTAGAGCTTCATCGGCCGCAGCCAGAGCAGCAGCGAGGCGCCCAGCGCCGCGCTGGCGGCGGCGAGCGAAAACGTCAGCGCGGGCCCGCCCTTCTCCCAGGCCCAGCCTGCGAGCAAGGCACCCGCCGCGCCGCCACCGCCGTAGGCCAGGCTGGAAAACAGCGCTTGCCCGCGTGCGTGCGCGCTGGCCGGAAAGAGGCGGTGCACCGCTGCGACCGAAGCGGCGTGAAAGGCGCCGAACGTGGCCGCGTGCAGAAGCTGCGCCACGACCAGCACGGCCAGGTAGGCCGCCGCCCAGCCGATCGCCGCGAAGCGCACGACAGCCGCGAGCAGGCTCGCGAGCAGAATCGCGGACAGCGAATAGCGCCGGAACAGGGCGGGCAGATAGAAGAAGACCACGATCTCCGCCAGCACTCCGAGCGTCCAAAGCGCGCCGATCGACTTGCCGCTGTATCCCAGCCGCTGCAGGTGCAGGGTGAGAAACGCGTAGAGCGCGCCATGCGCGGCGGCCATGCAAAAGCCGGCGCCGATGACCGCCCACGCGGAAGCGGGGATGCCAAGCGGCGGCGTGCCGGCGTCGATCGACCGCGGCGAGGCGGCGCCGACGGGTAGCACCAGGGCGACCGCGAGCGCGACGAGCGTGAGTCCGAGCAGCACGGCCGGCAGCGTCGCGGCCGCATGGCGATCGAGCCAGGCGCCGACGAGCAGCACGGCGACGATGAATCCGATCGACCCCCATAGCCTGATCGGTCCGTAATGGCCGCTGCGCCCGGCAAGCGTCGAAAGCGTGATCGCCTCGACCAGCGGCAGTCCGCCTGCGGCCAGCACGCTCGTCGTTGCGACGAGCACGGTGATTCCCTTGAATCCCGGCACGACCGGCATCGCGGCAAAACCCGCGGCGAGCGCCGCGCAGGAGGCCACCACGACCGCGCGCCTCGCGTCATGGCGGTCAGCGAGCCAGCCCCAGAAGCTCGGGGCGAAGATTCGCGCGAGCTGCGGCATGGCGAGCACTGTCGCCAGCTCGGCGGGCGACAATCCCCGGCCCGCGAGATAGAGCGGGAAATAGGGCGTGAACGCGCCAACGTAAGCGAAATAGGCCAGGTAGAAAGCGGCCAAGCGCGGGGCAACTGGCATCAGCTCGCTTGGCCTCAGGCGGCGGCAGGCCTGGCCGCGAAACGCATCGCGCCGACGACTTCACGCAACAGGCGCTCGGCATCCGCCCCTCCGGGAACCGGACCGAGATAGCCCTCGATCAGCAGGAGCGCCAGGCCGTGCAGCAGCGACCACGCGGCAATCGCCGCGCGCCGCGCGTGCTCGGCGTCGCCCAAGTCCGGGACCGATTGAGCGATCACTCGAAGCAGGACATCGGCCTGCGCGGCCAGCGCGGCGTGGTGCGCCGGGAAAGCTTCCCCTGCGTACATCAGTCGGTAGCGGCGCGGTCGATCGAGCGCGAAGCGCAGATAGGCGCGTGCGACCGCGCTGCCGCCCTCGGGCGCCGCCTCTCGCAAGGCTGCGGCAAGTTGCGCAAAGCCATGCCCGACCACCTCGGCGAGCAGCGCCTCCCGGTCGGCAAAGTGCCGGTAGGGCGCGCCGTGGGACACGCCGGCCCGGCGCGCCGCTTCGCGCAGCGTGAATGTCGCGGTGCCCTCCTGATCGACGATTTCGCCCGCCACGCGCACCAGCTCCGCGCGCAGGTCACCGTGATGGTAGCCTCGCCGCGTCGATGTAGACATCGTCTACATAAACCTCAGCGTCAATGTAGCGCACGACAACATACCACCCTCCCCGGTGTCGCGCAACGGGTGAAGCCTCAGCGCCTTTTCGACGCCAGCCGCCGCGCGTACGGGTTGCCGCGCGTGCGGAATTCGACCGCCAGCGGCGTGCCTCGCAGCCCGAACACGTTGCGAAACCGCCCCTCAAGGTAACGACGGTAGGTCTCCGGCACGTAATCGAGCGCGTTGCCGTGAATGATGATGCGCGGGGGGTTCATTCCGCCCTGATGGGCGTAACGCAGCTTCGGCCGCACCAGCCCCTTGCGCGGCGGCGCCTGCTGCTCCACCGCCGCGAGCAGCGCCCGGGTCAGCTTGGGCGTGGAAAGCTTGGCCGTCGCCGCGGCGTAGGCCGCGTCCACCGAGCGCATCAGCTCGCCCAGCCCCTTGCCGTTGCGCGCCGACACGAAATGGGTCTCGGCAAAGCCGAGAAAGCCGACTTTCCATGCGAGCTCCTGCTTGACCCGCTCGCGCGAGGCCTTGTCCGCGGCGTCCCACTTGTTGACCGCGACCACGACCGCGCGGCCGCGTTCCAGGATGTAACCTGCGACGTGGGCATCCTGGTCCGTCACGCCCTGCACGGCGTCCAGCATCAGCACCGCGACGTTCGCCGCCTCGATCGCCTGCAGCGTCTTGACGATGGAGAAACGCTCTACCGCCTCGCCCGTCTTGCCGCGCCGTCGCAGGCCGGCCGTATCGATCAGGGTGTAGCGCCG
>CAZLUX010000046.1:5574-14454 GCA_964562815.1 uncultured Enterobacteriaceae bacterium
GAAGATCCCCTCGCTCGCGCCCGGCTCCAAGCCGCCGGTATCGACAACGATGAACGAGCGCTCGCCGGACCTTCCTTCGCCGTAGTGGCGGTCACGCGTCACGCCCGGAATGTCGACCACGATCGCATCCCGGCTGCGCGTGATGCGGTTGAAGAGCGTCGACTTACCGACGTTCGGCCGCCCGACCAGCGCGATGACGGATTTCAAGGGGAAAGTGCGTACAGTCTGCCGTCCTGGGTCTGAACCAGGACGCCCGACGGCAACTTGATCGGCGCGGCTCGGATCGCCCCTCCATCAGTCGCGAATCGCGCCACGAACGCGCCCGATTCGCGAGCCAGGAAATGAACGTAACCCTGCAGGTCGCCGACCGCGACGTTCGAATCGAGCGGCAAGGGCAGCGAAGGCTCGCGGTACGCGAGCTTGTCCTGCTTCCAGACGCTGCGCCCGTCGCTGCGGTCGAAGGCGTACACCGAGCCCCGATCGTCGCTCACGTACGCGTAGCGCGCGTCCAGGCTGACGCCCGTGATGGAGGAGATCTCGCGCGACCAGATCTGGTTGCCGTTGCGAATGTCGAAGCATGTCACCTTGCCCTGGTAGGCCGCGGCGCACACTTCGCGGCCCTGCAAGGCAGGCGCGCCCACGACGTCCGTCACGCGCTCGAGCTCGGTGGCGCCGTGCGGCACGGCCACCGTGGCCTCCCAGCGCGGCCCTCCGCTCTCCAGCGCGATCGCGACCAGCTTTCCGCCCGGAAAGCCCGCATACGCCGTGTCGCCCTGGATGCTCAGGCCCGCCGGCGCGCGCACGACAAGCGAAGCGGTGGCGTGCTGATAGACCCAGCGGCGCTTGCCGTCATCGGCGCCGAACGCGAACACGCGGGCATCGGCACTGCGGACCAGCACCAGTCCGTCTCCGATCGCGGGCGCCGTAAGGACTTCGCTGGAAACGCGCGCGCGCCAGCGCACGCTCCCGTCTTTCGCATCCAGCGCCAACACTTCGCCCCCGTCGGTCGCGACGGCTACCAGCCGCCCGTCGCTGCCCACGCCAGCGGACAATCGCGTCCCGAGATCCACGCGCCAGAGCGAGCGCCCGGTGGCCGCGTCCAGCCGCGCGACCGTGCCGTCCCGGCCCGCAGCATAGACACTGTCGCCGGCAAGCGCCGGACCGAAAAAGAAATTGCCGGCCGCGGGCACGCTTGCCGACCACAGCACGCGAACCTGCTGCGCCTGATTGATCGGCGCAAGCGGCGTGGGTTTGGGCCCCTCCGAATCGCTGCTAAACCAGCTTGCGCAGCCTCCGAGCATAGCCGCGGCCGCCAACAACGCGCACGAGCGCCGCACGACGCTCATCCGCCGAGCGCCTCGAGCCTGATCTTCACGCTCTGGCGGAACGCGTTGTCGCTCTTGTCCGCCTTGTCGAGCGCGACCTGATAGGCCGCCTTCGCCTGCTTGGATTCGTGCTTTGCCATCAGCACATCGCCTTTGAGCGCCGCGTACTGCGCCGCGTACGCTTCGCCATGCGGGGCATCGAGCTGCTTGAGCGCGTCGTCGTAGGCCTTGTCGTCGAGGAGCACGGCGGCAAGCCGCAGCCGCGCCAGATCCTTCAGATTGTCCGAGCGAGAATGCCCGAGCACCCACTCGAGCTGGGCCTTGGCGCCTTTCAGGTCGTGATGCTCGAAATAGTAGTGCGCCGATACCAACGCTCCCATCGACGCGTAGAGTGTGCGCGGGTAGTCGACGGCCAGCGCGCCGCTCGCGTCGCGCATCGTCTTCGCATCGCCGGCTTCCACCGCCCGGGTGAGCATCTCGTACAAGGCGCTCGCCTGTCGGGACTGCTTCGTTTGATACCAGTCCCAGCCGCGCCAGCTGGCCGCGGCGATCGCGATGGCGGCCACCACGATCACCACCAGGTTTCCGTACTCGTTCCACCAGCCCTTAAGTGCTGCAAGCTGCTCCTGTTCTTCGTGATCGAGTGCCATGCTATGTCCTTGCTCTTTGCAATGCTTGCGCGAACGCCGTAACGGCGTCCGCCCTTACAATTCGGTATTGTGCCTCGGTCTTGCGCAGAAACTTGACGGAGACTTCTCCGTCGCGCACTTCGTCGGCGCCGACGATGAGAGCCGTCCAGGCGCCGCTCGCGTCCGCTTTTCGCATCTGGGACTTGAAGCTGCCGCCGCCGGCGTGCTGGATGATCGAATAGCCCGCCGCCCGAAGTGTTTCCGCCAGCGTCAGAGCGTATTCCTGGGTCCCGTCTCCCTGTGACAGCAGGTAGGCGTCCGGTGTTCGGGTCGCCGCCGCCCCGCCAGTGTCGCGCAACAGCGCGATCAGGCGCTCGTTACCCATCGCAAATCCTGTCGCCGGCGCGGGCTTCCCGCCGATCTGCGCAAACAACCCGTCGTAGCGCCCGCCGCCGCACACGGTGCCCTGCGCGCCGAGCGCGTCCGAGATCCACTCGAATACGGTCAGATTGTAATAGTCGAGGCCGCGCACCAGGCGCGGGTTGATCGTGTACTGCACTCCAGCCGCCTCGAGCAGCCCGCGCAGTCCGTCGAAATGCGAGATCGACGCCGCGCCGAGATAGCCCATCAGGGCCGGCGCGCCCGCCACCACTTCCTGCACCATCGGATTCTTCGAGTCGAGCACCCGGAGCGGATTGGTATGCATTCGCCGCTTCGCGTCCCCGTCGAGCCGGTCCTGGTTCGCCTCGAGATGGCGCACCAGATCCGCCCGGTATCGAGCACGCTCCTCCGACGAGCCGATGGTATTGATCTCGAGGCGGATGCCCTCGAGTCCGAGGTCGCGCCACAGCGCGGCACACATGACGATATGTTCCGCATCGATGTCGGGACCCTCGAACCCCAGCGCCTCGACGCCGTACTGATGGAACTGGCGGTAGCGCCCTTTCTGCGGCCGTTCGTGACGGTACATCGGGCCCGCGTACCAGAGGCGCTTGGGCCCGTCGTAGAGCAGATTGTGCTCGATCGCGGCGCGCACGCACGATGCGGTGCCCTCGGGACGCAAGGTCAGGTCCTCTCCGTTGAGCTCGTCGCGCCAGGAATACATCTCTTTCTCGACGATATCGGTCACCTCTCCGATCGCCCGTCGGAACAGCTGGGTATGCTCGACCAGCGGCATGCGGATGTTGCGGTAACCGTAGCGCTCGAGCCAGGATTCGACCGTGGCTTCGAAACGGCGCCACCACACGGCCTCGTCGGGCAATACGTCGTTCATGCCGCGCACGGCTTGGATGTTAGCGCTCATGCCTGCGATGGCGGTCAGGAGACCGCCTTGACCTTAATCTCTCTGGCGTGCGCCGCCTGCGTCCGGCGGCGCTTGCAGCCAGGACCGAAATTCGAGTGCACGTAGTTCTCGACCAGATGCTGGAATTCCTCGGCGATGCGGTCACCCTTCAAAGTGACGGTCTTCTCGCCGTCGACGTACACGGGGGCGACCGGGATCTCGTTTGTGCCCGGCAGGCTGATGCCGATGTCGGCGTGCTTGGACTCGCCGGGTCCATTCACCACGCAGCCCATCACTGCGACCCGCATGTCCTCGACGCCGGGATAGCGCTCGCGCCAGACGGGCATTTGCGCGCGCAGATAGGACTCGATGCGTCCTGCGAGCTGTTGGAAGTAGGTACTGGTCGTGCGCCCGCAGCCCGGGCACGCGCTCACCATCGGCGCAAAACTGCGTAAGCCCATGGTCTGCAGGATTTCCTGCGCGACCTGTACTTCACGCGCACGTTCGCCGCCGGGCTCCGGAGTGAGCGAAACCCGGATCGTGTCGCCAATGCCTTCCTGCAGCAGCACCGCCAGCGCCGCCGCCGACGCCACGATTCCCTTCGAGCCCATTCCGGCCTCGGTGAGCCCGAGGTGAAGGGCGTAGCCGCAGCGGCGAGCCAGATCCCGATAGACGGACACCAGGTCCTGAACCTGGCTCATCTTGCAGGAAATGACGATACGCTCGGCGGGCAGACCCCAATCCTCGGCCTGGCGTGCGGAATCGAGCGCCGAGCGTACGACCGCTTCATGCATCACGGCCTCGGCGTCGAGCGGCTCGGCGCGTGCTGCATTTTCATCCATCAGCCTCGCCAGCAGGGTCTGGTCCAGGCTACCCCAATTGACTCCGATCCTCACCGGCTTGCCGTAGCGGATCGCACATTCGATCATCGTGGCGAATTGTTCGTCTCGCTTGGCGCCCTTGCCGACGTTTCCCGGATTGATGCGGAACTTCGCCAACGCTCTCGCACATTCGGGAAACTGAGTCAGGAGCTTGTGTCCGTTGAAATGAAAATCGCCCACCAGCGGCACCGCGCAGCCAAGGGCATCGAGCCTGTCCCTGATGGTTGCCACCTGAGCCGCCGCTTCCGGACTGTTTACCGTTATGCGCACCAGCTCGGAGCCTGCTTGAGCCAGCTCAAATACCTGCCTGACGGTGGCCTCGACGTCGGCCGTATCGGTGTTCGTCATCGACTGCACAACGATCGGCGCTCCGCCGCCGATGGCCACTCCCCCGACAAGCACCTGCGTCGACCTGCGGCGTCGCACCACGGCTGCCGAATCGCTCATTTGAGCGTGAATCGCGCCACTTCGACCCTGATTCGCGGCGTCAGGTCGAATGGCTCGCCGTTGTAGGTCACGTGCACATGCTGGGCGTTGCCGATCACGACCGAAAACGGCGGAACGCCCTGCACCACTTTCTCGGTGTCTGCACGATTGAGTTGCGACATCAGCACCTTGCCTGTTCCGTCGCGGATCTCGACCCACGACTCCGCGTCGAATTGCAACGCGATGCGCCCGGTCTCGGCCGCGGTCACCGGAGCCGTGGCGGCGCTCGTCGATTCCGTCGGCGCCCCTGAAGCATTCGAGCCTTCTGCGGCAGCCGTGACCTGCTCCGCGCCGGGCGGCGTCGAAGGCTCGCTCGGCGCAGTGGTCGACGCAGTCGTTCCTGGCGTCGTCGGCGCCGGCTCGGACTTGGCCGGCGCAACTGACGGCTTGGGCTCCGCCGGAGCGGCTGCGGGTGTCGCCTTCGAAGACTTCGGCAGCTCGAGCGGAGCCTGCGCGGCCGGAACGAAGCTCAACCGCGTCGTGCCCGAGCGCTCCTGCTGCCAGCCGAATAGCACGCCCGCCACGACCAGCAGGATCAGCACCGATAGCGCGGCATAGGCGATGGTTGAACGTCTCGAGCCGTCAGAAAAAGGCACTGGCTCGCGGTAGCGCGTCGCGAGCTGGTCCGTATGCGGGACCTCGAACCTTCCTTCGACCTGCTCGAGCAGCGTTTCGGCGTCGAGCTTGAGCAAGCGCGCGTAGCTGCGCACCATGCCGCGCGCGAACGTGCTGCCCGGCAAGCTTTCGAACCGGCCCTGCTCGAGCGCCTCGAGCTGACGCGCCCCGAACTTGAGTTGATGCGCGACGTCGTCCAGCGTCAGCCCCTGCGCCGCGCGCGCGCGCGCCAGGATCTCGCCTACCGGCTCCTGCTGCGGCGGCATGTCCACGTTCTCGACCTGCCGATCCTCCAGGTCTGGTTGCCGATTTTCGTCGCTACTCATATTCCCCGCGCTGCAACGCCTGACTTTCTTTCGACTCAGGGTAACGATGTCGCAGCCGACTGGCCAGCTTCGCCGCGGCGAGGCGGTTGCCTAGCTTGTATTCGACGCGGAAGGCGAGCCAAAGCGACTCCGCAGTGGGTGAAACAAGGTCGTTGAAACGCGAAACGTAGTTGCGTGCATCCCCCAGCTTCCCCTTGCGATAGCTAATCTGTCCCATTTGCAACAGCGCGATCGGGTCGCTCGGTTGCAGCCTCAAGGCCCGTCTGAAAAATTGCTCGGCATCCTTGAGCTTGTCGATCCGCATCGAGCACACGCCGGCTGCCGTGTAGGAGCGCCACGGTCTGGGATAGAGCGGGTTGCCCACTGCCCGCATGAAATAGCGGATCGACTTCTCCTCTTGCCCGGTCTGGCAGAGGAACCATCCGTAGTTGTGATTGATGTCCGGATCGTTCGGCGACAGCCGCAGTGCATGCTCGAAATTCTCGCGCGCCAGTTTCGTCTCGCGCAGATCCATGTACACCAGGCCGAACATACTGTAGGCCGAGGCGTATTCCGGGTCGGCCGCAACGGCGGTGCGAAGCTCCTCCAGAGCGACCGCCATGCTGCCGCGGCTGTAGTAGGCCGCCGCGAGCTCGGTATGTATCCGCGCGCGGTTGCGGGGATTACCGACCGGACCGACAATGACTCCGGTGTCCACCGAAGAACTCGGCGACTCGGGGGGCTGATTTGCGCACCCCGAGGCAGCCAGCAACAGCGATGCGGCGATCAGACCGGGCAAGTGTTTCATGCGCGAAGCTCCGTGATCCTGTGGACCTTGCGGCCGCTGCGACGCGTGCGGTCGGTCACGTCACCGGCAAGCTGCCCGCAGGCCGCATCGATGCCGTCCCCGCGCGTCTTGCGGGTCGTGACGGTGACCCCTTCGCGCCGCAGGAGCTCGGCGAAGCGGTGGATCCGCTCGGCGCCCGAGCGCCGAAATCCGGCCTCGGGAAACGGATTGAACGGGATCAGGTTGAACTTGCTGCGCACGCGTTGGGCGATGCCGGCGAGCTCGCGGGCGTGGCCGTCCCCGTCGTTCACGCCCTCGAGCATGACGTATTCGAACGTGATGAAATCGCGCGGCGCCTTGTCGAGATAGCGGTTGCACGCCTTGATCAGATCCCGCAGCGGGTACCTGCGGTTCAGCGGCACGAGGCGGTCGCGCAGCGCGTCGTTCGGCGCGTGCAGCGAAACCGCGAGCGCAACGGGGCATTCCTCCCGCAGACGGTCCATGCCCGGAACCACGCCGGAAGTCGAGACCGTGACGCGCCGCCGCGACAGTCCGTAGGCGTTGTCGTCCAGCATCAGGCGCAGCGCCGGAATCACCGCGTCCAGGTTCAGCAGGGGCTCGCCCATGCCCATCATGACCACGTTCGTTATGACGCGATCGCCGGCCGGATCACGTCCGAGCATGCGGTTGGCGACCCATAGTTGGGCGATGATCTCCGCGGTGGTCAAATTGCGGTTGAAACCCTGTTTGCCGGTGGAGCAGAAGGCGCAATCGAGCACGCACCCCGCCTGGCTGGATACGCACAGCGTGCCGCGGCCGTCTTCCGGAATGAACACCGATTCGATCGCGTTCGCAGCGTCGACCTTGAGCAGCCACTTGCGCGTTCCGTCCGGCGCAGTGCTGTCGCCGACCACCGCCGGCGCCTCGACACGCGCCCCGCGCGACAGCTTGGCGCGCAGGTCCTTGGCGAGATCGCTCATGCGCTCGAAGTCCGGTTCGCCGCGCTGGTGGATCCACCGCAGCACCTGCCGCGCGCGAAACGCCTTTTCGCCGATGCCGGCGAAAAGGCGCTGCATGGCTTGCGCGTCAAAATTCAGCAGGTTGTCGGTCATGAATGCGCCGCGCACCGATTCAGCGGGAAAAGATCTCGCAAGCGGGGAAGAAATAGCTGATTTCCGTTCGCGCGGTATCGGCTCCGTCCGAGCCGTGCACCGCGTTGGCATCGATCGACTCCGCAAAGTCCGCGCGAATTGTGCCCTTGTCCGCTTTCTTGGGGTCGGTGGCGCCCATCAACTCGCGGTTCCTCGAGATCGCGCCTTCGCCCTCCAGCACCTGAACCAGCACCGGCCCGGAGATCATGAACTCGACCAGGTCGCGGAAGAACGGCCGCTCGCGGTGGACCGCGTAGAACCCCTCGGCCTCGGCACGTGACAGATGCATCATCCGCGCCGCCACGATCCTGAGGCCCGCCGCTTCGAAGCGAGCGCAGATCTGGCCGATCACATTCTTCTTTACTGCATCCGGCTTGATGATGGACAAGGTCCTCTCGACCGCCATTCGTCGTTCTCCCCGCAAGTCTTGAATAGATAAAGGTGAAATTCTATCACGGCGCGTGTCTGAACCGCGTAAATTCAATGAGTTGCGTCGCCGAACGGTCGCCATTCCGGCACCAGCCCCGGCGCCCCGGCGCTCGCGCGGTAGCGCGCGTCGACCCCCAATCCGGGCACCCAGACCAGGTCCTCGCCGCAATACAGAAGCGGCAGGCGATCGCGGTGCCACGCCGGCACTCCCGCCTCCTGGAACAGATTCTTGAGGGTGCGTCGCGGCCGCCGCGGATCCGGCTGTAGCCGCTCGCCTCCATTGCGCAGATGCAGCCGGACCGGCCGCCCCTCGAGCATTGCCAGCGCGACGCCCGCGCCGCGCACTCGCCTGAAGCGGATTTCGCCGCCCAAGGCCGGAAGCGCAATGCGCGGCTCGCCGGTCCAGCGCGTTGGCGCGAACGCGGCGGCTGCAGGCAGCGGGCGCTCGATCCGGACCTCGCCGCGGTAGGCGCGCACCACGGCGCCGTCGTGCGCCAACTCGATCCGTGCGCCGGGCGCAGCACTCGTGAGCTGACGCAGCATTTCAGCCAGCCGACGCGCCGGCGGCGGGCGCAGCCCGTTCGCCGCCAGATGCTCGCGCAGCAGCACTCTGGCCGATGCGACCGGCCTGCCGCGGAGCTCGACGAGCCGGAGGCGGCGCGATGCCCGCGCAGCCGCGGTTTCCCGCAGCAAGCCGTCGGCTTCCGCGAAGTGGCGCGCCGCGCGCGCAAGCGCCTGACGCCAGCGGGGGTAGCGCTGCTCGAGCAGCGGCGTCACACGTAGGCGCAGGAAGTTGCGCGCAGGCGCCGGGTTCCGGTTCGACTCGTCCTCCACCCAGCACAGGCCGTTCGCCCGTGCATAGCGCAGGATTTCGGCGCGCGACACCTCGAGCAGCGGCCGCAACAACAGCTTCGTGCCGAGCCTGCCGATCGCAGGCATGCCGCTCGCGCCGCGCACGCCGGCTCCACGCAGCAGGCTCAGCAACACCGT
>CAZLUX010000046.1:14554-15718 GCA_964562815.1 uncultured Enterobacteriaceae bacterium
CGTAGCCGTGACGAGGCGCGAGCACGCGCAGCACATGCAAGAGCACCGTCGAGTCGATGCCGCCGGACAGTCCCACCGCAACCGTGGCGTCGCTAAGATCGACCGTACACAGCACCCGCTCGGCCGCCGCAAGCGGACCGGCGGCGGGATCAGCGCTCGACGACTTCCTTGTACTTGCCATGGCCCATGAGACGCTCGAGGCGCTCCTCGACGAGCTCTTTCGGCTTCTTTCCCTGTACTTGCTTGAGCGCCTCGGTCAGCGCCTTCTTGAGAGACTGGCCCGCAGCCTGCGGATCGCGATGCGCGCCGCCAAGCGGCTCGCCGACGATCTTGTCGATCAAGCCGAGGGTCTTGAGCCGGGCGGCGGTAATGCCGAGCGCCTCGGCGGCGTCGGGCGCACGTTCCGCGCTGCGCCAAAGGATCGAAGCGCAGCCCTCCGGCGAGATCACCGAGTAGATCGAGTACTGCAGCATGAAGACGGCGTCGCCGACCGCGATCGCGAGCGCTCCGCCGGATCCTCCCTCGCCGATCACCGTGGAGATGATCGGCGTCTTGAGCGCCGCCATGACGTACAGGTTGCGGCCGATGGCCTCCGACTGACCTCGCTCCTCCGCGTCGATGCCCGGATAGGCACCCGGCGTGTCGACGAAGGTGAACACCGGTAAACGGAACTTCTCGCCGAGTTGCATGAGGCGCAGCGCCTTGCGGTATCCCTCGGGCCGCGGCATGCCGAAATTACGCAGGATCTTCTCTTTCGTGTCCCGACCCTTCTGATGGCCGATCACCACGCACGGCTCACCGTTGAAACGGGCCAGTCCACCCACGATCGACGGGTCATCGGCGAACACGCGATCGCCGTGCAGCTCTTCGAAGTGCGTAAAGAGCATGTCGATATAATCCAGCGTGTACGGCCGCTGGGGATGACGCGCCACCTGCGCCACCTGCCACGGGTTGAGCTTGGCGTAGATCTCCTTGGTGAGCGACTGGCTCTTTTTCGTCAGTCGCGCGATCTCCTCGGAGATGTCGACCGCAGAATCGTCCTGAACGAAGCGCAACTCCTCGATACGCTGCTCGAGCTCGGCGATCGGCTGCTCGAATTCTAGGAAAGTCGTCTTCATCCGTGCGGCATTCTACGCCCAAGCGGACGGGCTAGTATTCCACCGG
>CAZLUX010000046.1:15818-18315 GCA_964562815.1 uncultured Enterobacteriaceae bacterium
AGCGTGCTCGGGTGTCACTGCCGGGAGCGCCTCGAGCAACCGGTTCCAGACGGCCTGCGCTGCCTTGACCGAGATCTGCTGGCCGACGATCGAGCGCGCCAGCGTATGGAATGGATCTCCGCGCGGCACGAGGTGGATGCGCGGATAGCGACGGATGATCGCGCCCAGCACGGGATCGCTGCGCGAAAGCTCGCGCTTGGCCCGATCCCAGTATGCGGGCTTCACGTGAAGGTCAGCGGAAGACCGACCAGCCGGCTAGGCCAGGGCAAGCCCCACGCGCGAATGCGCCGACACGTGCTGTCGCAAGAACTCCATCTGGTCGGCGTAGATGCGGCGGTTGGTCAGGATCAGATATTCGGCCTTGTTCGGGATGTACGGCGCGTAGAGCAGCTCCATGCCGGCCTCCTGCGGCAGACGATTGCGTTTGTGCCCGTTGCACTGCCGGCAGGCCGTGACCACGTTCATCCAGGTATCGCGCCCTCCGCGCGAAAGTGGCGTGATGTGGTCGCGCGTCAGCTTGAAGAAGTTGTACTCGCCTCCGCAGTATGCGCAAACGTGGCGGTCGCGGCGAAAGAGCTCGCGGTTGTTCAGCGGCGGCACCTGATTCAATCCGCGCGCCGCCAGCGCCCGCCCGCGGATCGCGATGATCGAATGCGCCGTAATGCTCGAACGCTCGCCCGTCAGCCGGCTGATCCCGCCGTAGAAAGTGAAGGTGCGCTCGCCCATCGTCCACGCGACCAGATTCTTGGCGTAGTAGAAGCACGCCTGCTGCCAGCTGATCCAGCGGTGCGGCACACCGTGACTGTCGAGGGAAAGGATGAGCGGGTTGTCCATGGCACGAGGCTTGTGATCGCAAGAATTCTGCCAAGCCTTTTTGTGCTTTGCAATGCCACGACATTCCGCACTGTCAGGCGCGTTTGCTGCGGCACGCCGTCAACTTCGCTGCGGCGCACCCAAGCGTTTCCCGCTCAGCGTCTTCCGACCGCGTCCTTGAAACCCTGGCCGGCAGCGAAAGCCGGGATGGTCTTGGATGGAATCTTGATTTCCTTGCCGTTTGCCGGGCTGCGCCCGGCCCGCGCCTTGCGTTTGCGCGGTAAGAAGGTGCCGAATCCGACGACGGTGACGCGATTGCCTTTCGCTACGCTGGTCACGATCGCTTCGAATACCGCGTTCACGGCGTCGCCCGCGGCGGTTCTGCTCAAATTGCCGGCCTTGGCTGCCGCCTGCACGAGGTCGGACTTGGTGACCACAGATGGCATAGTTTCTCCTCACTTGCCCGTTGTAGCCGGGCATCTCCCAGGCCGCTTTCGCGCCGCAAGCAACGCAAGCGAGCGTGCATCGTAGCGAATTCAATCGTGGAACACAACGCGCGAGCGTGATTTTGAACACGACGAATCGCAAACATTTATGCTTCCATTGACTGGCGAACACAAAGCACGTCGGGGTCGGAGATGAACGCTCCCCTGCATACGCTGCAACATCTACTGGCCGAAAAAGCGGCGACCGCCGCGCCGATGCTCATCGATCGCGGGCGCCCGATCGGGTTTCGCGCGCTTGCCGAAGAAAGCCGACGCATCGCGCATGGCCTGGGGCGGATGGGCGTCGGCCCCGGCGACCGGGTCGCTCTGTGGTTGCCCAACGTTCCGGCGTGGCTCGCGACGTTCTTTGCCTGCGCGCAGCTGGGCGCCATCGCCGTATCGGTCAATACCCGCTTCCGCAGCCACGAAGTCGCCGACATCGTGGCGCGCTCCGGCGCGCGAGTGCTCGTTCTCTGGCCAGGCTTCAAAGGAATCGATTTCGCGTCGATTCTCGCCCAGTGCGACCCGGCCGCCCTCGACCGGCTCGAGTCCATCGTCGTCTACTCCGAGGACGGGGCGCCGGTGCCGAAGGCAGTCGTCGGCAAGCCCGCTGTGGGTTACGAGTCGCTCGCCTCGGGCGCGTCCTCGCTGGAGGGTGCCGCTGCACCCGGCGCCGGCTGCGTCATCTTCACCACCTCGGGAACAACGAGCGCGCCGAAATTCGTCCTGCACGACCAACATGGCGTGACCGGCCATGCGCGCAACGTCGCGCGCGGATTCGGCCTGGACCGGGATTCGGTCATGCTGCTCGCGCCGCCGCTTTGCGGCGTCTACGGCTTCTGCTGCGCAATGGCGGCGCTCGCCGCGGGGCGTCCGCTCGTCATGCGGCCGGCGTGGGACGCGGCGGAAGCCGCGCACGACATCGTCAGATATCGCGTGACTCACGCCAACGGGACCGACGAGGCCGTCGCGCAGCTCTTGCGTCAATCCGACTCCCCTCGACCATTCCCTGACGTTCGCTTCTTCGGCTATGCAGCGTTCAGCCCGGCACATGCAGACATCGTCGCCCGCGCTGACGAGCGAGGCCTGCGCCTGGTCGGTCTGTACGGCATCAGCGAGATCCAGGCTTTGTTTGCGCGCCAGGACGAGGCCGCCCCTGCGGCACAACGGGTGCCGGCAGGAGGCCGGCCGGTCAGCAG
>CAZLUX010000047.1:0-18233 GCA_964562815.1 uncultured Enterobacteriaceae bacterium
CGATGCTGATCATCGCCGGCTCGCTGGTCGGTTCCTCGGGCGCGATTCTCTCCTACATCATGTGCAAGGCGATGAACCGCTCGTTCTTCAGCGTCATTCTGGGCGGCTTCGGCGCCGCCGAGGGCAGCGCCGCGGCGGGCGGTGGGGACAAGACCGTCCGCTCGGGCTCGGCCGACGACGCGGCCTTCCTGATGGCGAACGCGGAGTCGGTGATCATCGTGCCGGGCTACGGCCTGGCGGTCGCGCGCGCCCAGCACGCGGTCAAGGAGATGGCAAACAAGCTGATCGAAAAGGGCGTCAACGTGCGCTATGCGATCCACCCGGTCGCAGGGCGCATGCCCGGGCACATGAACGTGCTGCTCGCCGAAGCCGAGGTTCCCTACGACCAGGTGTTCGAGATGGACGACATCAACGGCGAGTTCGGCACGACCGACGTGGTCCTGGTGCTGGGCGCGAACGACGTCGTCAACCCGCTCGCGCACGAGAAGGGCAGCGCCATCTACGGCATGCCGATCCTGGAAGTGGCCAAGGCCCACACGGTGCTGGTGAACAAGCGCTCGATGGCGGCCGGCTACGCGGGTCTCGACAATCCGCTGTTCTACATGGACAAGACCATGATGGTGTTCGGCGACGCGAAGAAGGTGGTCGAAGATCTGGTCAAGGCGCTCGACTAGATGGGATCGAGGGAGGAAATCCTCGCCGCAATCCGCAGGCGCCAGGCGCGCGGCGGGGACTCGCCTCCCGTCGCGGAGCGCGAGCAGCTGCAGAGCTATCTGCGCGCGCACCCGCGCGGGCCGCTGCCGCGGGTCGGCGGCGACCTGGTCGCGCGCTTCCGCGCGCACGCCGAAGCGAGCGCGAGCACCTGCGAGCAGGTGCCGGCGATGGACAAGGTGCCGGGCGCGGTGGCCCGCTTCCTCGATGCCCACGGCCTGCCGAAGTCGGGCTGCGTCTGGCCACGCCTCGCGGGGCTGGACTGGAAAGCCGCCGGCCTCGCGCTCGAGCCCCGGGCGGCGAGGGGCGAGGATATGCTGGGCGTGACCGGGGTGTTCTGCGCGCTCGCCGAGACGGGCACCCTGGCGATGGTCTCCGGCGCCGACACGCCGGCCAGCGCAAGCCTGCTGCCGGAAACGCACGTCGCGGTCGTGCCGGTGGCGCGCCTCGTGCCGCACATGGAGGACGCCTGGGATCTGATGCGCGCAGAACTGGGCCAGTTGCCGCGCGCGGTGAACTTCATTTCAGGGCCCTCGCGCACCGCCGACATCGAGCAGAGCGTGGTGCTCGGCGCGCACGGGCCCTATCGCGTTCATATCGTTCTAGTCGGCTGAGCTGCACGCGGCCGGGGTCCCGGAGCATGCGAGCGATCGACTTTACGGCCTGGCGCAACAAGCTCTCCGGTCGCACGCGCACGCTGCGTGGCTTTCTGGCGCGGCGCATGCCGCCGCCACCGCTCCGCATCGGCATGTCGGCGCGGCTATTCCATCCGCGGCCCGACGCCACCGGTTTGCAGTCCAAGCGGATGCAATACCTCGAGCAGTCGGTCGCGCACTGGGTGATGTCGCGCGACGTGCTGGTGTTCATGGTGCCGACGGTGGACAAGGACAGCCTGTTCCACCGCAGCAACATCCGGGTCGGCGACTACGCGCGCGTGCTGGACGGCCTGGTGCTGCAGGGCGGCGCCGACATCAGCCCTCTCACCTACGGCGAGGAGCCTCTCGACGCCGAGTGGGCCGGGGACCGTCTGCGCGACGTCTACGAGATCGAGCTGCTGCACGAATTCGTCGAGGCCGGCAAGCCGGTGCTGGGGATCTGCCGCGGCGCGCAGCTGATCAACGTCGCTTTCGGCGGCACGCTCTACCAGGACATCGGGACCCAGCTTCCCGAAGCGCAAACCCACGTCACCGCCGCCTACGAGAAGAATGTGCACGAGATGCGCATCGAGCCGGGCTCGGGCCTGGCGCGCCTGTATCCAGGGGTCGAACGGGCGCGCATCAACTCGATCCACCACCAGGCGATCAAGGCCCTGGGGCGGAACCTGAGGGTCGAGGCCCGGTCCGAGCCGGATGGGCTCATCGAGGCGGTCCGAGGCTCGGGCAAGAGTTACGTTTTCGCCGTACAGTGGCATCCGGAGTTCCACGTCCCGGGCGACGGGAGCCTGCTCGACAGCGCCCCGATACTGGACGAATTCCTGCTCGCGGCGCGCGGCTAGCCAAACTCGCAAGGAGGACAGTTGGATCTGAGCTTTCTGCCGCAGCTCCCGTTCGCGCTGTCGGCGCCGATCATGTTCGGCGCCTTGCTCGCCGCGGGCCTGCTCGCCGGCGAAGCCGCGAACCGCTACGCCTCGCTGCCGCGAATCACGGGCTATGCGCTGGCCGGCGTTGCGCTGGGCCCGCAAATGAGCGGAGTGCTCAGCAGCGAAATGCTGCACGCGCTCAGCGTCCTGATCGACCTCTCGGTCGGCCTGATCGTCTTCGAGCTGGGGTTCCGCTTCGACTGGAGGTGGCTCAAGCGCAACCGCTGGCTGCTCGTGACCGCGGTTGCCGAGAGCCTGTTCGGTTTCGGCGCGATCTTCGGCACCTTGCTCTACTTCGGGTTCCCGGTGGTGCTGGCGGCAAGTGCGGCGGCGATCGGCACGGCCACCTCGCCGGCGATAGTCATGCTGGTCGCGCACGAGCTGCGCGCGGAGGGCCAGGTCACCGAAAGGACGCTCCTGTTCACGGCGGTCAACAGCGTCTTCGCCTACGCGGCGCTCACCCTGCTGCTGCCGTTGCTGCACCTCGAGCTGAGGGCGGAATGGCTCGAGGCGGTGCTGCGCCCCACTTACATCCTCGGCGGCTCGCTCCTCGCGGGCACGGCCGCGTGCATGCTGATGCTCGGCCTCGCGCGCTGGCTCGGCAAGCGCGAGGACCGCCAGTTCGTGCTGCTGGTGGCGATGGTGGTGCTGGCGGTCGGCGTGGCGCGCAGCCTCAACCTCTCGGTCATGATCACGCTGATGACGCTGGGCATGCTGGCGCGCAACCTCGACCGGCACCATGTGCTGATGCCGCTGCGTTTCGGCTACGGCGGGCAGCTGTTTTTCGTGATTCTTTTCGTGCTCACCGGCGCCGGCCTGAAGTTCGGCGCGTGGGCGACCGCGGCCTGGCTGGTCGCGACGGTGCTGATCGTGCGGTTCCTGGGCAAAGCGCTGGCGATCCTCGTCTTCGGCCGTTTGTCCGGCGTGCGCCCGGGCGGCGCCGGGTTGCTGGCGATCGCCCTGCTGCCGATGTCGGGCCTTGCGGTCGGGATGGTTCGCGACACGAGCGCGCTGTTCCCGATATTCGGCGAGCAGCTGGGCGGGATACTGCTCGCTGCGGTCGCGCTTTCCGAGCTGCTCGGGCCGCTCGCGACGCAGTTCGCGCTGCGGCGCGCGGGCGAGGCCGACCCGGACGCCCGCGTTGACTGAGGCCGGCGCCATGGACGAGATGGACTTCAGGCCTTCCGCCGCGATCAGCCTCGGGGTCGAGCTCGAGCTGCAGCTGCTGCGCGCGCACGACCTGGACCTCTCGCGCGGTGCCGCCGATCTGCTCGAGCTGCTCGGCAAGCGCAAACTGCCGGGCGCGGTGAAGCCGGAGATCACCGAGAGCATGGTCGAGCTGAACAGCTCGGTGCATCTGCAGCATGGCACGCTGCGCGATGAGCTGGTCATGATGCGGGACGCGGTCGTTAAGGAGGCGGGCGTGCTCAACCTTCGCGTCGCCGGCGGGGGCTCCCATCCCTTCCACGACTGGGCCGACCGGCGCATCTTCCCGACCGGGCGCTTTCGCGCAATCCTGGAGCGCTACGGCTACCTGGCCAAGCAGTTCACGGTGTTCGGCCAGCACATTCACGTCGGCTGCCCGAGCGGCGACGACGCGGTCTACCTGATCCACATGCTCACGCGCTACGTGCCGCATTTCATCGCCCTGTCGGCCGCTTCCCCCTTCTACCAGGGCGAGGACACCGGCTTTCAGTCCTCGCGCCTGACCTCGATCAACGCCTTCCCGCTTGCCGGGCACATGCCGTTCGTGCGCGACTGGGCGGAATTCATCGAGTACTACGACAAGATGCGCGGCTTCGGCATCGTCGCCAGCATGAAGGATTTCTACTGGGACATCCGGCCCAAGCCCGAATACGGCACGGTCGAGATCCGGGTCTGCGACACGCCGCTCACCGTGCAGCGGGCGGCGCTGCTGGGCGCCTACGCCCAGGCGCTCGCGGCCTATCACCTGGAGGAGCGCCCGCGCGCGCCGGCGCGCGCGGTCTACCTCGTCAACAGCTTCAATCGCTTCGAGGCCAGTCGCTTCGGCTGCCGCGGCGAGCTGGTCGAGCCCTACGAAAGCCGCAGGAAGAAGATCGGCGAGGATATTCTGCAGACGATCGAGATCGTCATGCCCCACGCCCTGAAAATAGGGGGCGCGGACGCGCTCACCGAGCTCGCCGCGGACGTGCGGCACGGCTATTCCGACGCGAACTGGCTGCTCGAGTGCCGCACGATACGCGGCTCTCTGCCCGACGTGGTGCGCGAGGCCGCGGGGCGGTGGGCGGGGGCGCCGGCCGAGGCGGGCTGAGCGCGGTTTGGCCTGCCGCCGCGCATGCGGCTACAATCGCGACGGCCCAGGTGCCGCTTCGCGCATAACAATCATGCTACAGACCGCAAGCCTGCTCGCCGCGCTCTACGCCTTCTGGATCCTGATGTCGGGCTATTTCACGCCGTTCCTGCTCGCGGCCGGCTTCGGCTCGGCGCTGGCGGTGGCGCTGTTCGCGCGCCGCATGGAGGTGATGGACCGCGAGGGGCACCCCGCGCACCTCACGCTGGCCGCGCTGAGCTACTGGCCCTGGCTGATCAAGGAGATCTGGAAGGCGGGGCTCGAGGTTTCGCGCATCATCCTGAACCCCAGGCTGCCGATCAGCCCGACCCTGGTGAGGTTCAAGCCAAGCCAGGAATCCACCGTGGGGCTCGTCACCCACGCGAACTCGATCACGCTGACGCCGGGGACCATCACGGTTCAGGCCGGGCGCGACGAGTTCCTGGTGCACGGGATCACGCGTGCGGGCGCCGAAGGCTGCATCGACAGCGAGATGGATCGCCGCGTGCGGCACTTCGAAGGAAACGCCTGAATGTTCACCGCCGCGGCCCTGGCGCTGCTTGTCACGGTCGCGCTCGCGCTGGTGCGCGCGCTCGCCGGGCCCACCGTCTTCGACCGCGCCCAGGCCGCCAACACGATCGGCACGGTGGCGATGCTGCTGCTGGCGGTGATCGGCTTTCTCACCGGCCGGCCCGACTTCCTCGACCTCGCGATCGTCTACGGCCTGCTGAACGTGGTGGGCACGATCGCGGTGCTCAAGTTCTTCCGCTACGGCGATCTCGGCGAGCCGGGCGACGAGACGACGACCCGATGAGCACGCTGATCGACGTCGCGTCGTGGGTCCTGCTGCTGGCGGGCGGCGCGTTCTGCATGGTCGGCGCCTTGGGCCTGGTGCGCATGCCCGACTTCTTCACCCGCATGCACGCCGCGAGCGTCACCGATACGCTCGGCGCCGGCCTGATGCTGCTCGGCCTGATGCTGCAGGCGGGATTCTCTCTAGTGACGGTGAAGCTGATCGTGGTGGGCCTGCTGATCTTCTTCACCAGCCCGACCGCGACCCACGCGCTCGCCCAGGCCGCGCTGGCGCGGGGCCTGCAGCCCGTGCTGGCGCCGCAGGAAGAGGAGGACGCGTGATCGAAGAGCTGATCGTCATCGTCCTCCTGGCGCTCATGGCGGTGCTGACGCTGGGCATCGCCCTGCAGCGCAATATGTACGCGGTAGTGGTGTTGAGCGGCGCCTACAGCTTTCTCATGGCGACGGCGCTGGTCGCGCTCGACGCGGTCGATGTCGCCATGACCGAGGCCTCGGTCGGGGCGGGCATCTCGACGGTACTGCTGCTCGGCGCGCTCTATCTGTGCGGCGGCGAGGAGGCCAAGCCGCTCACGCGGCCCTGGCTGCCGCTCGTGCTCGCGCTCGTGATCTCGGGCGCGCTGGTGTACGGCACGCTGGGGCTGCCCGCTTTCTCGGACCCGATGGCGCCGATCAACACCCATGTCGTACCCCGCTATCTGCACGACGCGCTCAAGGAGACCGGCGTTCCGAACGTGGTGACCGCGGTGCTCGCCAGCTACCGCGGCTACGACACGCTCGGCGAGACCACGGTGGTGTTCACCGCCGGCGCGGGCGTCATCGCGCTGCTGCGCCGCATCCGGCGGCGCAAGGACGGGGAGCAGAAATCATGAGGGGCTTCCTCGTCCTGCGCGTCGTCGCCAAGCTCCTGATGCCGTTCATGCTGGTGTTCGCGCTCTACGTGCAGTTCCACGGCGATTTCAGCCCCGGCGGGGGCTTTCAGGCGGGAGTCATCATCGCCGCCACGATCATCTTCTATGCCCTGATCTTCGGCCTGCCGGCGGCGCGCAAGCTCATGCCGGAGCCGCTGGTCGAGACGATGGTCGCGCTCGGGGTGCTGATCTACGCCGGCGTCGGCGTGGCCGGGCTGCTGCTGGGCGGGAACTATCTGGACTATTTCGTCCTCGCGCACTCGCCGGTGCACGGCCAGGAGCGCGGCATCTTCTGGGTCGAGGTGGGGGTCGCCGTCACCGTTTCGGGAGTGATGACGAAGATCTTCTACATGTTCGCCGGCCGCAAGCGCAGCGCGGAGGAAGAGTGAGCGTTGCCGGGCACTTCACGTACTGGGCCACCATCCTGCTCATGGTGGCGGGCCTGTACATCGTCATCGCCCGCGGCAATCTGGTGAAGAAGCTGATCGGCCTGTCGATCTTCCAGACCTCGGTCTACCTGCTCTACATCGCGCCCGGCAAGCTGATCGGCGGCACGGCGCCGATCATCTCGCCCGACTTCAAGGTCTACTCCAATCCGCTGCCGCACGTGCTGATCCTGACCGCGATCGTGGTCGGGGTCGCGACGCTTGCGCTCGGGCTCGCACTGGTCGTGCGTATTCAGGAGGCCTACGGCAGCATCGAGGAGGACGAGATCCTCGCGGCCGACCGCGCCGGCGGGGACGAAGAGTGACGTTCGCCCACCTGCCGGCGCTGGAGGTGGTGGTGCCGCTGATGGCTGCGCCGCTCACGGTGCTGGTCCGCCGCTCATCGGCCGCCTGGGTGATCGCGGCCGCGGCCTGCGCCTTTTCCTTCGCCGCGGCGCTGCTGCTCTCCGCGGAGGTCGCCGCGCACGGACCGATCTCCTATCACATCGGCAACTGGGCGCCGCCCTGGGGCATCGAGTACCGGGTCGACGCGCTGAGCGCTTTCGTGCTGGTGCTGGTCTCGGGCATGGCGACCGTGGTGGTGCCGTACGCCTGGCGCAGCGTGGCCGCGGAGCTGCCGCGGGACCAGGTCTACCTGTACTACACCATGTCCTGCCTGTGCCTGGCCGGGTTGCTCGGCATGACGATCACCGGCGACGCCTTCAACCTGTTCGTGTTCATGGAGATCTCCTCGCTGTCGAGCTACGTTCTGATCGCGCTCGGGCGCGATCGCCGCGCGCAATACGCGGCCTACCAGTACCTCGTGCTCGGCACCATCGGCGCAACCTTCTACGTGATCGGCATCGGGATCCTGTACCTCGCGACCGGGACGCTCAACATCGCCGACCTGGCGCAGCGCCTGCACCAGGTCGAGAACCTGCGACCGGTGCTGGCGGGCCTCGCGTTCATCACGGTCGGCGTGTCGCTCAAGCTCGCGCTCTACCCCCTCCACCTCTGGCTGCCGAACGCCTACGCCTATGCGCCCTCGGCCGTGACCGCGTTCCTCTCCGCCACCGGCACCAAGGTCTCGGTCTACGTCCTGCTGCGCTTCTATTTCAGCGTCTTCGGCCTGCCGCTGGTGGCAGAGCGCCTGCCGATGCGGGAAATCCTGCTCGCCCTGTCGATCGTTGCGATCTTCAGCGCGTCCCTGGTGGCGCTCTATCAGACCGATCTGAAGCGCCTGTTCGCCTACTCGAGCGTGGCTCAGATCGGCTACATCACGCTCGGGATCAGCATGGCGTCGCGCGACGGCCTCACCGCCGCCGTGGTGCACCTGTTCAACCACGGCATCACCAAGGGCGCGATCTTCCTGCTGCTGGGGGGCGTCGCGTTGCGAGGCGGCCGCGCGGGGCTCGAGCGCGTGCGCGGACTGGGACGCTCGATGCCGCTCACTTCGCTCGGCATCGTGATCGCCGGGCTTTCCCTGATCGGCGTGCCGGGAACCGCGGGCTTCGTCAGCAAGTGGTACCTGGCGCTCGCCGCGATCGAGGCGGGCAGGTGGTGGCTCGCCGCATTCGTGGTCGCGACTTCGCTCATCGCCGTGGCCTATGTGTGGCGATTCGTCGAGGCGGCCTATCTGAGCGAGCCAGACGAGAAGACCCCCGAGCCCGGCGAGGCGCCGCTCGTGATGCTCGTGCCGGCCTGGGTGCTGGTGGCGGCGTGCGTCTACTTCGGCTTCGACACCTCCTACACCGTCGAAGGCGCGCAGCGCGCCGCGATGGTCCTGCTCGGAGCGGTGCATTGAGCCCTGCGCAGCTGATCGTCGCCTCGCTCGTGCTGCCGCTTGCCGGAGCCGCGGCGATCGCGCTTGCGGGGCGCTGGCCCAATCTTCGGGAAAGCGCGACGCTGGCCACCGCAGTGGCGTTGTTCGCCTGCGTGCTGGGGCTGCTTCCCGGCGTGCTGCGCGGCGCGGTGCCGCAGCTGTTCGTGCTCGAGATGCTGCCCGGGATCGCGCTGGGCTTCCGCGTCGAGCCGCTCGGGATGGTCTTCGCGCTGGTGGCCTCGGGGCTGTGGATCGTCAACTCGATCTACTCGATCGGCTACATGCGCGCCAACGAGGAGCCGCACCAGACGCGCTTCTACGTCTGCTTCGCGCTGTCGCTGGCGGCAACGATGGGCATCGCGTTCGCGTCGAACCTGCTGACGATGTTCCTGTTCTACGAGGCGCTGACGCTGGTGACCTACCCGCTGGTCACCCACCACGGCGACGCCGAGGCGCGCTCGGGCGGGCGGACCTACCTCGGCTATCTGCTCGGCACCTCGATCGGGTTGCTGCTGCCGGCAATCATCGCCACCTGGGCGATCGCGGGAACGCTCGAATTCACGCCCGGCGGCATCCTCGGCGGCGGGATATCGAACGCGGCGCTCGGCGGGCTGCTCGCGCTCTACATGTTCGGCATCGCCAAGGCGGCGCTGATGCCGGTCCACCGCTGGCTGCCGGCCGCCATGGTGGCGCCGACGCCGGTCTCGGCGCTGCTGCACGCGGTGGCGGTGGTCAAGGCGGGCGTGTTCGCCGTGGTGAAGGTGATCGTCTACGTGTTCGGGGTGGGCGCGCTGGCGCACCTGCGCGCCGCCGACTGGCTGCCGACGGTGGCGGGCTTCACGATCATCGCCGCCTCGATCGTGGCGCTGAGATCGGACAATCTCAAGCGTCGGCTGGCCTACTCGACGGTGAGCCAGCTGTCCTACGTCGTGCTCGCGGCGGCGCTGCTCACGCCGCTCACGATCGTCGGCGCGGTGATGCACATCGTGGCGCACGCGGTGAGCAAGATCACGCTCTTCTTCGCCGCGGGCGCCATCTACACTGCCTCGGGCAAGACCGAGGTAAGCCAGCTCGACGGGATCGGGCGGCGCATGCCGTGGACCATGCTCGCGTTCACGGTGGGCGCGTTGTCGCTGATCGGCATTCCGCCCGCCGCCGGCTTCGTCAGCAAGTGGTTCATCTTTACGGGCGCGGCGGCGGCAGGGAAGTACGCGGCCCTCGCGGTTCTGGCAGTGAGCACGCTGCTCAATGCGGCCTATTTTCTGCCCATCGTGTATGCGGCGTTCTTCCGCGCGCAGCCTGCCGGCGAGGCGGCGCACGGCGAGGCGCCCTGGCCGATGGTCGCGGCGATGATGGCGACTTCGGCGCTGGTACTCGGATTCGCGGCCTACGCGGGCGTGCCGCTCGCGCTTGCGCGCGCGCTCGCCGGCGGCTGACAAGGGGGAATGAATGAGCACGCGCGGCAAGCAATACTGGCTCGATCGCAGCGAGAACGTGACCAAGCTCTATCGGGGGCTGTGGGCGGTGGGCCTGCTGCTGCTGGCGGCGGACCTGGTGGTGCACCGCCACGAGGAATTCAGCTGGGCGGGGTGGTTCGGCTTCTACGCCTTTTACGGTTTCTTCGCGTGCGTGGCGCTGGTGCTCGCGGCCAAGGAAATTCTGCGCCGCCTGGTGATGCGAGCCGAGGACTACTATGATCGCTGAGTGGCCGGTCGGCCTCACGCTGATCGCGGGCGGGCTGCTCGCCGCGGTGGCGCGCGGACGCCTGCGCGACGCCATTTCGCTCGCCGCGCCGCTCGCGACGCTCGCGCAACTCGTCGTTTTGGGCCACGGCGACTTCGCGCGGGTGCACGCGCTCGGCTATACGCTGGTGCTGATGCACGTCGACCGGCTGAGTCTGCTGTTCGGTTACGTGTTCTCGATCGCCGCGCTGCTGAACGCAATTTACGGCTTGCACGTGAAGGACGGCGTTCAACGCGCCGCGGCGCCCGTATACGCCGGCAGTGCGATCGCCGCGGTGTTCGCCGGCGATCTGCTCACCCTGTTCGCGTTCTGGGAGCTGACCGCCGTCGCATCGGTGCTGCTGATCTGGGCGCGACGCACCGAGCGCTCGTTCGCGGCCGGAATGCGCTACCTCGTGGTGCAGCTGGTGTCGGGACTGCTGCTGCTGGCCGGCGCGCTGATGTACCAGGCGGGCACCGGCTCGCTCGCGTTCGGCTACATCGGGCTGGCGGCGCCGGGCGGGGCGCTGATTCTCGCGGCCTGCGGCCTCAAGGTCTCTTTCCCGCTGCTCCACAACTGGCTGCAGGACGCCTATCCGGAGGCGACCGAGACCGGCACGGTGGTCCTGTCCGCCTTTACGACCAAGCTCGGCATCTACGCGCTCGCGCGCGCGTTTCCGGGCACCGAAATGCTCATCTGGGTGGGCGCGACGATGACGGCGTTCCCGATCTTCTACGCCGTGATCGAGAACGACCTCAGGCGGGTGCTCGCGTACAGCATGACCAACCAGCTCGGCTTCATGGTGACCGGTATCGGGATCGGGACCAATCTTGCGCTCAACGGCGCGGTCGCGCACGCCTTCGCCGACATTCTGTTCAAGGCGTTGCTGTTCATGTCGATGGGCGCGGTGATGCTGCGAGCGGGCACGGTGAAGGGCAGCGAGCTCGGCGGACTCTACAAGTCGATGCCGTGGACCACCGGATTCTGCGTCGTCGGCGCGGCGTCGATCTCCGCCTTTCCCTTGTTCAGCGGATTCGTCACCAAGTCGATGGTCATGGCGGCCGCCGCGGGCCAGGGGCACTGGGCGGTGTGGCTGGTGCTGCTGTTCGCGTCGGCGGGCGTGTTCCACCATGCCGGAATCAAGATTCCCTATTTCGCGTTCTTCGCGCACGACTCCGGCATCCGCTGCAGGGAGGCGCCGGGAAACATGCTTGTCGCGATGGCGCTCGCGGCGGCGCTCTGCATCGGTATCGGCGTCTTCCCGGGCGCGCTCTACGCGCTGCTGCCGCACGCCGTCGACTACGTGCCGTACACGTCGTCGCACGTGCTGTCCCAGCTCCAGCTGCTGGTGTTCTCGGCGCTCGCTTTCTCGGTTCTCATCCGAACCGGGATCTATCCGCCGGAGCTGCGCTCGGTGAATCTCGATACCGACTGGCTCTACCGCCGCCTCGGGCCGATGTTGCTGCGCGGGACTGCGTCGGTTTTTGCGATGGCGACGAACGCGACCCGCAGCACGGTCTCGCGCTGCTCGGGGTGGATGGCCGGGTTCGTGCTTCGCCACCATGAATCTGACGGTATCCTCGCCCGCACCTTGACGACCGGCGGCATGGCGCTCTGGGTGGCCCTTCTGCTTGCGGCATACCTGGTCGTGTACTACACCTGACAGCTGCGTAACAAACCTGACAATCCTCGCGGGGGGGCGAATCGCCAGGACTTTTATCCCGGATCACGGAGTATCCTTGCAACGCCTGAAAGCGACGGATAGAATCTTGACGGCTCGCTGACGTGCACGGGGATCTGCCCCGGAGCGCTAAGACAACAATATCGGGGCGGGCAAGTCACCTTAACGGGCTACGGCCCTGCACACCAAGCTAGCGAGAGTAAAGGAGGATTCAAATGAGCAACCAAAAGGTAAAGCCGGACTCGACGCGTCGGAAGTTCCTTACGGGCGCGGCTGCGGCGGCCACCGGCGCGACGGCCCTCGGCTTCCCGATGATCGCGAAGTCGCAATCGCCGATCGTCATCAAGATGCAAGGCGCGTGGAGCGCAACCGACATCCTGAACGAGTTCGCGATGGAGTTCGTCAATCGGGTGAACGCAATGTCAGGCGGGCGACTGAAAGTGGACTACCTCGTCGCCGGTTCGGTGGTGAAGCCGTTCGAAGTGACCGACGCAGTCAGCAAGGGCGTGCTCGACGCCGGTCATACCGTGCCGGTGTACTGGTACGGCAAGTCGAAGGTCGCTTCGCTGTTCGGCTCCGGTCCGATCAACGGCATGGACGCGTTCCAGACCCTGTCCTGGATCTACCGCGGCGGCGGGCTCGACCTCTACCACGAGCTGCTGCAGAAGCTCAATCTCAACTACGTTGGCTTCTTCGCCAATCCCATGCCGACCCAACCGCTGGGCTGGTTCAAGAAGCCGATCACCAACGCAAAGCAGCTCAAGGGCCTCAAGTACCGCACTGTGGGCCTGGCGGCCGACCTGTTCCAGCAGATGGGCGCCAAGGTGACCCAGCTCCCCGGCGGCGAGATCATCCCGGCGCTCGAGCGTGGCGTGATCGACGCCTTCGAGTTCAACAATCCGACTTCGGACAGCCGCTTCGGCGCCCAGGACGTGATCAAGAACTACGAGCTGGGCTCGTTCCACCAGGCGATGGAGTTCTTCGAGATCATCCTCAACAAGAGGGTGTGGGACTCGATGCCGAAGGACCTGCAGGCGATCTGGCAGCACGGGGTCGAGGCGGCTTCGCAGTCGAATTACTGGACCGCGATGGCGAACTATCCGAAGGATCTCCAGAAGTTGATCGACAAGGACAAGGTCAGCGTGACGCGCACTCCAAAGTCGGTGTTCCAGGCGCAGCTCGACGCGTGGGACGTGCTGACGAAGAGGCTGTCCGACGCCGACCCGTTCTTCAAGCGGGTCGTGGAGTCGCAGCGCGCGTGGGCGAAACCCGTGTGCCACTACTGGTTCCTCAACGATGCTCCCTTCAGGATGGGCTACGAGCACGTCTTCAAGGTCAAGCTCCCGTCGTGATCTAAAGGGGAGACTGATCGGAATCCACCCCATGGTTGGGGCGGCACGCAAGGTGCCGCCCCATTTTCTTGTTACGGACTGGCCGCATGGTTAACAAGCTGCTTTACGGCATCGACCAGCTGAGCAGAATGGTCGGCCACGCGTTCGCGTGGTGCATCATCATTCTAAGTTTCGGCACCTGCTACGAGGTCTTTGTCCGCTACGTGCTGGACAATCCCACCAGCTGGGCGTTCGACATGAGCTACCTCATGTACGGCGGACTGTTCTTCATGGGCGGCGCCTACACGCTGTCCCGCAACGGTCATGTTCGGGGCGACTTCATCTACCGCATGTGGCCTCCGCGCGGGCAGGCCATCATCGAGCTGACCCTCTATATCCTGTTCTTCTATCCGGGCGTGCTCGCCCTCATGTACGCGGGCTGGAGCTACGGCTGGGAGGCCTTCAGGATTCGCGAAGTGAGCGTCAACAGCCCGGCGGGAATCCCGATCTGGCAGCTGAAGCTTCTCATTCCGTTCGGCGCCGGGTTGCTGGCGATCCAGGGACTGGCCGAAGTCATGCGCTGCATCATCTGCATCCGCGACAACCGCTGGCCGCCGCGCCTGCACGACGTCGAGGAGCTCGAGGACGTGCTGATCGAGCAGCACGCCGCTGAGGAAGCGGCCAAGCAAGGAGGCGCCAAGTGAGCGATCCGGTCATCGCCCTGATGATGCTGGGGCTGTTCATCTTCATCATCCTGCTCGGTTTTCCGATCGCCTTCACCCTGATGGGAATGGGGGTTGGTTTCGGCTTCTACGCGTATTACCGGCCCGGCCAGGAATTCTTCGACAACCGGATCTTCTACCTGTTGACGCAGAACACCTGGAGCATCATGAGCAACGACGTGCTCGTTGCCGTCCCGCTGTTCCTGTTCATGGGCTACGTGGTCGAGCGCTCCAACATCCTCGATCGCCTGTTCTACAGCCTGCAGGTGGCGCTGCGCCATATCCCGGGCGCGATGGCGGTGGCAGCGCTGGCGACCTGCGCCATGTTCTCGACCGCGACCGGCATCGTCGGCGCGGTGGTGACGCTGATGGGACTGCTGGCCTTCCCGGCCATGCTCAAGGCCGGGTACGACCAGAAGCTGTCCGCGGGCGTGATCTGCGCCGGCGGCACGCTCGGAATTCTGATTCCGCCTTCGATCATGCTTATCGTCTACTCGGCGACCGCCTCGGTATCCGTGGTTCGGTTGTACGCGGCGGCAATGCTGCCCGGCTTCCTGCTCGCGAGCCTGTATATCGGCTACGTGGTCACGCGCGCGGTGCTCAATCCCAGCCTGACGCCGAAGCTGCCGAAGGAAGAAAGCGACGTTCCCTGGAGTCAGGCCTTCTGGCTGCTGGTGCAGGCGTTCGTGCCGCTTGCGGTGCTGATCCTGTCGGTGCTCGGCTCGATCCTGTTCGGCCTGGCGACGCCGACCGAGGCAGCCTCCGTGGGCGCGTTCGGCAGCCTGGTGCTGGCGGCCGCCTACCGTTCGCTCACCTGGCAGCGCCTGCGCGAGGCGGTGTACCTGACATCGCGCACCACGGCGATGGTCTGTTTCCTGTTCGTCGGCTCGTGGACGTTCTCCTCGGTGTTCTCGTATCTGGGCGGCGACGGAGTCATCAAGGATTTCGTGCTCGGGCTGCACCTCAACCCGATCCTGTTCCTGATCATCACGCAGTTGATCATCTTCCTGCTCGGCTGGCCGCTCGAGTGGAGCGAGATCATCATCATCTTCGTGCCGATCTTCCTGCCGCTGCTGCCGCATTTCGGCGTCGACGCGGTCACGTTCGGAATTCTGGTGGCGCTCAACCTGCAGACTTCGTTCCTGACGCCGCCGATGGCGATGTCGGCCTACTACCTGAAGGGCATTGCGCCGCCGTATGTGCAGCTGTGGACCATCTTCAAGGGCTGCTTCCCGTTCCTGGCAATGGTGCTGGTGACCATGGTCCTGGTGTACGTGTTCCCGCAGCTGATGTTATGGTTGCCTCACCTGTTCTACGGCTAATGACGACGGCATGGATGCATCGCAACTGAACTGGCTCTCGGCGACCGACGCGGCGCGGGCGATCCGCGACGGCGCGATCAGCTCGGAGCAATTGACCGAGGCCTGCCTGGCGCGGGTGCGCGAGGTGGACGACAAGGTCCAGGCATGGGCCTTTCTCGACCCCGAGCACGCGCTCAACCAGGCGCGGGCGCGCGACCAGGCGCGCCGCGAGGGCCTGCCGACCGGCCCCTTGCACGGGGTGCCGGTGGCGGTCAAAGACATTATCGACACGGAGGACATGCCGACCGAGGACGGCAGCGTGCTGCATGCAGGACGCACACCGGCGCACGACGCGACAGTGGTGGCGATGCTGCGCGCGGCGGGCGCGATCATCTTCGGCAAGACGGTGACCACCGAGCTCGCGACCTACGCGCCCGGCAAGACACGAAACCCGCATAATCCCGAGCACACCCCCGGAGGCTCATCGAGCGGCTCGGCCGCCGCGGTCGCGGTCGGCATGGTGCCGCTCGCGCTCGGCAGCCAGACCAATGGCTCGGTGATCCGTCCGGCGTCGTTCTGCGGCGTCTACGGCTTCAAGCCGACGCACGGCTTGATCCCCCGCACCGGGGTATTGAAGCTGTCGCGTACCCTGGACCAGATTGGCGGCTTCGCACGAAGCATCGAGGACCTCGCCCTGTTGGCCGAACAGCTCATCGGCTGGGACGCGGACGATCCGGACACGCGTCCGCGGGCGCGTCCACCGCTGGTAGGCACCGCCTGTGCCGAGCCGCCGCTGCCGCCGCAGTTTGCGTTCGTCAAAGGGCCTGCATGGCCGCGTGCAGACGAGGAAACGAAACTTGCGTTCGCCGAGCTGGTCTCGGAGCTCAGCGACTGCGTGTTCGAGCTCGACATGGGCGAGTCGACCGAGCTTTCGCTCGAGTACCATCGAACGATCATGGAGGCCGAGATGGCGGCGAACCTTGACCGTGAGTGGGAGCACGGCCGGGACCGGATTTCCGAATCCTTGCGTGCGCAGCTGGAGCGCGGGCGACAGATAACGGCGCTGGATTATCAGCGAGCGCGTGCGCGCATCGAACTGCTCAACGCAGGATTCGAAAGCGTATTCGAGCGCTGCGAGGCGATCGTCACGCCGGCGGCGGCGGGCGTCGCGCCCAAGGGGCTCGAGTCGACCGGCGACCCGGCCTTCTGCTCGCTGTGGACGCTGTGCGGAATGCCGGCGCTCAATCTGCCGTTGATGCAGGGGGAAAACGGCCTGCCGCTGGGGGTGCAGCTGGTGGGGCCGCGTGGCAGCGACGCGCGTCTGCTGCGTGCCGCGCGCTGGCTCGTGGCGCGCGTCGCGGCCGGCTGATCGAATTCGGAGACCTTCGACATGATATTCAAGGTTATCGGGAGCATCCTGGCGGCGAGCCTGCTGATCGTCTTCATCGGCCCCGTGGCGATCAAGCTCAAGGACGTCGCTTTCAGCGTCGTGGTCCTGATCGGACTCACGATGATGATCGTCGATATCTGGCAGGCGCTGAAATCCAAGGAAGACTGAGCGGATCGCTCAGTTTGCGGCGCTGACGGGGCGCAGCGCGGCGAGCTCGCTGCGCAGATGCTCGATTTCGCTGCGATCGGTGAAGGTCAGTACCCAGTGGGTGAGGCGCCCGTCGGCCGCCCGCACCGCGCCGATCGAGGCTTCGACCTGGAGCGTCCCGCCGTCCTTGCTGCAGGCAGGCAGCCGCCAGCGCGAAGCAGGCTCTTCGAATAGCCGGTGTGCGACCGCCTGGTCGCCCCCGAACAGCAGGTCCACCACGCCGCGTCCGCGCGCCTCGCCATCGCAGTAGCCGAAAAATCCCTCGAATGCGCTGTTGACGTAGGTGACGGGGCGGCCCGGCGCATCGGCGTCGACCAGAACCAGCGGGTACCCGCAAGCGGACAGCGCGGCGCGAGACAGGGCGCTTTCGGCCAGCAGCCGGAACAGGGCCGGTGCCGCCTCACGGCGCCTGGTGACAGGAGGCAGGCGCCGCACGTTGTCAGGGATTGTCATGGCTCACTTTTGCCACGGATCGCATCCGACGGCAACCCATCACGTGAGGATAAGCGGGTGTTTTTTAAGAAGAATGTGACATACGCCACGACTTTCCCTGGTCAGGCTGTGCTCAGACAGGGGGTACGCACTGCAACGATGGCCTTGGCCTGGTTGAAGTCCTCCGCATAGCCCGCGCCGAAAAGGCAACACGCCAGCAGGTTGGCGATGGGCTGCGGGATAGGCTGCCTGCCCGCCAGTGCGTTCTCGATCCAGGCGGCGGTGTTCTTCGCGTCCGAATGCTCGGGCAGCCCGCAGGCGCGCGTGGCGGCCGCTGGTGCCGGCGCGGCGTGCCCGCCGAACAGCGTCGCCTGAGCGCCGGCGTCGAACAGAATCATGGCGGGACGACGCAGCGGGTCGGGATACGCCTCGCCTTCGGGGCCGTGGAACAGCAGCGCATGCAAGCCCAGCGCGGCCAGCACCGAGGCGAGGATGGCCCGGCCTGCCTCGTCTGCGGCGGGAACGAGCATCAGCGCTCCACCGTCGAATGGATCGATCAAGGGCGCGACTTCACGCGCGAAAGTCGGCACGCCGAGGCGGGCGCGCAGCGATATCAGCTGCGAAAGCATCGGGCAGAGCAGCGCGGTCGGGACGAACGCGACGCGCGACGTGTCGAGCGCGTTTTGCGCGTCGGCCAGCGCGGCGCACGGAAGCACGCCGAGCTCGCGGAAGATGCTCGCGCTCGCGATCCCTCCCTGGCCTTCGAGGGGCCCGTGAACGAGTACCGGGACGCCGAACCGGGCCAGCGCCAGGGCCACCAGCGGCATCAAGTTCGCCTGTAAGCGTGCACCGCAGTAGCTCGGAATGACGATCGGGCG
>CAZLUX010000048.1:0-7628 GCA_964562815.1 uncultured Enterobacteriaceae bacterium
CAGGCCCTCGTTCCACTTCGCCATGCGCTCGGAGCGCGAGAAGCTGCCTACCTTGAGCTGGGGCACGCCCCAGCCGACCGCGAGGTGGACGATCGAGACGTCCTCGGTCTCGCCCGAGCGCGCCGAGACGATCGCGCGGTAGCCGAGCTCGCGCGCCGCGTTCCAGCAGGCAAGCGTCTCGCTCAGGGTGCCGATCTGGTTGGGCTTGAGCAGCACGGCGTTGCAGGCGCCGTCGGCGGCGCGCAGCTTCGCCTCGCTGGTGACGAAGTAGTCGTCGCCGACGATCTGCACCCTGTCGCCGGCCGCCTTGGTGAAGGCCTTCATGCCGGCGAGGTCGTTCTCGGCGAAGGGGTCCTCGATCGAGACGATGGGGTAGGCGTCGAGCCAGCGCAGCAGCATCGCCTGCATCTGGTCGGCGGTGAGCGAGCGGTTCTCGAGCGTGAGCTGGTAACGCCCGCCGCGCCAGAGCTGGGTCGCGGCGACGTCGAGCGCGATCGCGCAGTCGCGCCCGGCCTCGAAGCCGGCGTCGGACATCGCGCCGACCAGCTCGGCGAGGCCTTCCTCGTTCGACCGGAACGACGGCCACCAGCCTCCCTCGTCGGCGACGCCGGCGAGCCGGTTGCGCTTGGCGAGCCGCGCGCCGGCGGCGCGGTAGACCTCGGCGGTCCACTCGAGCGCCTCGGAGAAGCTGCCCGCGCCGGGGCAGACCAGCATGTAGTCCTGGATGTCGACGCTGCCGCGCGCGTGCGCGCCGCCGCCGTAGATCTGGATCTGCGGCACCGGCAGCGCGACCGGCTTCGCGCCGGCGAGGTAGCGCCAGAGGGGCTTTTTCGCCGCCGCGGCGGCGGCGTGCGCGCAGGCGAGCGACACCGCGACGATCGCGTTCGCGCCCAGGCGCGACTTGTCGCGCGTGCCGTCGAGCTCGATCAGCCTGCGGTCGATTGCGGCCTGGTCCTCGACCCGCGCGGTGAGCAGCGCCTTGCGCATCACGCCGTTGACGTTCTCCACGGCCTTGCGCACGTCGATGCTCTTCGCCTCGCCCGCGCCGGTCGAGGCGCCGGCAGGGGCGATCGCGCGCCCGCTCGCGAGCGGCGTCGCGCCGCGGCCCACCGTCACCTCGGCCTCGACCGTGGGGCGGCCGCGCGAATCCCACACGCGCCGGCCGCGAACGTTCAGGATCTTCGCCATGCGTCGCGTACTTGCTGCAGGCGCGAGGGCGGATCGATCAGCAGCGCGCGCGCCGCGCGCCGCACCCGCTCCTTCTGCGACTCATCGGTCACGTATTCCACCGGCGACTTGCCGTCGATGCGCGCGAGCAGCAGGCCGGGGAGCAGGGACGCAGTGCGTGATTCGAGAATTTCCTTTTCCTCCCAACTGCAATTCGAGAGATAAGAAAGACGAAGCGAATCGAAGCACTCCAGGAACGCATCGCTCGCCGCCGGCACCCACAGGCACTTGAGCAGCATGTGGTTGAGGCAGAAGGCGAGGTCGAAGGCGGGGTCGCCGTACCAGGCGCACTCGGCGTCGAGCAGCACCGGGCCGTCCGGGCCGACGAGGATGTTCTTCGGGCTGACGTCGCCGTGCACGAGCGCGAGGCGCGTGCGCGCGGTGCGCTCGAGCAGCGCGCCGAGCGGCGCGGCGAGGCCGGGGTGCGCGCGCGCGGTCGCGGCGAGGTAGGGCTCGAGCCGCAGCGCGTGGAAGCTCGCGTCGGTGGCGAACTCGGCCGCGATCGACTCATCGCCCGCGGTGGCGGCGTGGATGCGCGCGAGGCGAGCGCCGACCGCGCGCGCGAAGCCGGCGTCGGCGCGGCCCGCGGCGAGCTCGGCCTTCCACAACGGCAGCGCGCCGAGGTCCTCCATCGCGAAGCAGCCGGCGGCGTCGTCGGCGGCGAGCACGCGCGGCGCGACGCCGGGGACGATGCGGTTGGCGGTCTCGATCCAGCGCCGCTCGTAGCGGTTGCGCTCGATCGGCGCTTCCCACAACTGCGCCACCCGCAGGCGCGGCAGCGCGCGCTTGACGCACAGCGTGCCGCGCGCGAGCTCGACGCGCCAGATGTCGGACGACACGCCGCCCGCGAGCGCCTCCGCCGCCGGGTTCTCGTCTTGCGCCGCGAGCCCGCTGCGCCGCAGGAAGGCGAGCACCGCTTCAGGGAGCGAGTCGCTCGATCGACCAGCCGGTGCCATGCGGGCGGTAGAGCAGCCGGTCGTGCAGCCGGTTGGGGCGGCCCTGCCAGAATTCGATCGCCGACGGCGTCACGCGGTAGCCGCCCCAGCGCGGCGGGCGCGGCGGCGCCTCGCCGTAGCGGCGCTCGGCCTCGGCGAGCGCGCGCTCGAGCGCGGCGCGGTCGGGCACCGGCTCGCTCTGCGCCGAGGCCCAGGCCGACAGGCGCGCGCCCAGGGGACGGCTGTCGAAGTACTCGTCCGAGTCCTTCGCCGGGACGCGCTCGACGCGCCCTTCGATGCGCACCTGGCGCTCGAGCTCGGACCAGAGGAACACGAGGCAGGCGTCGGCGCGCGCGGCGAGCTCGCGGCCCTTGCGGCTTTCGTAGTTGGTGTAGAAGACGAACGCGCCGTCCTCGATCCCCTTGAGCAGCACGACGCGGGCCGAGGGCGCGCCTTCGGGCGTGACGGTGGCGAGCGTCATCGCATTGGGAAGCGGCAGGTGCGCGTCGAGCGCTTCCTGGAACCAGAGGCGGAACTGCTCGAGCGGGTCGGCGTGCGCGTCGGCCTCCGACAGGCCGGCGTGCATGTATTCGTGCCTCAGGTGGGAGATCTTCATGGCGCGCCATTCTACAGTTCAGCGCGGCGGTTGCGCTGTGCGTCGATGCGCGGTGTAATCGGGGCGATCCACGCAAGGAGGCCCCATGCAGTCCGCACCCAAGCCGCGGGCCGGCGCTCGATCCGCGGCCCGACTGGAAAGCCTCTTCGCCGCCTACCAGAGGGTGCGCGCGCAGACGCTCGGTCTGGCCGCGCCGCTGTCGCCGGAGGACTGCAACCTGCAGTCGATGCCCGACGCGAGCCCGGTGAAGTGGCACCTCGGGCATACCAGCTGGTTCTTCGAGACCTTCGTGCTCGAGCCGGGCCTGCCGCGCTTCGTGCCCTACCGCGAAGCGTTCCGCGTCCTGTTCAATTCCTATTACGTCGCGGTCGGCCCGCGGCACCCGCGCCCCGAGCGCGGCATGCTGTCGCGCCCCTCGCTCGACGAGGTGCTCGCCTACCGGGCGAGCGTCGACGAGCGCATGCACGCGCTGTTCGCGCGCTATCCGGAGCAGGTGGCGCGCCTGGCCGACCTGATCGAGCTCGGCCTCAACCACGAGCAGCAGCACCAGGAGCTGATCCTGACCGACCTCAAGCACGCGCTGTCGCGCAACCCGCTGCTGCCCGCCTACCAGGCCCCGCGCGCGCACGCGGGCGCGGCGCCGGCGCCGATGCGCTGGAGCGCGCTGCCCGACGGCGTGCGCCAGATCGGCCACGACGGCGCCGGCTTCGCCTTCGACAACGAGCGCCCGCGCCACCGAGTGTTCGTCGGCGACTGCGAGCTCGCCGAGCGGCTGGTGACGAATTCCGAGTACCAGGCGTTCATCGCCGACGGCGGCTACCGGCGCCCGGAGCTGTGGCTGTCCGAGGGCTGGGACGTGCGCGAGGCGCAGGGCTGGCAGGCGCCGCTCTACTGGCTCGAGCGAGAAGGCGGCTGGGTCCAGTTCACGCTCGAAGGCGCGCGCGCGCTCGAGCCCGACGAGCCGGTGACTCACGTCAGCTACTACGAGGCCGACGCCTACGCGCGCTGGTGCGGCGCGCGGCTGCCGACCGAGGCCGAGTGGGAGACCGTCGCCGCGGGGCGAGAGCCGGCGGGCAACTTCCTCGAGAGCGCGCGGCTGCATCCGGCGCCGCTCGGCGCGGCGGCGGGCGGGCAGTTCTTCGGCGACGCCTGGGAATGGACCGGCAGCTCGTACGCGCCCTACCCGGGCTTTCGCGCGCCCGAGGGCGCGGTGGGCGAATACAACGGCAAGTTCATGGTCAACCAGTACGTGCTGCGCGGCGGCTCCTGCGCCACGCCGGCCACGCACATCCGCGCCAGCTACCGCAATTTCTTCCCGGCGGGGGCGCGCTGGCAGTTCAGCGGCATCCGCCTGGCTCGCGACCCGTCCTGAATGCGGGGCGTCTACGACTACGACCGCGGCATCAGCGCGGTGGACGTGCTGTTCGAGCGCGAGCGGCTGAACGCGGTTCACTTGCTGGTCGAGCGCGGCCGCGCGGCGATCATCGACAGCGGCACCGCCAACGGGGTCGGCCGCGTGCTCGAGGCGCTGGCAGAGAAGGACGTCGCGCCGGAGCAGGTCGACTACGTGATCCTCACCCACGTGCACCTCGACCACGCCGGCGGCGCCGGACAGCTGATGGCGCGCTGCCCGAACGCGACGCTTACCGTGCACCCTCGCGGTGCGCGCCACATGATCGATCCGAGCCGTCTCCTGGAGGCGACGGTCGGGGTCTACGGCGAAGACGAGGCGCGGCGCATGTACGGCGAAGTCCTGCCGGTGCCGGCCGAGCGGGTGCGCGAAACGCCGGAGGGCGCCAGGGTTTCGCTCGCCGGGCGCGAGCTCGCTTTCTTCGATGCGCCGGGGCACGCCCGCCACCACGTTGTGGTGCGCGACGCGGCGAGCGGGGGAATCTTCGCCGGGGACTGCTTCGGCCTGTCGTACCGGGAGCTCGACCGCGACGGCCTGCAGTTTTCGTTCCCGACCACCAGCCCGTCGCAGTTCGACCCTCCCGCCCTGAAGCGCACCATCGAGCGCATCATGGCCTTCGAGCCGCCGGCGGTCTACGTCACGCATTTCGGCCGCCTGCGCGACCTGCGCCGGCTGGCGGGGGACCTCGAGCGTTTGATCGACGCCCACGTGGCGCTCGCCGAGCGGCACCGCGGCGACGGCGCCGACCGAGGCGCGCGGCTGAGGGAGGAAGTCGAGCGTCTGGTCCTGGCCGAGGGCGAAAGGCAGCGTTGGCCGCTGTCGGCGCGGGAGTTGCGCGGGGTGTTCGGTCTCGACATCGAGCTGAACGCGCAGGGACTCGAAGCCTGGCTCGACGCGACAGCGCGCAACAAGGTTAACTGAAAGTCAGCGTTTCCCTCTGAAAAACGTTGACACGCCCCGCGGGATTCGGCATCTTCACGTCACCCGCTCCCAGTCGGCGGGGCGAAATATCAACCGAACAAGATTCCAGAATCGCTCAGAGGAGAGATGACGATGGCAAAGAAGAAGGCCGCGAAGAAACCAGCTAAGAAGAAATCGGCTGCCAAGCGCAAGCCGAATGCAGCATTCATGAAGGCGATGAACCCGACCGCGGCGCTCGCGGCGGTGATCGGCGCGCACGCGATGCCGCGCACCGAAGTGACCAAGAAGATCTGGTCCTACATCAAGCGTAACGGCCTGCAGGACAAGAAGAACCGCCGCATGATCAATGCCGACGAGAAGCTCAAGCCCGTGTTCGGCGGCAAGTCGCAGGTTTCGATGTTCGAAATGACCAAGCTGGTCAACAAACACCTGAAATAACCCACCGGTCATGGTTGCTGCCGGAGGCCCTACCTCCGGCAGCCTCCGCCGCGGCTCTCAGGCCGCGTGGTAGGAAGTCACCCGCTCCACCTCTTTCTTCGATCCCAGGATCACCGCGACGCGCTGGTGCAGCGCCTGCGGCCGCAGGTCGAGGATCCGTCCGTGCCCGTCGGTGGCGGCGCCGCCCGCCTGCTCGACGATGAACGCCATCGGGTTCGCTTCGTAAAGCAGCCGCAGGCGTCCGTCCTTGTACTTGGAGTCGCGCGGGTACAGGAAGATGCCGCCGCGCGAGAGGATGCGGTAGGCCTCGGCGACCATCGAAGCCACCCAGCGCATGTTGAAGTCCCTGCCGCGAGGGCCGTCCTTGCCGGCGAGGCATTCGTCGATGTAGCGCTTCACCGGCGGCTCCCAGCGCCGCATGTTCGAGACGTTGATCGCGAATTCCTGCGTGTCCTCGGGAACGCGGATGCCGGGGTGGGTCAGCACGAAAGTGTAGGTCTCGCGGTCGAGCGTGAAGCCGTGGCTGCCGTCGCCGACGGTGAGCACCAGCATCGTCGTCGGGCCGTAGAGCGCGAAGCCCGCCGCCGCCTGCGCGCTGCCCGGCTGCAGGAAGGCCTTCTCGTCGCTGCTGTCGACGCCCTCCGGGCAGCGCAGCACCGAGAAGATCGTGCCGACCGAGACGTTGACGTCGATGTTCGACGAGCCGTCGAGCGGATCGAACAGGAGCAGGTATTCGCCGCGCGGATAGTGACTCGGGATCGGGTGCGGATGCTCCATCTCCTCCGAGGTGAGCGCGGCGAGGTTGCCGCCCCATTCGTTCGCCTCGAGCAGGATCTCGTTCGAGATCACGTCGAGCTTCTTCTGCACCTCGCCCTGGATGTTCTCGCTGCCCGCGGTGCCGAGCGAGTCGGAAAGCGGCCCCTTGTCGACGCAGGTGCTGATCGCCTTGCAGGCGCGCGCCACGGTTTCGATCAGCAGCCTGAGATCGGCGTCGACGAGTCCTTTGCGCTCCCGTTCGATAAGAAATTGCGTGAGTCCGATTCTTTTCATTGATGCGATTTCTCCCGCCAGATCTTCGACGCTGCGCCGCGCTCGGTCAAGCGCGCCGACGGCGCAGACGCCAGCCCGCGCCGATCATTCCCGCCGCCATGGCGAGGAACACCGGCGCCATGCCGAGCGCCGTTCCGAGCGCGCCGAACACGAGCGGCAGCAGCGTGCTGCTCGTGCTGAGCATCATCGTGCGCACGCCGACGACTTCTCCCTGCCTGCCCGGCGGCGATGCGGCGTAGAGCAGCGCCATGATCATCGGCTGCGCGCAGCCGAGGCCGATGCCGAGCAGGAAGGACAGCGTAACCAGCGTCGGCAGGCTGCGCCCGAGCGGAAACAGCAGGAACGCGGCGCCGGCGATCAGCAGCGCCGCGGTGATCACGCTCCATTCCTTCACGCGGCGCGAGAACGCCGGCATCACCAGCCGCACCGTGAACGTCGCGCCGGCGAAGGCCGCCATCACCACGCCGATGGTGGAGGCCGAGAGCCCGATGCGGGTGCCGTAGATCGGAGTGGCGAAGCTGAACAGATCCCAGCCCATCGCCAGCAGGCCGCTCACGAGGAACGCCGCGCGCAGCCGCGGCTCGCGCAGCAGGTCGATGAGCTTGCCCGGCGACACCATCCCCGCTCCGCGGTGGCCCTGCGGCAGGTCGTCGCGCCGCATGATGAAGGGCACCAGCGCGGCGGCGGGGAAGGCCGCGAGCACGAGCAGCGCGGCGCGATAGCCGACCGAGTCGATCGAAAAGCCAGCCAGCATCGGTCCGCAGACGCCGCCGGTCGAGAAGCCGAGCGCGAGCCAGCTGAAATTGCGCGCGCGGTCCTCGGGCGCGCCGAGCGCGCCGGTCATGTTGTTGATCACCACGAAGTACACGCCGAAGCCGGTGCCGATCAGCAGCGCGGCGGGGAACAGGGCGCGCAGGTCGGGCCAGGCGACAGGCAGCATCAGGCCGATGAGCACGGACCCCGCCGCGACGGTGATCGGGCGGTACACGCCGATGCGGTCGACCAGCCGCCCGACCGGCACCGAGATCAG
>CAZLUX010000048.1:7728-17896 GCA_964562815.1 uncultured Enterobacteriaceae bacterium
TCGGGCGGTACACGCCGATGCGGTCGACCAGCCGCCCGACCGGCACCGAGATCAGCATCGACAGCAGCGCGAACAGCGACATCAGCACGCCGACCGCGAGCGCGCTCGCGCCCTCGTGCAGCGCGAACAGCGACACCGTCACCCGGCTGCCGGTGTAGGCCAGGTGGTTGAGGACGGTGAAGAGGACGACCAGCGGCAGGCGCACCTGCGCGGCCTCCGGATCAGGCGCCGCGCAGCGCGGCGATCCGCTCCTCGATCGGGGGGTGGGTGGAGAACAGCGCCATCACGCCGGCGCGGTCGCTGATGCCCGAGGCCCGCATGCCCTCGGGCAGCGCGCCGGGCTCGAGCCCGCCCAGGCGCGCGAGCGCGGCGACCATCGGCTGCGGCGTGCCGAGCAGATGCGCCGAGCCGGCGTCGGCGCGGAACTCGCGCCGGCGCGAGAACCAGGCGACGATGATCGAGGCGAGCACGCCGAACACGATCTGCGAGACGATGACGGTGACGTAGAAGCCGATGCCGACGCCGCGCTCGGTCTTGAACACGACGCGGTCGACGAAGTAGCCGACCACGCGCGAGAGGAACACGACGAAGGTGTTGACCACGCCCTGGATCAGCGTGAGCGTCACCATGTCGCCGTTGGCGACGTGGCTGACCTCGTGCCCCAGCACCGCCTCGACCTCCTCGCGGCTCATCGACTGCACCAGCCCGGTCGAAACCGCGACCAGCGACGAGTTCCGGAACGCGCCGGTGGCGAAGGCGTTCGGCGCGCCCTCGTAGACCGCCACCTCCGGCATGCCGATGCCGGCGCGCTGGGCGAGCCGCTGCACGGTCTGCACCAACCAGGCCTCGGCCTGGCCCTCCGAGCCGTCGATCACGTGCGCGCCGGTGGTCCATTTCGCGATCGGCTTGGACATCAGCAGCGAGATGAACGCGCCGGCGAAGCCGATGATGGCCGAGAACACGAGCAGCTGGGTGTAGTCGATGCCCTGGGCGGTGAGCCAGCGGCCGACGCCGAGCACGCTCATGAAGAACGACAGCACCAGCAGGACCGCGATGTTGGTCCCCAGGAAGAGAACGATGCGCTTCATATGCGTCGAGGGCTCCTCAGAGCGGCAGGTCGCCGCGGAAGTGACGGTCGCCGTGCACCGCGTCGACGCGCTTGACCGGCGGCCAGAATTTCGCCTCGCGCAGCGAGGGCAGGGGGTAGACCGCCTCCGCGCGGGTGTAGGGATGGCGCCATTCGCCCGCCAGCTCCTCGGCGGTGTGCGGCGCGTTCTTCAGCGGGTTGTCGTCGCGCTCCCAGCCGCCGGCGGCGATCTTCTGCAGCTCGGCATGGATCGCGATCATCGCCTCGCAGAAGCGGTCGAGCTCGGCCTTCGACTCGCTCTCGGTCGGCTCGACCATCAGCGTGTCGGCGACCGGGAACGACACCGTCGGGGCGTGGAAGCCGTAGTCCATCAGGCGCTTGGCGACGTCCTCGGCGTTGACGCCGACCTCGTGCCGCAGGTGCCTGAGATCGAGAATGCATTCGTGCGCGACGCGGCCGCCGCGGCCGCTGTAGAGGACCGGAAAGTACGGCCCGAGCCGCGCGGCGACGTAGTTGGCGGCGAGGATCGCGGCTTCGGTCGCGCGGCGCACGCCCTCGGCGCCCATCATGCGCAGGTACATCCAGGAGATGGCGACGATCAGCGGGCTGCCCAGGGGCGATGCGCTCACCGTGCCGTTCTCCGGCGGCAGGCCGTCCTCGGGCACGACCGGGTGGGAGGGCAGGTGCGGCGCGAGGTGGGCGGCGACGCCGATCGGGCCCATGCCGGGCCCGCCGCCGCCGTGCGGGATGCAGAAGGTCTTGTGCAGGTTGATGTGGCAGACGTCGGCGCCGATGTCGGCGGGGCGCGCGAGCCCGGCGAGGGCGTTGAGGTTGGCGCCGTCCATGTAGACCTGGCCGCCGGCGGCGTGCACCAGGGCGCAGATCTCGGGCGCGGCCTCCTCGAACACGCCGTGGGTGGAAGGGTAGGTGATCATGAGCGCGGCGACGCGCCCCGCGTGCGCGTCGAGCTTCGCCTTCAGGTCGGCGAGGTCGACGTTGCCGTGCGCGTCGCAGGCGACCACCTCGACCGCGAGCCCCGCCATGCGCGCCGAGGCCGGGTTGGTGCCGTGCGCGGAGGAGGGGATCAGGCAGACGTCCCGCTGCGGCTCGCCGCGCGCGGCGTGGTAGTTGCGGATCGTCACCAGCCCCGCGTACTCGCCGTTGGCGCCCGAGTTCGGCTGCAGCGTCATCTTCGGCAGGCCGGTGATCGCGGAGAGCGCCGCGGCCACGTCGCCGAGCATCCTGGCGTAGCCGCGCGCCTGCTCGCGCGGCGCGAACGGATGCAGCGCGGCGAGCTCCGGCCAGGAGATCGGCGCCATCTCCGCCGCCGCGTTCAGCTTCATCGTGCACGAGCCGAGCGGGATCATGCCGTGCACGAGCGAATAGTCGCGGTTCTCCAGCCGCTTCAGGTACCTCATCATCTCGCTCTCGCTGCGGTGGCGATGGAACACCGGGTGGGTGAGGATCGCATCGTCGCGCAGAAGCGCGGAAGGGATGCCGGGAGCGGATGCGGAATCGGGGTCAGAGTCGAATTCCTTCCCGGTCAATACCCACGCCAGATCTTCGACGTCCTGAAGAGTGGTCGTCTCGTCGAGCGCGACGCCGACCCGCGTTCCCTCGTAGCGCAGGTTGATGCGTTTTTGCTCCGCTCTATCCCGGATCAATCCTGAATCGGTTTCAAAGCCAACCGTATCGAAGTACGACTCTGCAACCGGCCTCAGCCCGGTTGCGGCGACGAGCTTGCGCGCGAGCTCGTTGCAGCGAAGCGCGATGCGGCGTAGGCCCTCGGGGCCGTGCCAGATCGCGTAGAAGGCGGCGACGTTGGCGAGCAGCACCTGCGAGGTGCAGATGTTGCTGGTCGCCTTGTCGCGCCGGATGTGCTGCTCGCGCGTCTGCAACGCCATGCGGTAGGCGGTGCGGCCGGCGGCGTCGACGCTGGCGCCGATGATGCGTCCCGGCATCTGGCGCAGGAGCTCGGTGCGGCAGGCCATGTAGGCGGCGTGCGGGCCGCCGTAGCCGAGCGGCACGCCGAAGCGCTGCGCCGAGCCGACGGCGACGTCGGCGCCGAGCGCGCCGGGCGACTTCAGCAGCACCAGCGCGAGCGGGTCGGTGCCCATCGAGACCAGGCCGCCCGTGGCGTGGAGACGGGAAATCGTTTCGCTGGGGTCGGACACATCGCCCCAGGTGCCGGGATATTGAATATGCGCGCCGAAGAACGCCCCCGGATCCAGACTCGAGAGCTCGCCGACCTCGAGCGGGATGCCCATCCATTTCGCGCGGGTGCGCAGCACCGCGAGCACCTGCGGATGGCAGCGCGCGTCGGCGAAGAAGGCTTGCGCCTTGCTCTTGGCGGCGCGGCGCAGGAGCGCCATCGCCTCGGCCGCCGCGGTCGCCTCGTCGAGCAGCGAGGCGTTCGCCACCGGCAGGCCGGTGAGGTCGATGACCGTCTGCTGGAACGCGAGCAGCGCCTCGAGCCGGCCCTGCGAGATCTCCGACTGATAGGGGGTGTAGGCGGTGTACCAGCCGGGGTTCTCGAGCACGTTGCGCTGGATCACTTGCGGGGTGTGGCAGGCGTGGTAGCCCGCGCCGATGCAGCTTCGCCAGACCTCGTTTTCCGCTGCGATCGCGCGCAGCTCGGCGAGCGCCTCGGCCTCGCCGGCCGGCGCGGGCAGCTCGAGCGGCGCGCGCTGGCGGATCGACGCCGGCAGCGCTTCGGCGAGCAGCGCCTCGCGCGAGGCGGCGCCGAGCGCGGCGAGCATCTCGCGCTCGGCCGGCGCGTCGATGCCGAGGTGGCGCTGCAGGAAGCCGCCGTCGCTCACTCGAAGCTCTTCCTGTAGGCGTCGGCGTCGAGCAGCTTTTCCAGGGCGGACGGGTCGGACGGCTTGAGCCGGAACAGCCAGGCCCCGTAGGCATCCTTGTTGAGCGCGCCGGGGTCGTCGTTCAGGTCGGCGTTCGCCGCCACCACCTCGCCCGCGACCGGGGCGTAGACGTCGGAGGCGGCCTTGACCGACTCGACCACCGCCGCGCCGTCGCCGGCGGCGAGCGCGCGCCCGACTTCGGGCAGCTCGACGTAGACCATTTCCCCGAGCGCTTCCTGGGCGTGGTCGGTGATGCCGACGCTCACCGTGCCGTCGGCTTCGGCGCGCAGCCATTCGTGGGAGGCGGTGTACCTGAGCTCTGCGGGGACTTTCATGGGCTTCTCCGGTTTCAGACCAGGACGCGGCCGTAGCGCACGAACGGCGGGCGCACGACGCGCGCGGCGAGGCGCTTGTCGCGCACTTCGACCTCGGCCGTCTCGCCGGGGGCGGCGCGCAGCGGCAGGCGCGCGAGCGCGATCGACGTCTGCAGCGTCGGCGAAAAGCTGCCGCTGGTGATCTCGCCCTCGCCGTCGGCGAGGCGCACGCGCTGGTGCGCGCGCAGCACGCCGCCGCGGCCTTCGAGCACGAGCCCGAGCAGCGTGCGCGCGGGCAGCTTTGTGAGCAGCGCCCGCTTGCCGACGAAGTCGCGTCCGCTTTCCAGATCCACCGTCCACCCCAGGCCGCATTCGAGCGGCGTCGTGCTTTGGTCCATGTCCTGGCCGTAAAGGTTCATTCCGGCCTCGAGGCGCAGGGTGTCCCGCGCGCCCAGCCCGCAGGGCCGCACCCCGGCGCTCGCGAGGCGCGTCCAGGCCGCCTCGGCCTGCGCGGCGGGCAGCAGCAGCTCGAAGCCGTCCTCGCCGGTGTAGCCGGTGCGCGAGACGAACACCGCGCCCGCCTGCGCGCCGAAGAAGGGCTCGAGCCTCTCGCTCGCGGCGCGCAGCTCGGGCAGCGCGGCCCAGGTTTGCTCGCGCGCCTTGGGGCCCTGCACCGCGATCATCGCCAGGTCGCGCCGCGGGCGCAGCGCGGCGGGCGCGGGGCCGAGCGATTCGAGCCAGGCCAGGTCCTTGTCGGCGGTGGCCGCGTTCACCACGAGGCGGAACAGGTCCTCGCGCAGGAAGTGCGCGATCAGGTCGTCGAGGATGCCGCCGTCCTCGCGCAGCAGGCAGGAGTAGAGCGCCTTGCCGGGGTGCTTCAGCCGCTCGACGTTGTTCGCCAGGGCGCGGACCAGGTAGGCGCGCGCGCCCGCGCCCTCGACGTCGATCGCGAGCATGTGCGAGGTGTCGAACATGCCGGCGGCGCGGCGCACCGCGTGGTGCTCCTCGATCTGGGAGCCGTAGTGCAGCGGCAGCTCCCAGCCGGCGAACTCAACCAGCTTCGCGCCGGCCCTGCGGTGCGCGTCGATGAGCGGGGTTTGCAGCACGAGAATCTTTGCAGTCGCGCCAGTTTAGCACCGCCAACGATTAGAATCGTTGAGCGAGAACCATGTCGGAACCGAATTCCAGCGCCTATGTCGCCCTCGACGCCCAGCGCTTCGAGCCGAGCGAGCTCACGCGCGGGCCCTGGGACCCGGGGCACCAGCACGGCGGGCCGCCGGTGGCGCTCGCCGGGCGGGAAGTCGCGCGCGCGGCCGCGGCGCTCGGCATGACGCACGTCGCCCGCCTGACCGCGAACCTGCTGCGGCCGGTGCCGATCGCGCCGCTCGAGCTCGAGCTCGCGACCGACTACGCGGGGCGCAACGTCGCGCACTTCTCCGGCCGGATCCACGCCGGCGGGCGCGAAGTCGTGCGCTTCACCGCGGCCGCGCAGCGCGAGGTGGCCCTCGAGCTTCCCGCGCACGAGCTGCCGCAGGCGCCGCGGGCGCCGCAGGAGCTCGAGCCGGTCGTCTTTCCGCACCGCGCCGGCGCGGTCGGCTACCACGACCTGGTCGAGCTGCGCGTGGCCGCGGGCACGCTGACCCGGGGGCCCTGCGCAACCTGGTTCCGCCTCAGGCACCCGCTCGTCGCGGGCGAGGCGCCGGGCCCGCTCGAGCGCGTCGCGGTCGCCGCGGATTCGGGCAACGGCATCAGCGCGGTGCTGCCTTTCAAGCACTACGTCTTCGTCAACCCGGACCTGACGATCAACCTGCTGCGCCCGCCGCGGGGCGAATGGATCTGCGTCGACGCGCAAACCCTGCTCGGTCCGGGCGGCGGGGGGCTCGCCGAGGCGCGGCTGTTCGACGCCTTCGGCCTGATCGGGCGCTCGACCCAGAGCCTCAACGTCCGCGCGCGCTAGCCGGCGGCGTCAATGGGCGACGCGGTTGCGCCCGCCGTTCTTCGCGCGATAGAGCGCCGCGTCCGCGGCGTGAAGGACCGCGGCCGGTTCGGCGAGCCATTCGCCCGTTCCCGCCACGCCGATGCTCACCGTGACCGACGCGCTGTGCGTCTCGCCGCCGCCGGACCGACGACGGTCGCGCGAGCGGATGTCGAACCGGTAGCGCTCGATGTCCTTGCGCAGCGCCTCGCATTGGGAGTGCGCCCGGGGGAGCCGCGTGTCGGGAAAGACGATCGTGAACTCCTCGCCGCCGTAGCGGTAGGCCCGGCCGCCGCCGCCGACGCGCTTCAGGCGCGAGGCCACCAGCTTGAGCACCTGGTCGCCGACCTCGTGGCCCCATCTGTCGTTGAAGGGCTTGAAGTGGTCCACGTCGACCATGGCGAGGGCGTAGTCGCCGTCGAGCCCCATCAGCTTCTCGTTCAGCGCGCGGCGGCCGGGAAGGCCGGTCAGCTCGTCGTGGAACGCCATGCGGTAGGAGTCCTGCAGCACGCCGGCGGCGATGATCACGCCCGCCGCGGTGAACCAGGCGTAGCTCTCGTGCGAGCCGGCCGCGTTGCACGCGGCGGCGAACGCCGCGGCGGCCGCCGCGAACGACGCCTCGATCGTGCCGGCCCGGGTCACCGCGCAGGCGACGGTCGCGACCAGCGCGAGCGCGATCACCGCGGCGCCGGCCTGCGGCACCCGCGAGGCGAACTCGCCGGCGGCCAGCAGCGGCCGGTAGAGCGCGTCGGTGACGTTGCGGTAGTCCGCGACGAGGATCGCGAGCGTCGCGCTGAGCTCGAGCAGGATCAGGATCAGGCGCCGGGCTCCGTAGGCGTTGAGCGCGCCCCGCTCGGGCAGCGCGGTGAGCAGCGCGAGGTTGAGCGGAACGAAGAGGAACATCGCGGCGAACACCGTCCTGGCCGGAAAGCCCGTCGGCCCGCCGGACACGAACTGGTCGAACCCGGCGTAGGCGAGCAGCAGGGTGAGGCTCGCGAACAGCGCGCGGCCGCGCTTGAAGGCGAGGCTCACCAGCAGCCCGGCGCCCAGGGCGAGGTAGGGGACGAATACGCGCAGCGCCGCGAGCAGCGCGGGCAGCTCGGGCGCGGCGCGGATCAGCAGCGCGAAGGCCGCCATCAGCGCGAGCGGCAGGGCGAAGTTCGCGACGGCCGTGCGCGCGACGTCGGCGGGAGCGGCGCTGGCCGCGACGAAGCCGCCTCGCTCCGACATGTCCATTGGCGCAAGATACCGCGTTCGGGCCCCGCCGCGCGGACAATCGGCGCCGCGCCGAGACTTAGTTCGCTGTCGCCTCAGCGCGACGATTCGCGCAGAAAGGCCGCGCCTTTTTCGGCAATGACATAGGTCGGCGCATTGGTGTTTCCCGAGGTGATGCGCGGCATGATCGAGGCGTCGATCACCCGCAGGCGGCCGATGCCGCGCACGCGCAGGCGGTCGTCGACCACCGCCTGCGGGTCGTTGCCCATCTTGCAGGTGCCGATCGGATGGAAGATGGTCGTACCCAGCTCCCCCGCCGCTTTTTCGAGATCTTCGTCTTTTTCAACCGGAACGCCCGGACGGAATTCCTCGGGACGGTATTTCGCCAGCGCCTTGGCCGCCATGATGCGGCGGGTGAAGCGCATGCCGTCGACCGCGACGCGCCGGTCCTCGTCGGTCGAGAGGTAGTTGAGCTTGATCTCGGGGTAGGCGGCGGGGTCGGACGAGGTAATGCGCACCCAGCCGCGCGAGGAGGGGCGCAGGTTGCACACGCTCGGCGTGATCGCGGGGAACTCGTGCAGCGGGTCGCCGAACTTGTCGAGCGTCAGCGGCTGCACGTGCCATTCGATGTTGGGCGTCGGCTGCGAGGGGTCGCTCTTCGCGAACGCCCCGAGTTGAGACGGCGGCATCGTCAGCGGGCCGCTGTGGAAGAGCAGGTACTCCAGTCCCATCGCCGCCTTGCCGAACAGGCTGTTGGCGCGTTCGTTCAGCGTCGGCACGCCGCGCACCTTGTACTGCATGCGGATCTGCAGGTGGTCGTGCAGGTTCGCGCCGACGCCCGGAAGATCGTGGACGGTCGGTATGCCCTTCGACTGCAGCAGCGGCCCGGGACCGATTCCGGAGAGTTGCAGGATCTGGGGCGAGCCGATCGCCCCGGCGGCGAGCACCGTCTCGCGCCTCGCCTCGACGAAGCACTCCCCGTGCTCCGGATGGCGGAACTGGATGCCCTGCGCCGTTCTTTCATTGATCTGTACTCTTGTCGTGAAGGCGTTAGTCAGTACCGTCAAATTTCCTCGGTGCATCACCGGCCGCAGGAAGGCGTTGGTCGCGCTCCAGCGGCGGCCGCGCTTCTGGTTCATCTGGAAGTAGGCGCAGCCCGAGTTGTCGCCGCGGTTGAAGGTCTTGATCGGGGCGATGCCGCATTCGGCCGCCGCCTCGCGCCAGGCGTCGAGGATCTCCCAGTGCACGCGCGGGTCCTCGATGCGCATCTCGCCGCCGGCGCCGTAGCCGTCGACGGCGCCGTGCTGGTAGTCCTCGAGCTTCTCGAACAGCGGCAGCACCTCGTCCCAGGACCAGCCGCGGTTGCCGAGCGAGGCCCAGTGGTCCCAGTCCTCCTTCTGGCCGCGCATGTAGATCATGGCGTTGATCGAGGAGCAGCCGCCCAGCACGCGGCCGCGGGCGTAGTGGATCGAGCGTCCGGCGAGGTGCTCGTCGGGCTCGGTCTTGTAGCACCAGTCGGTGCGCGGGTTGGCGATGGTGTAGAGGTAGCCGACCGGCACGTCGATCCAGAACCAGTCGTCCCGGCCGCCCGCTTCCAGCAGCAGCACCGACACGCCGGGGTCGGCCGAGAGGCGGTTGGCGAGCAGGCAGCCGGCGCTGCCCGCGCCGACGATGACGTAGTCGTAGGTTCCGAAACGCGTTGTCATTTAGTCTCCCCTTGCGCGACTATTCTAGCGACATGACCGACGCGGAATCACCCGGCGATACGCTGTCCGGCGCCCTGCGGGCCGTGCGCGAGCGCCACTTCGACGCCGAAGGCCTCGCCTGCGACTACGACGGCCTCGCGCGCTCGCCCGAGCGCGCGCGCCTCGACGAGGCCCTGCTCGGGCTGGAAGGCTTCGATCCGCGCCGCGCGCCGATTCCCGGCCTGGTCGGGTTCTGGCTGAACGCCTACAACGCGTGCTCGCTGATCGCGGCGCTGGAGGCGGAGCGGGGCGCGGAACTGAACCGGATCCCCGGCTATTTCGAGCGCGGCCGGGTCCGCGTAGCCGGATTCGCGTACTCGCTCGACGACATCGAGCACGGCCTGCTGCGCGGCAACGAGCACCGGCACGGCGGCCTGCGCGGGCCGCTGGCGCGCGACGACCCGCGGCGCGCCTTCACGCCCCTCATCTACGACGAGCGCATGCACTTCGCGCTCTACTCGGCGTGCCGCTCGACGCCCGCGCTGCGCGTCTACCACGGCGGGCAGCTCGAGGCCGAGCTCGAGCGGGCGACGCGCGAGTACCTGCTGCGAACGGTGCGGATCGAGGACGAAGGCGCGGTGGTCGTGGCGCCGCCGCAGCTGCACTGGTACGCGCGCGACTTCGGCGGCGAGGCCGGCGTGCTCGAGTTCGTGCTGGCGCGAATCGAGGACGACGCCGCGGTCGATCTCGTCGACCGCCGACAGGGCCGCGTCAAGCTGCGCAACGCGGACTTCGATTGGTCGCGCAACGACCGGTTATACTCCGCAGGTGATTGAAAACCCTGCGAAACGGCGCGCCGCGGCGGGCTTCAGCCTGGTCGAGATGGCGGTCGTCACGCTGCTGATCGGCATCTTTCTCACGATGGGCCTGTCGGCCTTCCGCGCGACCCAGGAAGCGACCGCGGTCAGCCAGACCCAGACCCGCGAGAACGCGATCAAGGACGCCCTGATCGCCTACATCCGGCGCAACGGCCG
>CAZLUX010000049.1:0-17806 GCA_964562815.1 uncultured Enterobacteriaceae bacterium
GCGGCGTTGAAGAACGAAGTGCCGAAGTGACGATCCGTGAGCGTCATCGTCACCGCGCCCGCGAGCACCGGCATGGCGGCGACCAGCAGGAAGGCGGTGATCAGCCAGGTCCAGCAGAACATCGGCATCTTCATCAGCGTCATGCCGGGCGCGCGCATGTTGAGGATCGTGGTGATGATGTTGATCGACCCCATGATCGAGCTCATGCCGAGCAGGTGAATTGCGAAGATCGTGAAGTCCATCCCCATGCCCTGCTGAACGGTGAGCGGCGCGTACATGGTCCAGCCCACCTCCGGCGCCCCGCCGGGCATGAAGAACGACAGCACCAGCAGCGAGGCCGCAAACGGCAGGATCCAGAACGACCAGTTGTTCATGCGCGCAAATGCCATGTCGGGCGCGCCGATCTGCATCGGAATCAACCAGTTCGCGAAGCCGACGAAGGCCGGCATGATCGCCCCGAACACCATGATCAATCCGTGCATGGTGGTCAGCTGGTTGAAGAATTCGGGATTCACGATCTGCAGGCCCGGCTCGAACAGCTCGCTGCGGATCAGCAGCGCCATCGTGCCTCCGACGAGAAACATGATGAAGCTGAACCACAGGTACAGCGTGCCGATGTCCTTGTGGTTGGTGGTCGTGATCCAGCGCATGATGCCGCTGTAGCCGCCGTGGTGATCCTGGTGGCCGTGCTCGTGCGCCTGGCCGTGGGTATCGAGAACTGCGCTCATCGATGTTCTCCCTGGTCCTCTGATTTAGTTCGTTACTTCGGCGCGCCGGTGTTGATATCCGCGGCCTCGGATTTGTGTTTCTCTTGATTGGCGACCCAAGCCGCATACTGCGGCTCGGTCACGACCTTGACCACGATCGGCATGAATCCGTGGTTCTTGCCGCACAGCTCGGCGCACTGACCGCGGTAAGTCCCCGTCTTGTCGGCCTTGAACCAGGTATCGCGCAGGATTCCGGGAATCGCATCCTGCTTGACGCCGAACGCGGGCACCCACCAGGAATGGATGACATCGGCCGCGGTCGTAACGATCCGCACCTTCTTGCCCACCGGAACGACCAGCGGATGGTCGACTTCCAGCAGGTAGTGCGCGTCCTTGGGGGCCTGGCCGTCGATCTGCTGCTGCGGGGTCGCCAGCGTGGACAGGAAGTTTATCCCCGCGCCCTCGCCCTTGATGTACTCATAACCCCATTTCCACTGAAAGCCGGTCGCCTTGATGGTGAGATCCGAGTTGGAGGTGTCCTTCTGCGCGATCACCACCTTCGTCACGGGCACCACGATCGCGACGAGGATGATCGCGGGGATCACCGTCCAGAGAATCTCCACGGTCACGTTCTCGTGAAACTGCGCGGCCTTGTGCCCCTTCGACTTTCGATGCGCGAAGATCGACCAGAACATGAAGCTGAAAACGCCGACGAAGATCACGGTCACCAGCAGCATCACGTACTCATGGACCTTGTGGATGTCCGCCGCGATCGGCGTGACCGGAGGCTGCAGGTTCCACTCGGCGGCCATTGCAGTACCGGAAAGCGCCACGGCGGCCAGGGCTACCGCCCACCGTGCGAGTGATTTCGAGCGCGCGACGGAACGCGTCCCGGGGGGTGCCGACTTGCTTGCCATTGTTGCCCTTTCCTGAATCAGATCCGCAATTTCTTCGTCAGCTCGGCCGCGAACTCTACGCGCGCTTCGGCGTCCAAGTGGCGGCCGACTTCAACATCCCTGTCCGGAGCGCGCAACAACACGCGCGCGCCGTAGCCTTCGTCCTTCTCGAGTCGCAGCTTCGCGACCCGCGGGTGGAACACATAGCGGGCCAGCCGGTCCGCCTCCCCAATCTCCACTGTCAGGCGCTCCGCCGAAACCTCGATCCGCTCGAAGTCCGTGGCGTGCCGCGCGGTGACGATAAATGCCGCGCCGAGCGCAAGCACTTCGAGGCCGGCGAACGGCAGTATCAGCCAGGCTCCCGCAAGTGCGAATCCCGTCGCAATGCACAGCGACGCGACCCCAAGCAGCGCGAATACCCGCAACATCCCCCCCGGGGAGATCGAACAATTGCGCTTGAGCAGCAGGCTTGATCCGCTCGCCTGCTCCTCGAACACCAGCTCACGCCGCGGGAATCCAGAATTCGCCATGCTTCGGAACGCACTCTCGCTAAGATTCGGGGTGGCCGAAGCCGCGGTAAATTACCACAGTCGCGCTGCCATAACAACACGAAAACACGAGATAAATCCTCGCTTTTGGCGGTCGCCGCCACTCAACTTTATTTATGGCGCGAAAGATCGAGTCGTACGACCGCCGGCTCGCCCGCGGCGGCCCGCGGCGCGCCTTTCCACGCATGGCCGTAAACGACTTCGAAAGTCACCGCGAGCCGATCGTCGAGCGACTGAGCCTGCAACGATGCTTGCAGACGGGCCAGAAAACCCCGGCCGGAAAGGCCACGCGGGCGGTCGGCGCGAACGCCGGTTTGACCGGTGGCGCGCAATTCGGCCAGGAAGGCGTCCGCGCCAGGGTACGTGACCGTGATGATTTCCATGTCCATCACCGGTGCGGAGAATCCCGCGGCGACCAAGCGGTCGCCCAAATCGTGCATGTCCATGAACCGGTGCACGCGTTGCCCGCCGGTCGCCGCGCGCAGCTCCTTCAGCGTATCCGGGCCCAGCGTGCTGAACATGAGCAGGCCTTCTTTCGCGAGGACACGGTGAAACTCGCGCAGAGCCTCGAGCGGCTCGTCGAGCCAGTGCAGGGCCATGTTCGACCACACCAGGCCCACCGATCCGGCGGCGAGCGGCAGGTGCGCGAAATCCGCGCACAGCGGCCGCGGTCGCGGCTTGCCGAACAGCCGTGACAGGAATCCGCCCCCGCGCTGCGCCTCGCGCAGCATCTCGAGCGAGATATCCAGCGCCAGAATCCTGGCGCCGCGGTAGCGCTCTGCCAGCCGCCGTGCCTCCCGCGCGGTCCCCGCGCCGGCGTCGAGGATGCGTTGCGGCGCAATGCGCACGTACTCCAGCCGCTCGAGCATGCGCGCGCCGACTTCCGCCTCCAGGCGCGCCGCGTCCGCGTAGCCGGCCGCCGCCCGGTCGAAGCGAAGCCGCGCCGCCCGCCGCTCGAGCCTTGCGTTCGCGTCAGTCACGCGCGCCGGACGCGCGCTGTGTGATCGGCTCGAGCGCGCGCTCGATCGCCGCGCCGACGGCGAGCACGTGCCGGTCCGAGAGCGCCGCCCCGCACACCGACAGACCGACTGGCGCCGTTCCCGGAGCGTGGCACGGCAGGCTCAGCGCGCAGCCGTCGAGGAAATTGACCACGCCGACGTTGCGCAGAATGCGCATGTTCCAGCGGAAATAGTCCTCGTCGCTGCGATCGACCTCGGCGATGGTCGGTGCCACGCAAGGGGTGGTCGGCATCAAGAAAGCATCGAAGGGCTCCAGCAGCGCCCCGACTTCGCGCATGTACGCGGCGCGCAGAAGGCCGAGCTCGACGTAGTCCGACGCGCTGAGCCCCTTGCCGAGCAGGATGCGCTTTGCCACGCGCGGGTCGTACTCGCCGAGCCTGTCCTCCCATTTGCGGTGAATCGCATACGCTTCAGCGCCCGCATAGCCCCCGTTGCGGAAGTACTCCGGCTGCCGGTCGAAGGCAGGGACAGCAAGCTCGCTCAGCACCGCCCCCGCGGCCGAGAGGCGGCTCAGCGCGGTCTCGAACGCCTTTTGCACCGGCGGGTCGAGATCCTCGAGCAGGCTCGAACGCGGCACGAGCAGACGCAGGCCCTTGGCCGCAAGCTCGGCCAGCCGAGCCCGCGGCTCGCCCGCGAGCACGGCATCGTAGGCCGCGCAGCATGCGACGGTATTCGCCAGCGGGCCGATCGAGTCGAGCGTGTAGGACAGCGGAAAAGCGCCTTCGCGCGGAACGCGGCGCGCCGTCGGCTTGAAGCCCGTCACGCCGCACAGGGCCGCCGGCTGGCGCACCGAGCCGCGGGTGTCGCTGCCGAGGGCCATTGCGCACATGCCGTCCGCCTGCGCCACCGCGGCGCCGGCGGATGACCCGCCGGGAACCCGTCCCGTGCCCCGGTCCCAAGGGTTACGCGGGGTGCCGTAGTGCGGATTGAGGCCGGTCGTGCCGAAGGCGAACTCGACCATGTTGGTGCGCCCGACGATCGGCGCCCCGGCGGCGCGCAGGCGCGCCACCGGCGGCGCGTCCCGCGAGGCGGGGGCAGCATCGTGAAGCAGCTTTGAGCCGGCGCGCGTCACGTCGCCGCCGACGTCGAACAGATCTTTCACCGACACCGGCAGCCCGTCCACCGGGGAGCGCACGATTCCAGCAGCGCGCAGCCGGTCGGCCAGATCCGCCTCCGCGCGGGCGGTCTCGGCGTAAACCTTGACGAAAGCGCGGGCGCCCTCGCCCCCCGCGTCGGCAATGCGCGCGAGCGAGCTCTCGACCAGCTCGCGGCTCGTCGTGCGGCCCGCGGCGAGATCCGCGGCCAATCCAGCAACGGTCCACATTTGCGTTGGTTCCTGTTTCCCGGGAATCGGGCGATTCTCGCGGCCGCGTTGCGCGCGCGTCAAGGCGCGCCGCGGGGCGCATAATCGGCCGCATCCGCCCGCTTATGCTTACGCACGCCGCCCGACGCTTTGCCAACCTGGTGTTCGGCGGAACCTGCCTGCTTTGCCGCGGCAGCGCGGACGGCGCGCGCGGCGAGGGGCTGTTGTGCGCCGCGTGCGAGCGCGACCTGCCGCGATTGGGCCAGGGCGGGCTGTGCCCCCGCTGCGCCCTGCCGTGCGCAGGCGGCGCGCTCTGCGGCGCCTGCCTCGCGGCGCCGCCGAGCTTCGACGCCACCGTCGCCGCCCTCGCCTACCGCTTTCCGGCTGACGTGCTGATCCAGGCGCTCAAGTTCCACGGCACGCTTGCGGTCGCGGCGCTGCTCGGGCGCATGCTCGCGCAGTGCGTTGCAGGCACGCCGCGGGTCGATGCCGTGTTGCCGGTGCCGCTTTCGGCGGCGCGGCTGCGCGCCCGGGGCTACAACCAGTCGATGGAGATCGCGCGCGGCGTCGCGCGCTCGGCCGGACTGAGGCTCGAGCCGTGGCTGTGCGAGCGTGTCCGCGACACCCCCGCCCAGGTCGACCTTCCCCACGCCGAGCGTGCCCGCAACGTCCGCGGCGCGTTCAGCTGCCCGCGCCCGCTCGAGGGGATGACGGTCGCCGTCGTGGACGACGTCATGACGACCGGTGCGACGCTCGACGAGATCGCCGGCGCGCTCAAGCGCACCGGCGCGAGCCGCGTGGTCAACTGGGTCGCGGCACGGACTTTCCCGCCGCAATTCCAATGATCGATATCGTCCTCTATACGCCGGAGATTCCGCCCAATACCGGCAATGTGATCCGTCTCGCGGCCAACACCGGTGCGCGGCTCCACCTGGTCGAGCCGCTCGGGTTTTCCATGGACGACCGCCAGCTCAGGCGGGCGGGGCTCGACTATCACGAACTGGCGAACGTCAGACGGCATGCGGACTGGGACGCGTGCCGCGCTGCCCTCGCAGGACGACGCCTGTTCGCGTTGTCTACCCGCGGCGAGAGGCATTACGCGAAAGTGCGCTACGAGCCGGACGACGCGTTCGTGTTCGGCGCCGAGACGAGCGGCCTGCCCCCCAGCTTGCTCTGCGGCTTTGCCAAGGAGCGCCGCCTGTACCTGCCGATGCGCCCCGGCAACCGCAGTCTCAATCTGTCGAACGCCGTTGCGGTCGTGGTCTTCGAAGCCTGGCGCCAGCTCGGATTCAGCGGCGCGCGCTGACCGACTCGGGCTTCGGATCGCGCGCAAGCAGCAGCTCGGCCGCCGCCTGCGGCGCCAGACTGCCGGCCAGCACGGCGTTGACGGCGTCGGTGATCGGCATCTCGACGCCGGTGGCCGCGGCGAGCCGGGCCACCTCCTGCGCCGAGCGCACGCCCTCGGCGACGTGTCCGAGCGCGCCGAGAATCGCCTCGAGCGACTGCCCGCGTGCGAGGCCGAGCCCGACGCGGCGATTGCGCGACAGGTCTCCGGTGGCGGTCAGGATGAGGTCGCCGGCGCCGGCAAGGCCCATGAAGGTTTCCGCGGCGCCGCCGAGCGCCACGCCCAGGCGCGAGATCTCGGCCAGGCCGCGCGTGATCAGCGCCGCGCGGGCGTTCTGGCCCAGGCCCAGGCCGTCGCACATGCCGACCGCAATCGCCATCACGTTCTTCACTGCGCCGCCGATCTCGACTCCGATCAGGTCGGTGCTGTGGTACACGCGCAGCCGGCCGCCGTGCAACATCGCGGCCGTCGCTGCCGCGAACTCGCCATCCTCCGATGCAAGCGTCAGCGCGCACGGCAGGCCGCGCGCGACTTCCAGGGCGAACGACGGCCCGGAGAGCGCGCCGCTCGGCACGGCCGCGCCGAGCGTCTCGTCGACGATCTGGTGCGGCAGCCGCCCCGTGCCCTGCTCGAAGCCCTTGCAGAGCCAGACCAGCGGTGCGGAGATCCTCTCGGCGCCCAGCATGCCAAGCAGTTGCCGCAGGCCCGCGACCGGCGTCGCGGCAAGCAGCAACTCCGCACCCTCGACCGCTTCCGTGAGCGACGCGCTCACCGCGAGTTGCGCCGGCAGCTCGATTTCCGGCAGATAGCGATCGTTGCGCCGCAGGCGAAGCATGGCCTCGGCCTGGTCGGGGTCGCGGGCCCAGAGAGACGTCCGCTGTCCGGCGCGCGCAAGCGCCGCAGCGAGGGCAGTGCCCCAGGCGCCTGCGCCGAGCACCGCCACGCCGCTCATCGGCGCTCCGGCCTCAGCCGCCCCACACCATCGCCGCGCGCACGTAGCCGTTGGATCCGTCTTCGTGCTTGACGCGCAGCCACCCGTCCGGCTCCGTCTCGAGCAGCTCCAGCGCCACGTTTTGCGCGGCGACGAATGCGATCGGCGAGGTTTCGTCCGGACGCACGTGCACTTTCGCCACCGGCACCACGACGACGACCATCTGCCGGTCCGACAGCGCGCTCTTCTCGATCCAGGACAGGGCGCCGGTCTGGTCGCGTACCTTGACCCAAGCCTCGAGCTTGACGATGACCTCGAGCGGATAGTCGCGCGATACGACGTACAGCGGGGTTGCCGCAGTGGAGGGTGCGTCATACAGCACCGCCACGTCCTGGCCCACGCTGGCGAACTCCGCCGCCTGGGCGGACGCCGCGACGAGAAATGCGGCGATGAAGGCCGCGACGCGCATCTACGAGGAGATCTCGATCCGTGAATCCGGCCCGGGCTGCTGCTGCGTGCGCTGCGCGTAGAGCGCCTCGAACGAGACCGGGGCCAGCAACACCGGCGGGAAGCCGCCCCGCGTCACCAAATCGGACAGGGTTTCACGCGCGTACGGATAGATGATGTTCGGGCAGCCGATGGCGAGTAGCGGCTCGAGATCGGCCTCCGGTACGCCGCGGATGGAGAAGATCCCGGCCTGCACGGCCTCGGCGAGGAAGATCGTTCGCTCGCCCACGCGCGCGGTCACCGTCACCGAGACCGTGACCTCGAACGCGCCCTCGGCGAACTGCTCGGACCCGTTGTCGATCTGGACCTCGAGCTGAGGCTGCTCGTTCTGCAGGAAGACCTGTGGCGCATTCGGTATCTCGAGGGAGAGATCCTTGACGTAGATCTTCTCGATCTGGAAGGTCGGCTGATCGCTGCTCATGAGTTCTCCGTCAATTCGGGTCAGGGCTGCACCGCGTGCAGCAGCTCGTCCAACCGCCCCGCATCCTCGAGCGCGTAGAGATCGTCGCAGCCGCCGACGTGGCGGTCCCCGATCCAGATCTGCGGTACGGTTCGGCGGCCGCTTCGCTGCGCCATTTCGCTTCGCCTCGAAGGCTCCAGATCAACGCGGATCTTCTCCAGGTCAACCACCCCCTTTTCCCGCAGCAGCTGCTCCGCCGCGTGACAGTAGGGGCAGGTGCCGGTGCAATACATCACGACCGCCGCCAATTCACTTCTCCACCGGCAAGCCCGCCTGCTGCCAGCCCGCGAAGCCGCCCGCAAGATTGTAGACGTTCTCGAAACCGAGCTTTTTCAGGGTCGACATCGCCGCGGACGACCGGTTTCCGGTTTCGCAACAGATGATCACCGGTTTGGACTTGTATTTCTGAAGCTCTTTCGCGCGCGCTTCGAGTTGGGCGAGCGGGATGTGGCGTGCGCCCACGATGTGGCCCTTTGCGAACTCCGCGTCCTCTCGCACGTCGATCACCGGCGCATCCTGGCGATTGATCATCTGGGTGGCCTCGAGGGTGGTGGCCCACGGCCCCCCGGTGCCGCGCCGGATCAGCGGCCACAGCAGCATGGCGCCCGAGATGAACGCGATCGCGAACAGCAGCAGATTGTCCTTGACGAACTGGATTGTCATCACACGCTCATTCCTGCACGACGCCGCAGAACACCTCGCGCATCGAGCCTATCAGCTGCAGCGTGCGTTCGTCGCTCACGCGGTAGAAGACCCGGTTCGCCTCCTTGCGCGCGCGCAGGACGCCCTTGTCGCGCAGGATCGCAAGGTGCTGCGAGATGTTCGACTGCGAGGTGCCGACCGCCTCGACGATTTCGTGCACGCCCACTTCGTTCGGGCCCAGTACGCACAGGATCTTCAGCCGCAGCGGATGGGCGATCGCCTTCAGCGCGCGCGCTGCCTGTTCGATGTGCTCCTGCTTCTCGATCAGATCGAAAACATCGCGCTTCATGCGAGCGATCGTGCGGCACGAAAGCCGCCCGGAAAAGAAGAAAGGCATATTATAGAATACCTGCGCATTTCAGGCCTTCCGCGATGCAAGCTGCCGCCCACAAGTTAGTCCTTCTGCGCCACGGCGAGTCCGACTGGAACCGCGAGAATCGCTTCACCGGTTGGACCGACGTCGACCTCTCGGCGACGGGCATCGAAGAAGCCCGCGCCGCGGGCCGGCTGCTGCACCGGGAGAAGTATTGCTTCGACCAGGCGTTCACCTCGGTGCTCAAGCGCGCCATTCGCACGCTTTGGCTGACGCTCGATGAGATGGACCTGATGTGGCTCCCGGTCGAGAAGAGCTGGCGTCTCAACGAACGCCATTACGGCGCGCTTCAGGGACTGAACAAGGCCGAAACCGCGGCGAAATTCGGCGATCAGCAGGTGCTCGTCTGGCGGCGAAGCTACGACACGCCGCCGCCAGCGCTCGAGCCCGGCGATCCGCGCAACCCCGCCGGAGACCCGCGCTACGTGGAGCTCGCCCGCGGAGGCATGCCCCTGACCGAGTGCCTCAAGGACACGGTGGCGCGAGTGCTGCCGTTCTGGGACGGCACGATCGCCCCCGCGATTCGCGCCGGCAAGCGGGTCCTGGTGGCGGCCCACGGCAACTCCCTGCGCGCGCTGGTGAAATACCTGGACCAGATCTCCGAGACCGACATCGTCGGCCTCAACATCCCGACCGGTATCCCGCTGGTGTACGAGCTCGACGCCGGATTGCGGCCTCTCAAGCATTACTATCTCGGAGACCAGGACGAGATCGCGCGGCGCATCTCCGCGGTCTCCGCCCAGGGCAAGGCCAAGGCCTGAAGACCGCGCTGCTCGCCTGCATCGTTGCCGGGGCGCTGTCGGCGGCGGCAGCGGCGCACGGCGCGCCGCCGCCGAGAGCCAGCGAGGCCGAGCAGGCCGCCAAACAGCGCGATCTCGCGGACCTGCGGGCGCGCATCAAGCGGCTGACCGCCGGGCTGAACCGAAAGATGGCGTCGCGGCGCGAAGCGCGCGACGCGCTGCGCGATTCCGAGCGCGCCATCTCGGACGCGAACAGGGCCTTGGCCGGGCTGGAACGCGAGCGCGAGGCCCTGCGGCGGGACTCGGATGCGCTCAAGGCGCGCGAGCAGGCGCTCAAGGCGCGGCTCGCCAAGCAGCAGGACGTGCTCGGTCGCGTGCTCGCCGCGCGGCATGAAGGCGGCGCACCGGATGCACTGCGTCTCGTGCTCTCGGGCGAAGACCCGGAGGAAGTGACCCGCAAGCTCTTCTACCTCTCGCGCGTATCCCGCGCGGTCGCGGACCTGGTCGAGCAGTTCAAGTCGGGGCTCGTCGATCTCGCCCAGGTACAGGCCCAGACGCGCCAGAAGACCGCGCGCCTGGCCGAAGTGGAAAAAGCCCAGCGGGCGGACCGCGAACGCATCGTCGCCGAGCGCGCCGAACGGCGCCGCGTGCTGGCACGTATTGCGGACGAAATCCGACATGACAGAAAGGAGATCGGCGCGCTGCGCGCGGACGAGGCGCGCCTGTCCCGCCTGGTGGAGGAGATCGGCCGGGTCCTCGCCGCGCGCCCCAAGGGCTACGCGCATATCGAGCGGATTCCGGAGCTCGGCTCCGCCAGCGGCGCTTTCGACGAGCTGCGGGGCAAGCTGCGCCTGCCGGTGCGCGGGGAACTGACCGGGCGCTTCGGGACTCCAAGGGGGACAGGCGGAACGAGGCTGAAAGGGGTATTCATCCGGGCTCCCGAGGGCCGACCGGTGCGCGCCATCGCGGCAGGGCAGGTCGTCTTCGCCGACTGGATGCGAGGCTTCGGAAACCTGCTCATCATCGACCATGGTGAGGGCTACCTTTCCGTCTATGCCAACAACGAGTCGCTGCTCAAGCAGGTCGGAGACGTCGTGGCGCCGGGCGAAGTTGTCGCAACCGTCGGCGCGACGGGTGGCAACCAGGAATCGGGTTTATACTTTGAGCTGAGGCATCTCGGTAAACCATTCGATCCGCTGACGTGGGTCGATCGCAAGTGAATCCAGCCCGGCAGCGAGCCGCGCGGGGAACGGCAAATACTATGCGCAGCAAATTTCGGAGTTTCGGGCTGGTCCTGATCGGCGTTGTCGCCGGGATCCTGATCAGCCTCAACCTGCAGGCCATCGCCGATCGCGAAGCCCACGAGCCGCTTCCGGTGAACGAGCTGCGCGCGTTCACCGACGTGTTCGGCGCGATCAAGCGCAATTATGTCGAGCCGGTCCCGGACAAGAAGCTCATTACCGGGGCGATCAACGGCATGCTGTCGGATCTCGACCCGCATTCGGCCTACCTCGACAAGGACGCCTACCGCGAGCTGCAGGTCGGCACCCAGGGGCAGTTCGGCGGGCTGGGCATCGAAGTCGGCATGGAAGACGGCTTCGTCAAGGTCATCTCGCCGATCGAGGATACGCCCGCGTTCCGCGCCGGCATCAAGCCGGGGGATTTGATCGTCAAGCTCGACCAGACACCCGTGAAAGGCATGACGCTCAATGACGCCGTCAAGCGCATGCGCGGCAAGCCGGACACGAAGATCACCCTGACGATCTTGCGCAAGGGCGAATCGAAGCCGATCGTGGTGACGCTCACCCGCGCGATCATCCACGTGAAGAGCGTGAAGTCGAAGATGGTCGAGCCCGGCTACGGCTGGATCCGCATCTCGCAGTTCCAGGAAGCCACCGCGGAAAGCGTCGCCAAGGCGCTGCAGAAGATGTACAAGCACGGCTCCCTCAAGGGGCTGGTGCTCGACTTGCGCAACGACCCCGGCGGGCTTCTCTACGGGGCGGTGGCGGTGTCGGCCACGTTCCTGCCGGTGGCCGACCTCGTCGTCTCCACCGACGGCCGCACCGAGGACGCGAAGAAGAAGTTCTACGCCAATCCTGACGAATTGCGCGGCGAGAACGACGACTTCCTCAAGGACCTGCCGCCGGCAGTCAAGAAAGTCCCGATGGTGGTGCTGGTGAACGGCGGCTCGGCGTCGGCCTCGGAGATCGTGGCCGGGGCATTGCAGGATCACAAGCGCGCCACGGTCATGGGCACGCAGACCTTCGGCAAGGGGTCGGTTCAGACGATCATGCCCCTCAACAACGACACGGCGATCAAGCTCACGACCGCGCGCTATTACACGCCGAGCGGCCGCTCGATCCAGCTCAAGGGGATCACGCCGGATATCGTCGTCGAGGAACCCGGCGACACTGCGGCGCGCCTGCGCGAGGTCGACCTGCAGCACCATCTGGACAACCCGCAGGATCCGACGCTGCAGGTCGAGAAGCCGACCCCGGAGTCCAAGGAGAACGGTGCGAGCGCGAAGTCCGAGCTCGCCAAGCCGGTCGAGCTCGGCTCGAAGGACGACTTCCAGCTCCAGCAGGCGCTTGCGTTCCTGAAAGGCGAACCGGTGAAGGGTCAGCCCGCCAAGACGGTCGCCCAGGGCAAGCCCGGCAAATAGTCGGACGTTGGACGACGATCAGCTGCTGCGCTACAGCCGGCACATTTTGCTGCCGGAGATCGGTGTAGAAGGCCAGGAACGGCTGCGCGCGGCGCACGCGCTGATCATCGGCGCCGGCGGACTCGGTTGCCCCGCGGCACTCTATCTCGCCTCGAGCGGCATCGGGCAGCTCACGCTCGCCGATCCGGACCGCGTCGACCTCACCAACCTGCAGCGCCAGATCCTGTATCGAACCGATTCCGTCGGCGCGAACAAGGTGGACGCAGCGCGCAAGACGCTCGCCTCGGTCAACCCGGCGGTGACGGTCGTGCCGCTCGCCGAGCGCCTGGAGGGCGAAGCACTCGAGCGCCGGGTCGCCGAGGCCGACGTCGTACTCGACTGCAGCGACAACTTCGCCACGCGCCATGCCGTGAACCGCGCCTGCGTGAGGCACGCAAGGCCCCTCGTGTCGGGCGCAGCGATCCGCTTCGACGGCCAGATCGCCGTCTTCGATCTCAGGAAGCCCGATGCGCCGTGCTACGCCTGCCTGTTCCCCGAGGGCGGCGAGACCGAGGAATTGCGCTGCGCCGTCATGGGCGTGCTCGCCCCGCTTACCGGAGCCGTAGGGTCCCTTCAGGCCGTCGAGGCGATCAAGCTGGTGGCGGGTGCCGGCGAGTCGCTGAGCGGGCGCCTGCTCATGTTCGATGCGCTGCGCGCCGAGTGGCGCTCGGTGCGGGTGCGAAAGGATCCCGCCTGTGCCGTCTGCGCAGGCCTCGAGGCTCAGGTAGGCAGATAGGGCCGCTGCACGGCCAAGCCCTCGGTCGGATTCTTGGCAAATCCGCTCTGGGCGAACTGCTGCAGGCTGCCGAGGACATAGCAGACCAGCGTCCCCGCCTTCGCCGCCGCCTCCCCCTCGCTGCCGTGCCCCTGGCTGGCGGCGAGCCTGAGCGCCTGCTTGAGCGTCGCCTCGAAACGGTCGAAAAACTGATTCATCCGCGCCTGAAGCCGCTCGTGCTCGCCGATCAGCGCGTCGCCGGTCATGACGCGCACCATGCCCGGGTTCTTTTCGGCGAACGCGAGCAGCATCTCCACCAGCCGCGCGGCCTGCTGGCTGCCGCTTGCCTCGTCCTCGGAGATGCGGTTGGCGAGCGAAAAGACCGTGGTCTCGATGAAATCGATCAGCCCTTCGTACATCTGCGCCTTGGAGGCGAAGTGGCGGTAGAGCGCGGCTTCGGAAACGTCGAGCCGCGCGGCCAGCGCGGCGGTCGTGATGCGCTCCCATTTCGGCGCCTCGAGCATCTGCGCGAGGGTTTTCAGGATCTCGAGCCGGCGTTCGCCTTTGGCGCGGGGCATGGGGGTGCGGTCGGGGGGGCGTGGCTGGATTCTAGCCTCAAGCGTACCTGAACACGAGCCGCGGCAGTTCGAGCACCGAGCTCACCCGCAGGTCGACGAAAGACAGGCGCCGCTTCTCGCGGCTCACCCAAACCGTGGACATGCCCAGGCGTTTGGCGGTGCGCAGGTTTTCCAGCGAGTCGTCGAGGAATGCGCAACGGTGCGGGTCCAGGTCGTGCTTGCGCAGCAGCAGATGAAAGCCGTGCGCGGCGGGTTTGCCGCGGAAGCGCGTGTCCTCGATGGTGTAGACCGCGTCGAACCAGCGACCCACGCCGATTGCGCGCAGCACGCCCTCGACGTAATGGCGCGGAGCGTTGGAGAACACCAGCTTTCGCCCGCCGAGCAGGGCCAGGGCGTGGCGCAGGGCATTCTCGTGCACCACCATGTCCGCGAGCTCGGGGAAGCGGTGCGTCTCCGCGAGAAAGCGGCGCGGATCGGTGCCGTAGTGGCGCATCAGCCCGTTCAGGGTGGTGCCATAGCGTAGCCAGAAGCCGCGCCGCATCTCGTTCGCGCCCGCCTCGTCCAGCCCGAAATGGCGCCTGAGGTAAGCGTTGATCTGCTCGTGCATCGACGGAAAGATGCGCGCGTTCGCGTCGTGCAGCGTGTTGTCCAGATCGAAGATCCATACCCGCCGCGACGGCGGGAGCCGCGCAATGCGCATTACCGGCTTCGGATCAGCGTGCCGACCCCCTGGTCGGTCAGGACCTCGAGCAGCAGCGCGTGCGGCACGCGGCCGTCGATGATGTGGACGCTGCGTACGCCCGCACGCGCGGCGTCGAGCGCGGAGGCGATCTTCGGTAGCATGCCGCCCGAGAGCGCGCCCGAGGCGAGCATGGCGTCGATCTCGCGCGGCGTCACCCCGGTCAGCAGCCTGCCCTGCTCGTCCAGCACGCCGGGCGTATTGGTCAGAAGCACCAGCTTCTCGGCGTGCAGGACCTCCGCCAGCTTGCCGGCCACCAGATCGGCGTTGATGTTGTACGACAGCCCGTCGGCGCCCACCCCGATCGGCGCCACCACCGGGATGAAGCCTCCCTGCTCGAGCGAATCGATAACGCCGGGGTCGATCGACTCGATTTCCCCCACCTGTCCGATGTCGAGCAGCTCGCTCGGCTTGTCGCGAGAGGGCATCAGCAGCTTCCTGGCGCGGATGAAGGCGCCGTCCTGCCCGGTCAGCCCGACCGCCCGTCCGCCCGCCTGGTTGATCAGGGTGACGATGTCCTTGTTCACCGCGCCGCCAAGCACCATCTCGACCACGTCCATGGTCGCGGCGTCGGTCACCCGCATGCCCTGCACGAACTCGCTGCGGATTCCGAGCTGCTTGAGCAGCTGCTCGATCTGCGGCCCGCCGCCGTGCACGACCACCGGGTCCATGCCGACCAGCTTCAGGAGCACCACGTCGCGGGCGAAGCTCGCCTGCAGCGCCGCATCGACCATGGCGTTGCCGCCGAACTTCACCACGATGGTCTTGCCGTGGAAGCGACGTATGTACGGCAGCGCCTCGGCGAGGATGCGCGCCTTGGATGCGGCGTCGTGGGCTTGGGTCATGGCGGTCCGATTCTACAAAGAAAAAGGGCCGGCGGATGCCGGCCCTTCCGCGACGCCGCGGGTGCCTCAGTTGATCGCGATCTGCTTGCGCGCTGCGGCCGCCTTCTTGGGCAGCGTCAGCTCGAGCACGCCATCGCGGAACTTCGCCTCGGCGGCCGCCTCGTCGATCTCCTGCGGCAGCGCGAAGCTTCGGCTCACCTTGCCGAACAGGCGCTCGGAATGCAGCACCTGCTCGTCCTCGGCGACCTCCTTCTCGCGCTTCAGTTCGGCGTTCAGGGTGACCTGCGCGCCGTCGATGGTGACCTGGATGTCTTCCTTGCGCACCCCGGGCAGCTCGGCGGTGACGGTGTAGGCGCCGTTCTTCTCGGCGACGTCGACCTTCATCCGCGGCAGCTCGGCGCGGGCCTCGTTGTACATCGGCCGCACCAGGAAGCCCTTGAACAGGTCGTCGACCAGGTCGTTGAACGGGTCGAATCGGGTAAGATTGCTCATACGCGTCTCCTTTGCGGGTAACTGTGCCTGCAGTGCTGAAGATGGGGAGGCGCGGGCCGGTTTCAAGCCCCCCATGCCCCCTCCCCCCGACTTCCAGGCCAAGCTCGAGGGCCAGCGCGCCTACCTGATGCGTTACGCCACCCTCCAGCTGCGGGACGCCGACCGGGCCGAGGACTGCGTGCAAGAGACCCTGCTCGCGGCGCTGGCCGGAGAGGCGGGGTTCGGCGGCCGCTCCGACCTGCGCACCTGGCTGACCGGGATCCTGAAGCACAAGATCGTCGACGCCATCCGGCGCTCGAGCCGCGAGCCCGCCGTGGCGCTCGAGCCCGAAGGCGACGAGTCGGACTTCGACGCCTTGTTCGACCCGCGCGGCCACTGGACCGAGGCCCCCTCGGCCTGGGAGCGCCCGGACGGCGCCCTCGAGCGGTCCCAGTTCCTCGCGGCGCTCGAGGCCTGCCTCGAGCAGCTGCCCGCGAGGACCGCGCGAGCGTTCATGATGCGCGAGCACATGGGGCTCGAAACCGAGGAGATCTGTAAGGAACTCGGCATCACCTCGACCAACTGCTGGGTGATGCTGTATCGCGCGCGCATGGCGCTGCGCCTGTGCCTGGAGCAGACCTGGAAATGAAGATGATGATGCCCTGCAAGGAAGTCACGCACCTGGTCTCGCAGGGCCTGGACCGCAGGCTCGGCTTCGGCGAGCGGGTCGCGCTGCGCGTTCACTTCGCGATCTGCGGTGGCTGCAAGAACTTCGACCGCCAGATGAAGCTCCTGCGCGAAGCGGTGCGCCAGCTCGGCGAGGCCGAGGGCTCGCGCGAAACCGGCCCTCAGAGGACGTAACGCGCCAGGTCCTCGTTCTGCGCCAGCTCGGCGAGACGGGACTCGACGTAAACGGCATCCACCGTGACCGTCGCAGCGCCGCGCTTGCCGGCTTCGAAAGAAATCTCCTCCAACAGCTTCTCGAGCACGGTGTAGAGTCGCCGTGCGCCGATGTTTTCGGTCTTCTCGTTCACCTGGAAAGCGATCTCGGCCAGCCGCCTTACTCCCTCCGGGCTGAACTCAAGCGTCACGCCCTCGGTCTGTAGCAACGCCTGGTACTGCTTGACCAGGCTCGCGTCGGTCGAGGTGAGAATCTGCTCGAAGTCGTCCACCGACAGCGAATCGAGCTCCACCCGGATCGGCAGCCGGCCCTGCAGCTCCGGAATCAGGTCCGACGGCTTGGCGAGGTGAAACGCCCCCGAGGCAATGAACAGGATGTGGTCGGTCTTGACCATGCCGTACTTGGTCGCGACCGTGGTGCCCTCGACCAGCGGCAGGAGATCGCGCTGCACGCCCTGGCGCGAGACGTCCGCGCCCCCCAGCTCGCTGCGGCTTGCGACCTTGTCGATCTCGTCGAGGAAGACGATCCCGTTCTGCTCGGCGTTGGCGAGCGCCCTCGCCTTCAGGTCGTCGTCGTTCACCAGCTTCGCGGCTTCCTCCTCGGTCAGCAGCTGCAGCGCCTCGCGGATACGCAGCTTGCGCAGCTTTCTGCGCCCGCCGGAGAGGTTCTGGAACATCCCCTGGATCTGGGAGGTCAGCTCCTCCATTCCCGGCGGCGCGAGAATCTCCATCTGCTGGCCCCCGGCGGCGACCTCGAGCTCGATTTCCTTGTCGTCGAGCTCGCCTTCGCGCAGCTTCTTGCGGAACTTCTGGCGCGTCGAGCTTTCCTCCGCCTCCACTCCCCGCGCGGGCGGCAGCAGCGCGTCGAGCACCCGCTCTTCGGCCGCGTCTTGCGCGCGAGAGCGCACCGCGCGCATCGCCTGCTCGCGGGTTTGCTTGATGCTGATCTCGACCAGGTCGCGCACGATCGTATCGACGTCGCGCCCCACGTAGCCGACCTCGGTGAACTTCGTCGCCTCGACCTTGATGAACGGCGCCCCCGCCAGACGCGCCAGCCGGCGCGCGATTTCGGTCTTGCCCACCCCGGTCGGTCCGATCATCAGGATGTTCTTGGGCGTGATCTCCTGGCGCAGGGGCTCGGCGACCTGCTGCCTGCGCCAGCGATTCCTGAGCGCGATCGCCACCGCGCGTTTGGCCTTCGCCTGCCCGACGATATGCTTTTCCAGCTCGTGCACGATCTCCTGCGGCGTCATCTGGGTCACTCGAGCACCTCGATGACGCGCTGGTTGTTGGTGTAGATGCACAGGTCGGCCGCGATCGCGAGCG
>CAZLUX010000050.1:0-17556 GCA_964562815.1 uncultured Enterobacteriaceae bacterium
CGCACCGCGCTCGGCGTGGTGCTCGCGGCCGAGGGCTACCCGGAGGCGCCGCGCAAGGGCGCCGTGATCGAGGGCCTGCCCGAGCCGAGCGCGGATTGCCGGGTGTTCCACGCCGGCACGCGGCTCGAGGGCAGGCGGGTGGTCTCGAGCGGCGGACGCGTGCTTTGCGTGACCGCGCTGGGAGACTCGGTGCGGACGGCGCGCGCACGCGCCTACGAAGCCGTCGAAGCGATCCGCTTCGACGGCATGCAGTACCGCAGGGACATCGGCGCGCGCGCGCTCAAGGCAAAGAAAGGCTGACCGCGCGTGGACGCCGAATCGGTCGCCGCCTACCTCACCGGCCTGCAGGCGCGCATCGTCGCGGCGCTCGAGGCGCTGGACGGCGGCAGCTTCCGCGGCGATGCGTGGCAGCGGCCCGGCGAAGGCGGCGGCGGCGTGACCCGGGTCATCGAGGACGGCGCCGTGTTCGAGCGGGGCGGCGTGAACTTTTCGCGGGTCCAGGGGCCGCGCCTGCCGCCCTCGGCGAGCGCAGCGCGACCGGAGCTCGCCGGACGCGGCTTCGAGGCGATGGGCGTTTCGCTCGTCTTGCACCCGCGCAACCCCTACTGCCCGACGGTCCACATGAACGTGCGCTTCCTGCTCGCCACCCGCGAGGGCGAAGCGCCCGTATGGTGGTTCGGCGGCGGCATGGACCTCACCCCCTACTACGGCTTCGAGGAGGACGCGCGCCACTTCCACGCCACCTGCAAGCGCGCCCTCGAGCCCTTCGGCGGCCGGCACCATGCGCGCTTCAAGAAATGGTGCGACGAGTATTTCTATCTGAAGCACCGCGCCGAGCCGCGCGGGGTCGGCGGAATCTTCTTCGATGATTTTTCCGAGCGCGACTTCGGATTCTCGTTCGCACTGACTCAATCGGTCGGCGACCACTTCCTCACCGCCTACGCGCCGATCGTCGAACGGCGGCGGGCGCTGCCCTACGGCAAGCGCGAGCGGGAATTCCAGGCGTATCGCCGCGGCCGCTACGTCGAGTTCAATCTGGTCTACGACCGCGGCACGCTGTTCGGGCTGCAATCCGGCGGGCGCACCGAGTCGATCCTGATGTCGCTGCCGCCGCGCGTAGCGTGGCGCTACGACTGGCATCCCGCCCCCGGCAGCCCCGAAGACGAGCTCTACCGGAACTACCTCGTTCCCAAGGACTGGGTCTAGGCGCCCGAGAGCTCGGCTGCGCGGCGGAAGTGGCTCTGCGCGTCGGCCTCGCGCCCCGTGCGCTCGGCCAGCCGCGCGAGCTCCAGGTGCGCGGCGCGCGTTTCCTCGAACGAGAGGCTCGCCTCGAAATAGCTCTGCGCCTTGCCCCACAGCTCGGCATGCGCGCACAGGCGCCCGAGCGTGGCCAGCAACTGGGGATCCTCGGGCCGCTCGAGCAGCCATTTCTCCGCCTTCTCGGTGCGCCGGCGCGCTTCCTCCGCGCGCTCCGTCGCATCGAGCGCGGGCAACTCACCGTAGAGCACGACCAGCGGCGCGCTCCATTCGGCCGCCAGGCTCCGCTCGATGATGTCGCGCGCCAGCGTCGCGGCGCCGAGCGCGGCCGCGTGCCGCGCCGCCGCCGCCGCGACGCGAGGCTGAACCTGATCGCGCGCGGGAATCGCGCGCCAGCGCGCCTGCAGCCCGGCGCGGTCCGCCGCCGCGCGCGCGAGCAGCGCCACCTGGGCCTGCACCGTATATTCCTCGGCGACGGCCGGCGCGATCGCGTCGCGCTTGGCAAGCTGGGACGCGATGCGCAGCACCTCTTCCCAGTTGCCGACACCGCGCTCGGCGCGCAGCAGCAGCCTGAGGCTGGCGATATGCTTCGGCCCCGCACCGTGCAGACCCTTCAGGGCGTCACGCGCGGCGGCGAAGTCGCGCTCCTCCAGGGCCAGCTCGGCGCGCGTGATCTGCCGCGCCACCTCCAGTCCTTCGCCCGCCGACTCGGCGCGCTCCAGCCATTCGTCGCGATGCTCGAAATTGCGCATCTGGTGCGCCGCCCTCGCGGCGAGCAGCGCGGCGAGGCCGGGCACGGCGCCGGCGCCATGCGCCGCCGCGGCCTCCTTTTCGGCCCGCGCGTAGCGCCCTTCGAAATAGGATTGCAGGGCCGACGCAAGCGCCGCCTGTCCGCGCTCGCGCCGGCGCCGCTCGCGGAAATTGCGCACGTGAACCGGAAGCGCGAGCACGTGATGCGCAAAGCGCGCCAGGACATACAGAAGGGCGAAGGCGGCGACCGCCGCGATGCCGAAGAAAAGCAGGGAAGTCTCGAGCCGGTACGGCGGATAGACGAACAGCACGTAGCCGTTGTCGGCATGGCCGAAGAGCACCAGGGCGACCGCCGCCGCAAAGACCGCGAGCAGCCAGAACAGCGCTCTCATGACGGCGCCACCACGCTCAGGAACCGCCTTCGCCGCGCGCCTTCAAGCTGCGCACCGCATCGAGGCTCTCGGAAATGGAGGGCACCTCGATGTCCAGCGAAATCGACGACAGCTGCTCGAGCTGCGCAAGGACGTCGCTGACGCGCGTCGAGCGGGTGTCGAAGTACTGCCGCAGCCAGGTCTGCGCGGCTTTCAGGTCGCCGCGATAGCCCGCCTCGTCGCGCATCAGCAGCGACAGGCGCGCGTTGAGCAGCCTCAGCTTGAGATTCTGGCGCAGGAAATACGTCTGCGAGGGCGGCAGCAGCGGCGGCTCCGGCGACTCCACCTTGCGCAGGACCACCAGCTTGCGCAGCTCCTTCCAGACCTGGGTGCCCAGGCGCGCCAGGAAGCCCTCGTTTCCGGCCGCGGCCGCCGCGGCAGCGGCCGGCCCGGGCTTCGCGCGCTCCTCGTACGCGAGCGGCAGGCCGTCCACTGCCGACACGACCCCGTCGATCCTGAGGCTCAGTCCCGGCACGTCGAGGGCCGGAACCGCGTTCAGCCGCGCGATGTCGTGCGCGATCGCCCGGCGAACCGGCAGAAAGCGCGGATTGTCCGCGCGAGCCAGCTGCTTGTCGGCGAACTGCAGCGCGAGCAGCGCCGCATGAACGTTGCCGGAAAGCTGCAGCTGCTGCGAGGCGATGCTGAGCACCTGCTCGACCTCGGCCAGCTGCAGTTCCTCGCGGTTGCGCGTCAGGTCCTTGTACATCGAGTCCAGCGCGAGCTTCTGGCTCTGCAGCTCGGCGATACGCGAGTCCATCTTCGCGAGCCCGGCCTGCAGCTCGCGCACGGATTCCTGCGCCTGCTGGGCCTGCGTGCGCGCCTGCTCGGCCTGCGCGCGCGCATCGCGGCTCTGCGTCTCGACCTCGCGCAGGCGGCCGGCCACCTCCGCCTGCGTCGCATCGATGCGGGCGCGGGCGTCGTACCAGCTCAGGGCGGCAAGGCCGGCGGCGACGACGATGGCCAGGAGCGCGAGAAAGATCGCCCCGCCGGTCTTCGCCCGCGCCGGCTGCGGGGCCGGCTCAGGCGCCTTGACCTCCGGGGCTTGCGCCTGCGCCGGCGCTTCCTTGTCGTCGGCCGGGGTGTCCTTGCTGTCGGTGGGCTCCATGCGACAACCTTTTACTTCGACCCGCCGAAGTATGCAACCAGCGCCTCGAGCACCTCGGCATCGCCCGCGCCGGCGATCCGCACCCTGGCAACGCCCAGGTGCTCGGCGGCGGCGGCCACCCTGGGATGCGGCACGAACAGCGGCGTCGTCCGGAGCCACTGCTGCCCCAGCTTGCCGAGCATGTCGAACAGGTTGGCGAGCCCCTCGGATGAGGACACCGTGACCGCGTCGACGCCGCCGCGCGCCCACGCGGCGAGCAGAGGCCCGCTGTCCGCGCGCGGTCGCGCGCGGCGATAGCATTCGGCGTATTCGACCCTCGCGCCGCGCGCCGCGAGGGTGTCGCCCAGCAGCTCGCGCCCGCCGTCGCCGCGGAAGACGACGATGCGGCGTCCCTCGACGTCCGTCAGCTCGGGCAGCGCGAGCAGCGCCTCGCTGTCGGCGTGCGCCCGGGGCGCGACGACGCCCTCGAAGCCCTGCCGCTCGAGCTCGCGCCGGCTGCCGCGCCCGACCGCCGCCGTACGGAGTTTCGGCGGCCACGGCCTTGCGCCGCGCCGCGAGCGCACAAGGTTGAGCGCCTTGTGGACCGCGCTCGGACTGATGAAGACGGCGAGATCGAACTCTTCGAGCCGGTCGATCAGGGCCAGGATCGGGCGCAGATCGGGCAGGTCCTCGATCTCGATGGCCGGAAAAACGTGCGCCGTGCCGCCGGCGCCCTCGATCAGTGCGGCGAGCCCCTGCGCGTGCTCGCGCGGGCGCGTCACGAGGATGCCGCGACCAGCGAGCGGTCCGCCGTTCACTCCCCCGCCACCAGTTCGGCCAGGATCTCAGCCGCGCCCTGTTCGCGCAACCGGGCCGCGGCGTCATTTCCCACGCGCTCCGGGTCCGAAGGGTCCCCCTCGCAGTCGGCACGGGCGATTCGCCGACCGTCGGGAGAGGCCACCAGCGCGCGTACGCGCAGCCGCCCGCCTGCCAGCTCGGCAAAGGCGCCGAGCGGAACCGAGCAATTGCCCCCGAGCGCGCGATTCACTGCGCGCTCGGCGCGCACGCAGGCGCTGGTCTGCGCGTCCGCGAACGGCTCCAGCATGGCCGCGAGCGGCGGACGATCCGCGCGGCACTCGATGCCGAGTGCGCCCTGCCCGGCCGCCGGAAGGCTGTCCGCGACCTCGATCAGCGAGCGGATTCGCGCGCCCAGGCCGAGCCGCTTGAGCCCCGCTGCGGCCAGCACGATCGCGTCGTATTCCCCCCGGTCGAGCTTGGCCAGCCGCGTGTCCAGATTGCCGCGAAGAGTGCGGATCTCGAGCGCGGGGTAGCGCTCCGCGATCTGCGCCGCCCGGCGCAGGCTCGAAGTGCCGACGACCGCGCCTGCGGGGAGCTCGGCCATGCTTGCGTAGCGCGGCGAAACCAGCGCGTCGCGCGGATCCTCGCGCGCGGTGATGGCCGCAAGCATGAATCCCGGCGGCATCTCCACCGGAACGTCCTTCATCGAATGCACCGCGAGGTCGGCGCGCCCGTCCGCCAGCGCCGTCTCCAGCTCCTTGACGAAAAGCCCTTTGCCGCCGGCCTTGTCGAGGCGGACCTCGAGCAGCTCGTCGCCGCGCGTCGACAGCGGCAGCAGCTCGACCGACAAGCCCGGATATAATGCCTCCAGGCGCTGCTTGACGTGCTCGGCCTGCCACAGGGCAAGCCGGCTGCGGCGCGTGGCGATCGCCACGCGCTCGATGGGGCGCGACGCGGGGGAGTTCATTCTGTGCGAATACTGTGCTTCATTTTAGCATGCGCGATATCGGCGACAGCCGCGGCGCAGCACATCCCGGCGGCCGTGGACCTCGCGCGCGAGGCCCGCGCGGCGCAGACGGCGCACGTTCCGCTGCTGGTGTTCTACACCCAGCCCGGCTGCACCTATTGCGAGCGCGCACGACGCGACTATCTGGAGCCGATGATCGCCGATCCGGCCGAGCGCGACCGCCTGCGCGTGGTGGAGGTCGACATCACGAGCAGCGCCCCGCTCACGGATTTCGCCGGCCGCCAGACCACGCAGGCGAAGTTCGCCGGCTCGAATCGCGTTTACGTCGTGCCGACCATTGCCTTCGTCGGCGCGCGCGGCGAGCCGCTCGCCGATCCGCTGGTCGGCCTCACCCTGCCGGACTTCTATTCCGTCTACCTCGATCGCCGAATCGAAGACGCGCGCAAGAAGCTCGCACGTGCGATCACCTCTCGGCGATCAGGTCCCGCACCGTCGGCCACTGGCGGCGGCTGACCGGCAGCCTTTCCTCGAGCCCGTCGAGCACGACCACCCAGCGCGGCTCGTCGTCCTCGTCGGCGGCGCGCTCGAAGCCGCGGATCGCGGCCTTCGCCACCAGGCAGTTGCGATGAATGCGCACGAACTTGTCGGCGAACTCGCGCTCCAGCGCGACGAGCGACTCCTCGATCAGGTGCTCGCGCTCGCGCGTGCGCAGCGTCACGTACTTGAGCTCGGCCTTGAAATAGAGCACGTCGCGAAGCGGCACCAGCTGGATGCGGTTGCGCTCGGTGGCGGAGAGGTACTCGCGCGCCTTGTCGGCCGCGCGTTCCAGCGGCGCCGTCGCCGTCGCGCCCGCGGCCATGGCCTTGCGCAGCGCCGCCGCGAGCCGCTCGGCCCGGACGGGCTTGAGCAGGTAGTCGAGGGCGTTCAGCTCGAAGGCCTCGACCGCGTGCCGGTCGTGCGCCGTGACGAAAACGACGGCCGGCGCCCGCTCGAGGCGCGCAAGGTGCCGCGCCACCTCGAGCCCGCTCATCCCAGGCATCTGGATATCGAGCAGCAGCACTTCGGCGCCGCTCTCGGGCACGCGTTCGATCGCCTCGAGACCGTTGGCAGCCTCTCCCACCACGCGGCTCGGCAGCTGCTCGGCGATGTCGCCGAGCAGCTCGCGCAGGCGAGCGCGGGCGGGCGCTTCGTCGTCGGCGATGAATACCGCGACTTCGCTCATCCGCGCCCTGCCTCGCGCGAGCGGTAAGGCAGCTCGACCTGCACCACGTAGCGCTCGCCCTGCACGCCGGTCTCGACCCTGGCCTCGGCATCGAAGAACAGCTGCAGCCGCTCGCCGATGTTGGCGAGCGCCATGCGGTTCCCCGCTCGGTGCTGGTGCTCCGGAAAATACGGATTCTCGACGCGCGCCACGACGCGCCCGCCGCGCAGCTCGATGCGCACCAGCACCTCCCCGGTCCCGGTGCCCGGCTCGATCCCGTGATAGATCGCGTTCTCCAGCAGCGGCTGCAGCAGCAGCGGCGGCAGCAGCGCATCGGGCGGAGCGGAGTCCAACTCCCACACCACTCGCAGCCGGTCGCCCAGGCGCAGCTGCTCGATGCTCGCGTAGCGCTCGAGCAGCGCGATCTCGTCGGCGAGGCGCACGAACTTGCGCCCGTCGGACATCAGGGTACGGAACAGGTCGGCAAGATCCTCGAGCGTGCGCTCGGCCCGCTTCGGGTCCCGGCGGATCAGCGCCAGCACGGCGTTCAGGCTGTTGAACAGGAAATGCGGGCGGATGCGCGCCTGCAGCGCCTGCAGGCGCGCTTCCGCCAGCGCCGGCGAATGGGCCTTGGCGAGCAGTCGCAGGTAGCCCAGGAGCAGCGCGACGGCGATTGCGGCGAGCGCGACGGTGCGCGCGATTCCCGGCGCGCCCGGATCCAGGCCGCCCGGCCACGCGGCGTGCGCCCCCGCCGCCACGATCGAAACCAGGCCGAGTACGGCAGCGCAGCCCCACCAGTAGGGCAGCCGCGCGAGCGCCGGCGCCGAGGCGTACAACACCACCAGGCTGACCAGCAAGAGCGGCTCGAGAAAGGCGGCCCCGCCGACGAAGGTGGCGAGCGCCTGCGTCCAAGCGGGCGCGGCGTAGACCGCCGCAGCGAGCGCGAGCACGTTCACGCCGACCAGGATGCGCGCAATGACGCCCAGGTTACGAAAGTCGGGAAGGACGTCCGGGTAAACGTTTTGTCTTATACTTGCCATCGCCGCGCCGCGTCATCCCAGTATGCCCCATGGCCCCATCCGCCTCCAAGCGGCCGCTTCACGCTCGCCGCAATAAGAAGAAGAGCCGCGCCACGGCCTCCGCTCAGCTATGGTCGGGCCGCTTTGCCGAGCCCGTGGACGAGCTCGTCAAGCGCTTTACCGCCTCGGTCTCCTTCGACCGGCGCCTCGCCCCCTATGACCTGGACGGATCGCTCGCCCACGCCAGGATGCTCGCAGCCCGAGGCATCATCCCGAAAACCGACCTGGCCGCCATCGAACGCGGCCTCGCCAAGATCCGGCGCGAGATCGATGCCGGGACATTCAAATGGTCGCTCGACGCCGAGGACGTTCACTTGAACATCGAGCGCCGGCTCACCGCCCTGGTCGGCGACGCCGGCAAGCGGTTGCACACCGCGCGCTCGCGCAACGACCAGGTGGCGACCGATATCCGCTTGTGGTTGCGCGCCGAAATCGACGAAATCGGCGTCCGGCTGTGCAAGCTGGGGAAGGCGCTGCTGGAGCAGGCCGAGCGCCACGCCGGGCTGGTGATGCCCGGCTTCACGCATCTTCAGGTCGCCCAGCCCGTGACCTTCGGCCACCACCTGCTCGCCTACTTCGAGATGTTCGAGCGCGACCGCGAGCGGCTCGCGGACTGCCGCGGCCGCGTCAACCGGTTGCCGCTCGGCGCGGCGGCGCTCGCCGGAACCACGTTCCCGATCGACCGCGAGCGCGTCGCGCGCGAGCTCGGCTTCGAAGGCGTCTGCGCGAACTCGCTCGACGCGGTGTCGGACCGCGATTTCGCAATCGAGTTCGCCGCCTGTGCCTCGCTGATCATGGTGCACCTGTCGCGCCTCGCCGAGGAGCTGGTGCTGTGGGCGAGCCCGCGCTTCGGTTTCGTGCGTCTGCCCGATCGCTTCTGCACGGGGTCTTCGATCATGCCGCAGAAGAAGAATCCGGACGTGCCCGAGCTGGTGCGCGGCAAGAGCGGCCGCGTCTTCGGTCACCTGGTCGCCCTGCTTGCGCTGATGAAGAGCCAGCCGCTCGCCTACAACAAGGACAACCAGGAAGACAAGGAACCGCTGTTCGACGCGGTCGACACGGTGAAGGACTCGCTCGCAGTCTTTGCGGACCTCGTCGCGGGCCTCGAGCCGGTGCCGCAGGCAATGCGCGAGGCGACGCTGCAGGGATTCTCCACCGCGACCGACCTCGCGGACTACCTGGTGCGCAAGGGCGTGCCGTTCCGCGACGCCCACGAAGCGGTCGCGCGCGCGGTGCGCGAAGCCGAGGCGACCGGCTGTGATTTGTCCGAGCTGCCGCTCAAAGTGCTGCAGCGCTATTCGCCCAAGATCGGCCGCGACGTCTACCGGCTGCTGACGCCCGAAGGCTCGGTGGCGAGCCGCAAGCATTTCGGCGGCACGGCGCCGGCCCAGGTCCGGGCGGCCGCCAGGCGCGCGCGCCGACGGCTCGGAGCGAAGAGGAAGACCTGAGCCGGTGAGTCGGGGTGCGCTCGAGGCCGCAGCGGTCGCGGCATTCGGTCGCGGCGCCCGGCTCGAGTCGGCCTCCCCGGCGTCGGGCGGCTGCATCCACGCCTCTTTTCTCGTCAGTACGAGCGCGGGGCGGATTTTCGTCAAGCTGAATGCGCCGCACCTGGCCGATGCGTTCGCCGCCGAGGCGGACGGGCTCGCGGCGCTGCGCGCCGCCGGAATCCGGGCGCCGGAGCCGATCGCCCATGGAACGGCCGCCGGGCACGCGTATCTGGCGCTCGAGCAGCTCGAGCTCGGCGGACGCGAGGACTTCGCCGCGCTCGGCCGCGCGCTCGCCGCGCTGCATCGCTCGACCGGGGAGCGCTTCGGCTGGACGCGCGACAACTACATCGGCGCCACCGCGCAGCACAACGCGCGGACCGCGAGCTGGAGCGAGTTCTGGCGCGGGCAGCGCCTGGCGCCGCAGCTCGCGCTGGCGCTGGCGAACGGCCATGCGGAAATCAGGAAGCCCCTGGAGAAACTATGCGAAGCCCTGCCGCAACTCCTCGCGGCTCACACACCGGCCGCCTCGCTGCTGCACGGCGACCTGTGGCGCGGCAATGCCGGATTCGTCGCTGGCGGTGGCCCGGTGGTCTTCGACCCTGCGGTCTACCGGGGCGACCGCGAGACGGACCTCGCGATGACCGAGCTCTTCGGCGGATTTCCCGGCTCGTTCTACGCCGCCTATTCGGAGGCGTGGCCGCTCGAGCCGGGCTACGCGACGAGAAAGCATCTGTACAACCTCTATCACCTGCTCAACCACCTGAACCTGTTCGGCGGCGGCTACCTCGGGCAGGTGCGCGCGACGCTAGGCCTGCTGCTTCGCGCTCTCTAGGATCTTCTGCAACTCGCCGCTCTCGTACATCTCGCGCATGATGTCGCTGCCGCCGACGAACTCGCCGCCGACATAGAGCTGCGGGATGGTCGGCCAGTTGGCGAACGTCTTGATGCCCTGCCGGATCTCCGGGTTCTCGAGCACGTTCACCGTGAACAGTTCTTTCACTCCGCTCGCCTGCAGCACCTGGATCGCCATGGCGGAGAACCCGCACTGCGGGAACTGCGGCGTGCCTTTCATGTAGAGCACGACCGGGTGCTTGGTGACCTGATCCCTGATCAGCTGCTGTACGTCGCTCATTTGCTGCCTCTCGCTAATAGTTGACCAATTTGCTCAGGATTTTACCTTGCCTCCGGTCACGCGCGCAATCCCGGCGAGGTCGGGCCGGCTGAAAACACCCTCGAACTCCGCCTGCGCGAGGAGTGCTCGCACCGCCGCGTCCTGCCCCTGGCCGTGCTCGAGCAGCAGCCAGCCGGCCGGCCGCAGGTGCGCCGCCGCGCCCGCCGCGATCAGCCGCAGCGCCGCCAGCCCGTCGGCGCCGGCGGCGAGCGCCTCCTTCGGCTCGAACCGCAGGTCCCCTTGCGCGAGGTGCGGATCGCCCTCGGCGACGTACGGCGGATTCGAAACCACCAGGTCGAAACGCTCCTGCGCGAGCGGCTCGAACCAGCGCCCGTGGCGCAGCTCGACCGGCAAGCCAAGGCGGCTGGCGTTGCGTCGCGCCACCTCCAGCGCGGCGGCGGACGCTTCGGTAGCGACGATGCGCGCGCGCGGCCGGTGCCGCTTGAGGGCGAGCGCCACCGCGCCGCTGCCGGTCCCCAGGTCCACTGCGCTCGCCGCCTCGTCGTCGGCCAGCTGCGCCAGCGCCAGCTCGACCAGCAGCTCGGTCTCCGGGCGCGGGATCAGGACCGCCGGGCCGACGGTGAGCGGCAGGCCGTAGAACTCGCGCCGCCCCAGGAGGTACGCCACCGGCTCGCCGGCCCGCCGGCGCGCGGCCCAGCCGGCGAACAACGCCTCGGCCTGCGCAGGCACGTCGCGCTCGGCGTGCGCGAGCACGGTCGCCTCCGAAAACCCGGTCGCCTCGGACAGCAGCAGGCGTGCCTCGCGCGGGTCGAGCCCGCACCCGGCGAGCGCCTGCCCGACCTTCACGCCGCTTCTTCGGCGAGCAGGGCGAGCTGCTCGGCCTGATGCTCCGCGCGCAGGGCGCCGATCAGGTCGTCGAGCTCGCCGTCCATGATGCGGTCGATCTTGTGCAGCGTGAGGTTGATGCGATGGTCGGTCACGCGGCCCTGCGGAAAATTGTAGGTGCGAATGCGCTCGGAGCGGTCGCCGGAGCCGACCAGGCTCTTGCGCGCGGAGGCGGTCCTGGCGTGCTGCTCGCTCGTTTGCTTGTCTTTGATGCGGGCCGCCAGCACCGAGAGGGCCTTCTCGCGGTTCTTGTGCTGCGAGCGCGAATCCTGGCATTCGACCACGATGCCGGTCGGCAGATGCGTGACGCGGATCGCCGATTCGGTCTTGTTGACGTGCTGCCCGCCGGCCCCGGAGGCGCGAAAAGTGTCGATCCGCAACTCGGCCGGATTGAGTACCACGTCGTCGATCGCATCCGCCTCGGGCAGCACCGCCACGGTGCACGCCGACGTGTGGATGCGGCCCTGGGCCTCCGTCTCCGGCACCCTTTGCACGCGATGGACGCCGGACTCGAACTTGAGCTCGGAGTAAACGCCCTGGCCGGTGACGCGTGCGATCACCTCCTTGTAGCCGCCCAGCTCCGACGGGCTCTCGGAGATGATCTCCACCTGCCAGCCGCGTCGCTCGGCATAGCGCGTGTACATGCGAAACAGGTCGCCCGCGAAGAGCGCCGACTCGTCGCCGCCGGTTCCCGCGCGGATCTCGAGAAAGGTGTTGCGCTCGTCGTTCGGATCCCGCGGCAGCAGCGCCTTCTGCAGCTCGCCTTCGAGCTGCTCCATCGTCGCGCGCGCCTCCTTCAGCTCGTCCTCGGCAAAGGATTTCATCGCCGGGTCGAGCGCCATGTCCTTCGCCGCGGCGGCATCGCGCTCGGCCTGGCGGAAGCGCTCGTACAACGACACGAGGCCGCTCAGCTCCGAATGCTCGCGCGAAAGCCTCCTGAACTGGTCCATGTCGCGCGTCGCCCCCTCGGACGCGAGCAGGCCGTTCAGCTCCACGAGCCGCGCGGCCAGGCCGTCGAGCTTGGCGCGTAAAGACGCTTTCACTAGCGATTAACGCGGAACAGGCGTGCGACAGTTTCGCTCAAGCGCTCGCGCTCGTCACCCGCGGCCTCGTTCAATGCCTGGGTGGGTGGATGCAGCAGCTTGTTGGCGAGTCCCTGCGAGAGCGCTTCGAGCACGAGCTTGGGGTCGTCGCCGCGCCGCAGAAGCTTCAGGGCGCGCTCGAGCTCGTGCTGACGCGCCTGCTCGGCCTGCTCGCGCAGGGCGCGGATCAGCGGAACGGTCTCGCGCGCCTGCATCCAGTGCATGAACTGGCCGACCTGGGTGTCGATGATCGCCTCGGCCTGCTCCACGGCGGAGCGGCGCGCGTCGAGGTTCGCTGTGACGATCTCGCCGAGGTCGTCGACCGTGTAGAGGAAGACGTCGTCCAGCTCGGCGACCTCCTGCTCGATGTCGCGCGGCACCGCGAGGTCGACCATGAACATCGGCCGCCGGCGCCGCGCCCGCAACGCGCGTTCGACCATGCCCTTGCCGAGGATCGGCAGCGACGAGGCGGTGCACGACACCACCACGTCGTGTTCGTGCAGCTTGTCCGCGAGCTCCTTCAGCTCGATCGCCTGCCCGCTGAAACGGTGCGCGAGCTGCCCCGCGCGCTCCAGAGTCCGGTTGGCCACCGTGATGCGCGCCGGCCCCTGGGCCGCGAAATGCGTCGCGCAAAGCTCGATCATCTCGCCCGCGCCGATGAACAGCACCTTCTGCTCGTGCAGCGAGGGAAAGATCCGCGCCGCGAGCTTGACCGTGGCCGCCGCCATCGACACGCTGCTGGCGCCGACCTGGGTGTTGGTGCGCACCTCCTTCGCCACCGCGAACGAGCGCTGGAAGAGCTTGTGCAGAACCGTGCCGAGCGTGCCCGCGGCCTGCGCCTCGCGCACCGCGTCCTTCATCTGGCCGAGGATCTGCGGCTCGCCGAGCACCATCGAGTCGAGCCCGGAGGCGACCCGGAAAGCGTGGCGCACCGCGTGCTCGCGCGTCAGCGTGTAGAGGAAGGGGGAGATGTCGTCGGCCCGAAGGCTGTGGTACTGCGCCAGCCAGTCGGTGGCGGCGGCCGGCTGTTCGGCCGCGAGGTAGAGCTCGGTGCGGTTGCAGGTCGACAGGATCGCCGCCTCGGAGGCGAGGCTGCGCCGCAAATGGCCGAGCGCGTCGCGCATGCGCTCGACGTGAAACACCACCCGCTCCCGGATGTCGATCGGGGCGGTCTGGTGGTTCAGTCCGAGGGCAAAGAGCGCCATGTCAGGTCAAAATAACGCGAAATTGCGCTAAGGCTAGAGATTATAAGGTGGATTCTAAGGGCAGGCCCGCCCCCCGAAGCTTGCGCTAGGTCAAATTCCCACCTGTAACCCCACCTTCATCGCCTGCGCCGCCGGGATTTGGTAAAAGGCGGTCGCGTCCTGGGTGTTGCTCGCCATCAACACGAAAAGCTGGTCGCGCCAGCGGGCCATGCCGCGAAGCTTGCGCCCCGCCAACAGGTCGACGTGGCCGACGATGTAGTGCAGCTTGTCCAGCTCGGCTTCCACTCCCAGCTCCCTGGCGGTCGCCAGCTCGGAGGGAACGTTCGGCCGCTGCATGAAGCCGTAGTGCAGCACCGCGCGGTGAAAGCCCGAACCCAAGTCCTTGATTTCGATGCGGTCCTCCGGGTCGGTCTTGGGCTGCGGCTCGATCACCACGGTGAGGATGATCACTCGCTCGTACAGCACGCCGGTATGGCGCACCAGCTGCTGCAGCGCCGGAGGCGCCTGCTCGAGGCGGCCGGTGAAGAACACACCGGTACCGGGGATGCGCGGGACGCGCTCGGCCTCGACCCAGCCGATGAACGTTTCGAGCGTCGAGGTGGTTTCCGCAATTCGCTCGGCCAGCAGGCTCGCCCCCTTGCGCCAGGTGGCCATGAGCGTAAACAGCCCCAGGCCGATCAGCAGCGGCAGCCAGCCTCCGTCGGGAATCTTGAGCAGGTTGGAGCCGAGGAAGCCGAGGTCGATCGAGAGAAACCCGAAGAGAAACAGCAGCGCCGCGGGCAGACCCCAGCCGCCGCGCTCGCGCGCCACGTTGAACGCGAGCACCGTGGTGATCGCCATGGTCGAATTGACCGCCACGCCGTAGGCGGCGGCGAGATTGCCGGAGGTGCGAAACGCGACGACCAGGCCGATCGCCGCCACCATCAGCACCCAGTTCACCGCCGGCATGTAGATCTGGCCACGCGCATCGGCGGAGGTCTGATCGACCTTCAGCCCCGGCAGGAGGCCGAGGTGCACGGCCTGCCGGGTGAGCGAAAAGGCGCCCGTGATCACCGCCTGCGAGGCGATGCAGGTCGCGGCGGTGGCGAGGATAACGAGCGGGTAAAGGGCCCAGCCCGGGGCCAAATGAAAGAAGGGATGAATCCCGTTGCCGGGTTCGGCGATCAGCAGCGCGCCCTGGCCGAAGTAGTTGAGCAGCAGCGCGGGCAGCACGAAGGCGAACCAGACGCGACGGATCGGCTTGCGCCCGAAGTGGCCGAGGTCCGCGTAGAGCGCTTCGCCGCCGGTGGCGACCAGAAAGACGGCGTAAAGAATAAGGTAGCCGGTCCAGCCGTTGTCGAGGAAGAACCTCAACGCGTACCACGGGTTGAGCGCGAGCAGCACCTGCGGCGCCTGCGCGATCCCCCTTATACCGAGCAGCGCGAGCACCGCGAACCAGACCAGGGTCAACGGCCCGAACACCGCGCCGACCGCCGCGGTTCCGTGCCGCTGCACCGCGAACAACGCGAACAGGATCAGCACGGTGATCGGAATCACGTAGTCGTGCAGCTGCGGTGCCGCGACCTGCAGCCCCTCGACCGCGCTCAGCACCGAGATCGCGGGCGTGATCATGGCGCCGCCGTAGAGCATCGAGGCACCGAGAATGCCGAGCAGGATGAGCACGCGCCGGCGCCACTTGTCCTGGTCGCGGTCCGGACGCAGCAGGGCGATCAGGGCGAAGATCCCTCCCTCGCCTCGATTGTCCGCTCGCAGCACGAAGACCATGTACTTGAGCGAGATGACGAGCACCAGCGTCCAGAAGACGAGCGAGAGCACCCCCAGGACGTTCGCGGGCGTGACCGGGATCGGATTCTTGCCGGCGAAGCATTCCCGCAGCGCGTAGATCGGGCTGGTGCCGATGTCGCCGTAGACGACTCCCAGCACCGCGACGGCGAGCGCCGCGAAGGATTCGCCATGCACCGTCGCAGGCGGCGCGCGCTTCAACGCCTCCTGCTGCGCGTTGCGGCCCAACCCGCTGTCGGAATCGGCCGGCACGGCAAATCCGCGGAATCGTCGCCGGAAGCGCGATCAGTGCGGCCTCAATAGACCGTCCTGCAACTCCAGCCCGAGTAGCGCCACGCGGTGATCCTTCCCTCGGCATTCACCACGAAGGTCACCGTGCACGAGGTCTTGACCGGGTCGCCCTTGTTGTAGGTGTAAATCTTGCTGTCCGGGCCGGGCAGAATGTTGTCGGGCTTGCCCCACGCCTTGACGAGGTCCTCGACGTTGCGTCCCTGCCACGAGCTGACCTTCGCCTTGAAGGCCTCTTCGTTCGGTATGCCCGCGCATCCCGCGACGACGAGCGCGACGACTGCCGTGATAGCCCAGAATTTCATCTTCGGATCCGCCTTCCGTGACGACGCGGGCTATTTGAGCACAGGATGCGCGGCGGCGAAAGCGCCGAGCGCGGACGATCTGATAGTCTCCTGACTGACTTTTCCCGCCGGAGGGGGCGGAGCTTGCCGGAAAGCGTCGGGCGATATGTCCTAATGCGCGAGTTGGCTCGCGGCAGCACCGCGACCGTCTATCTGGCGCGCGACCCCGTCGCCGAGCGTGAGGTCGCCGTCAAGGTATTCACGCATGCGCCCGGGGATCCCGGCCTGACGCGCGGCACGCACCGCGCGAGCTTCCTCAACGAAGCGGCGCTAGTCGGCAGGCTCCACCACCCGCACATCGTCGCGCTGCTCGACGCAGGGGTCGAGGCCGATTACAGCTACGTGGTGATGGAATACGTTCCGGGCGGCGCCCTGGCGCGGCACGCCTCGACCGACAATCTGCTGCCCCTGGCGCGCGTGCTCGAATCGGCTTTCAAGATCAGTCGCGCGCTCGACTACGCGCTCCAGCACGGCGTACTCCACCGCGACATCAAGCCGGCGAACGTCTTGCTCGCAGAGCCTTTCGACGTGAAGCTGACCGATTTCGGCGTCGCAAGAATCGCGACCGCGACCCACACGGAAATCACCGGCGTCGGCTCCCCGGCTTACATGTCGCCCGAGCAGCTGGCCGACCAGCCGCTGGACCATCGGACCGACATCTACTCGCTCGGAGTGCTGACTTACCAGTTGCTGACCGGGCGCCTGCCCTTCCACGCCCCCTCGGTCGGCGAGCTGATGCGCTTGATCGCCGATCAGGAGGCGCCGCGCCTGCGCACGTTGCGGCCGGAGCTGCCCGAGGTGATCGAGGCCACCGTGCAGCGCGCGATGCAAAAGGACGCGTACCTGCGCTACCAGAGCTGGGCCGAATTCAGCACGGACCTGGCAATCAGCCTGGCTTCGTCGCGCTGAAGTCAGCGCCGCTTGTGCCACATCCAGGGGGTCACGGGATGCCGGCGTCGCCAGAGGCCACGCCGGTGCTCCCGCGCGTCGGTCTCGAGCCGAAACAGAGCGGAAGTCGGCGCCGCGGACCGCCGGTCGACCCACGCCATTCCCCGGCGCACCTGCTCGCCGTTGGCGTTGATGCCGGCGCACATCAAGCGCGCCGCGAGGTGCCCCTCGGCGTCCGCGCCCTGATCCTCGACGACCGCGGTCCTGCCGCCGCAGAGCTCCGCCAGCGACCGCCGGGAATGGCTCCCGTACGGCTGATCCTCCTTGGGCGCGGCGATGCCCGCCAGCCGAAGCCTGACCCGCAGCCCGCTGGCGAACCGGATCGTCAGCGTGTCCCCGCTCGCGACGCTCACCACGCGGCCGGACACTCCTTGCGCCCCCGCGGGCAGAGCGCACAAACCCAGGAGCATGAATCCCGCCGCCGCGACAATCGCCCGGCGAATCATCCGAAGCGCGCCCTCTTCGCTCATCGCAATCGCGGTTCCCGGCGCGTCGTCAGCGGACCCTGGCGATCGGGAGCTTTCGGCGCCTCGGGGGCATACTCGCCGTCCGCCAGCGCGACCAGATGCCGGACGCCGTCCCGGATGTCGTAGAGCGTCGCGAGCGGGCCGAGAATCACCCCTGCCGCAATCGTGCCGAGCACCAGGCCGATCAGCGCACCGAGCCCCGGTCCGTAGCCGAGGGCGCCGAGACCATACTGCCTCCCGGCGTCGACGTAGCCCGCCACCGCCGAGCCCACGATCATGAGAAGCGCCGCAACGACGATCGTCGCGCGACCTATCGATGAAAGAATCCTGATCATGTCTTCGCCCTCCCTCGCACGCGGCGGTATCGGC
>CAZLUX010000051.1:0-7284 GCA_964562815.1 uncultured Enterobacteriaceae bacterium
AGCAGCATGCGCAGGCCCAGCCTGCGGTAGGCGGCGAGCGTGCGCGCGTCGTAGTCCCAGAACGGCGGCCGCACCAGGTCCGGCGGCCGTCCCGCGATCGCGGCGATGTCGCGCTTCGCGTTCGCGAGCGTGCGCTCGAGCTCGGCGTCCGGCATGAGGCAGTGGTCGATGTGGCCGCGCGGCGAGCCGCTGTGCACGCCGAGGACGTGACCCTCGGCGTGCTCGCGCCGCATCAGCGCCCTTCCCGCGGCGGAGCCGCCCGCGCGCGGATCGCGCGTCTGCACGAAGAACACCGCCTTGATCCCGGGCTGCACCGGATTGCGCGCGAGCGCATCGAGGATCGCGCGGGTCGGGTTGTACGGCTCCCGGGTGCTGGGGCCGTCGTCGAAAGTCAGCAGGAAGCGCGCCGGGTAGGCGTTCGGCGGCAGTGCGCGCGCCTCATCGAGCGAGGGGCCGGCGCAACCGCACAGCAGCAGCAGCGCGAGCGCCGCCGTTGTATTCTTGCGCACGGCGCGCTCGAATCGCGCGCGGCGGCAATGCGCACTCACTCTCCACAGCAGAATCAAGACGCTTCGAAACATGGCGGCGGGCCATTCTACCGGGCGGCGCTCGCCTGGCTGCTCGCGCTTGCTTGCGCGGGCGCGGCGGCGCAGCCTTCCGCGCTGGCGCAGGTGATGCAGCGGCTGTCGGCGGTGAAAGCCTCGGCGGTGCGCTTCACCGAGATCCGCCGCCTCGCCGCGCTGACGAAGCCGCTCGAGCTCTCGGGCCGGCTTTCGTACGTGCGCGGCGGCCGCATCGAGAAGATCGTCGAGTCGCCCTACCGGGAGCGCACCTCGATCGACGGCGACGAGATGGTGGTCGAGCCCGCGCAGGGCGAGCCGCGCCGCTACGCGCTGCGCGGCCACCCCGCGGCGTGGGCCTTCGTCGAGGGGCTGCGCGCGACCCTCGGCGGCGACCTGGAGACGCTCGAGCGCTACTACCGGATCTCCTTCAGCGGCGGCGTCGAGGACTGGACGCTCGAGCTCGCGCCGCGCGACGAGGACATGGCGCGCTACGTGGAATCGATCGCGTTCCGCGGCCGCGGCGCCGACATTCTCTCGATCCGGGTCAGCGAGGCGGGCGGAAACTCCAGCGCGATGACGCTCCGGCCGGGCTCATCTTGACGCTCCGCGCGCGCGCCGCCGTCCTCGTCTGGCTCGCGCTGCTCGCGGCGAGCATCCTGCTCGTCTCGCGCGCGCGCATCACGAGCGATTTCACGGCCTTCCTGCCGGCGCGGCTCGACCCGGACCAGGCGCTGCTCGTGCATCAGCTGCGCGAGGGCGTCGCCGCGCGCATGATCCTGATCGGCATCTCGGGCGCCGACCCGCGCGCGCTCGCCGAGGCGAGCCGCTCGCTCGCGCGGCGGCTGTCGCAGTCCCCACAGTTCGCCTACGTCAACAACGGCGAAGCGCGCTTCGGCGCCGGCGACCGCGCTCTGGTCGAGCGCTGGCGCTACCTGCTCAGCCCAGCGGTCGCGCCGGGGCGCTTCACCGCCGCGAGCCTGCGCGCCTCGCTCGAGCGCGCGCTCGAGGAACTCGCCTCGCCGCTCGGCTCGATGCTCGCCGCGCGCATCGCGGCGGATCCCACCGGCGAGGCGCGCCGCTACCTCGAGTCGCTGCCGGCGGCGGGCCCGGACACGCGCGAGGGCGTCTGGTTCTCGCCCGGCGGCAGGCGCGCGCTGCTGGTCGCCGAGACGCGCGCCGCGGCCTCCGACCTCGACGCCCAGGCGCGCGCGGTGAAGGAGGTGCGCTCGGCGTTCGCCGCTGCCGCCGGCGCACGCGACGCCTCGCTGACCCTGAGCGGCCCGGGCGTGTTCGCGGTCGAGTCGCGCGAGCTGATCCGCGCCGACGCCTCGAGCCTCTCGCTGATCGCCGGCGCGGCGGTGCTCGCGCTGCTGCTGTTCGTGTACCGCTCGGCGGCGCTGACGCTCGCCTGCTTCGTGCCGATCGCGAGCGGGATCCTGGCCGGCATCGCGCTGGTGAGCCTCGCCTTCGGCTCGATCCACGGCATCTCGCTCGGCTTCGCCGCGATCCTGTTCGGCGAGGCGGTCGACTACCCGAGCTACCTGTTCATCCACAACCAGCCCGGCGACTCGCTGCGCGCGACCCTGGCGCGCGTCTGGCCGACGCTGCGCCTGGCGGTGCTCACCACCGTGCTCGGCGGCCTGAGCATGCTGCTGTCGAGCTTCGTCGGCCTGGCGCAGCTCGGCCTGCTGCTGATGACCGCGATCCTCGCCGCCGGCCTGGTGACCCGCTACGTGCTGCCCGAGATCGCGCCCGCGAAGCCGGTGGCCCTCGCGCGGCTGGAGCCGCTGCTCGCCTGGAGCGCGCTCGCGCGCAGGCGGCGGACGGTCCGCGCCGCGGCCCTGCTCGCGCTCGCGCTCGCTGCCGCGGCGGCGGCGCTGCGCCCGGGACCGATGTGGAACGACGACCTCGGCAAGCTCAACCCGATCCCCGACGCCGAGCGCCGCGCCGACGAGCGGCTGCGCGCCGAGCTCAAGGCGCCGGACGTCGGCGCCGTGATCGTGGTGCGCGCGCCCGGCCGCGAGCAGGCCCTCGAGCGCAGCGAGGCACTCGAGCCCTCGCTGCAGGGCCTCGTGCGCGACGGGCTGATCGCCGGCTTCGAGACCGCGAGCGAGATCCTGCCGAGCGAGGCGCTGCAGCGAAAGCGCCGCGCCGCGCTGCCCGACGAAACAGCGCTGCGGCGCGCGCTGGAGGAGGCCGGGCGCAGCCTGCCCTTCCGCCCCGGGCTGTTCGAGCCCTTCGTGCGCGACGTCGAGCGCGCCCGCAACGGGCCCTTGCTCCAGCCCGCGGACCTGCGCGGCACCGGCCTCGGGGTGAAGCTCCATTCGCTGCTCTTTCCGCTGCGCGGCGAATGGGTCGCGCTGATCCCGCTGCGCGGCGCCGCCGACCCCGCGGCGCTCGCGGCGAAATTCGACGCGCTCGACGCGCCGGGGGCGCGGCTGCTCGATTTGCGGCGCGAGACCTCCCGCATGATCGGGCGCTACCGGGGCCAGACCCTCGAGCTGACCGCGCTCGGCGTGGCGGCGATGCTCGTCCTGCTCGCCTGGGGCCTGAAGAGCGCCGGCGAGGCGGCGCGCGTGCTGCTGCCGGTGCTGCTCGCGGCGGCGCTCGAGGCGGCGGCGCTGCCGCTGCTCGGCGCGCCGCTGAGCCTGTTCCACCTCGTGGCGCTGCTGTTCGTGGTCGGGACCGGTCTGAACTACTCGCTCTTCTTCAACCGCGCGCCGCGCGACCCGGACGAGCGCCGGCGCACGCTGCTCTCGCTCACCGTGTGCGCGCTCGCCGTGCTGTGCTCGGCCGCCGCGCTGTCGCTGTCGGCGACGCCGGTGCTGCGCGCGATCGGCGTCACGGTGCTGCTCGGCACCCCGCTCGCGCTGATCTTCTCGGCCGCCTTCGGCAGGGAGAAGGCGTAGCGCGCGAGCAGGCGCCGCGCGATCACGCGCGCAATGCGCGCGACGTCGGCGACGTTGGCGAAGTGGCTCGCCCGCGCCATGCCGCGATACGACACCGTGACCGGGACCGCGATGCACTCGATGCCCAGTCGCCCCGCCTCGATCAGGATCTCGCTCTCGAACGCGAAGCGCGCCGACGGGCCGTGCTCGACGCGGGCCTCGCGCAGCAGCCGCGCCGGGTAGACCCGAAAGCCCGACTGGCTGTCGGCGAGGCGCCGGCCGGCCGCCAGCCCGACCCAGAAATCCGCCAGACGGTTGGCGCGGTAGCGCAGCCACGGTACGTCCTCGCGCAGATGCCGGCGCGAGCCGATCACGACCGCGTCGGGCCGCTCGCGGTGCGCGGCGAGCAGCGCCGCAATGTCCTCGGGCCGGTGCTGGCCGTCGCCGTCGAGGGTGATCACCGCGCGCGCGCCGAGCGCCAGCGCGCGCTGCATGCCGCGCCACAGGCTCGCGCCCTTGCCGAGGTTTTCGGGATTGCGCAGCACCTCGAGCGGCAGGCCCTCGAGCGCCGCCGCGGTGGCGTCGCGCGAGCCGTCGTCGACGACGATCAGCGCGCCGACCTGGCGCAGCGTGCGCTCGGCGACGTCGCGGATCGTCGCCGCCTCGTCGTAGGCCGGAATGACGGCGACGCAGTCGGCCGCTTGCATCGCGCCTAGGCCATCGCGCCGTTGACCGAGATCACCTGGCCGGAGAGATAGGCGGCGGCGTCGGACACCAGGTAGGCGACCAGGCCCGCGACCTCTTCCGGCGTGCCGCGGCGCTTCATCGGCACCAGCGTCTCGACCACGCTGTCGGGCACCGCGGCGTCGGTGCCCTCCGAGCGGATGATTCCCGGCGCCACCGCGTTGACCGTCACCCCGCGCGCGGCGACCTCGATCGCGAGCGACTTGGTCGCGCCGTGCAGCCCCGCTTTCGCCGCCGCGTAGTTCGCCTGGCCGCGGTTGCCGGTCAGGCCGACGATCGAGGAGACGCTGACGATGCGCCCCCAGCGCGTGGCCATCATCGGCAGGAGCAGCGGCCGCGTCACGTTGAAGAACCCTTTCAGCGAGACGTCGACGACCTCGTCCCACTGCGACTCGGACATGCCGGCGAGCGGCGCGTCGCGGTGCACGCCGGCGTTGTTGACGATGACCTGGATCGGGCCGCCGCGCTCGACGAGGTCCTCCAGCGCGCGCGCGCAGGCCGCGCCGTCGCGCACGTCGAACGCGACCGTCTCGGCGCCGCCGCCCGCGGCGCGGATCTCGTCCGCCACGGCCCGGGCGCGCTCGGGGCGCGCGTGGCCGTGCACGATCACGTGCAGCCCCGCCGCCGCCAGCGAGCGGCAGATCGCCGCTCCCAGCGCACCACTTCCTCCCGTCACCACGGCGCGCTTCATGCGTCGGTCCCGGCAACGAGGGCGATCGCGGCGCGCCCCCTGAGCAGGACGCGGCCGTCGCCCTCGACCCGGAAAGCGTACAGCATGTGCCGCCGCTCGACCACGAGCGCCTCGGCGCTCGCCACGAGCTCGCTTTCGATCAGGTCGAGGCGCTCGGCATCGAGCTCGACCTCGCGCAGGCTCGCCAGCCAGCCCGGCCCGATCGGCCGTCCCCGCCGCGCGGCGAGCGCGCCGTGCAGCGCCACCGCCTGCGCCGCGTACTCGATTCCCGCCACCGCGTGCAGCCTTGCGCGCGCGCGCAGCGGGTTGTCCGGCCGCCGGTGGCTCGCGCTCGCGCAGACGATGCCCGCGTCGTCCCAGGAGACCACCCTGTCGAGCAGGCACATCGCGCCGCGCTGCGGCACCAGCGCTTCGATCTCCCTGCGCGAGAGCGTCATCGCCCGCAGCGCACGACGAGCCGGGATCCGCCTACGGCGCCGACGCCGACGTCCGCGTCGGTCCCGGCGGCGAGCGCGGCGAGCAGCGGCAGCGCCCTCGCGGCGGGGTTGTCGGCGAGCGCCTCGAGCGCCTGCGGCAGCGGGCTCGGGGCGCCGCCCGGCTCGAGCCGCAGCTGCAGCGCCGCGAGCGCGCCGGCGCGCGGCTCGCGCGCGAGCAGCAGCGCCACGGCGAAGGCGTGGCGGCGCGGGCGCATCAGCGAAAGCGGGCGCGGCAGCGGCAGGTCGAACGCGGCGAGCAGCACCGGGCCCGGATCGAGCGTCGCCTGCAGCGCCGCCTCGAACAGGCCCGCGGCGAAAGAGTCCTGGTCCGCGGCGAGGCTGGTCGAAGGCCGCGACGAGCGGGTGGCGATGCCCCAGTAGCCGGCGGCCGCGTTGTGCACCGAGTTGTGGAATTGCGTCGGCGAGACGTCCGGCTCGGGCGCGGCGAACGACTCGCACAGCGCGTGCGTCACCGCGCCGTCGCCGTCGGCCGAGGCGAACACCGTCGCGAGCTCGCCGAGCGGCCAGCCGGACTCCGCCAGCGCGTCCTCCGCCGCCGCGAGCGCGAGGCGCGAGGCCGCGTTGCAGCGCCTGCGCTCGGCCGCCGGCAGCATGCCGGGCACCGGCACGCGCAGGGGCGCCTCGGTCCATGGCTTTCGCCCGGCCAGGATCTCGCGGCACTCGGCCCAGCCCTCGAGCCCGGGGCCGATCGCGCCGATGCCGTGCAGGTGGACGCGCATCATCCCGGGCGGCCGAACAGCAGGCTGCAGTTGTTGCCGCCGAAGCCGAAGGAGTTGCTCAGCACGCGCCGTAGCGGCCGGTCTTCGCTTTCCAGCACGATGCGCGTGTGCAGCGCCGGGTCCGGCCGCTCGGTGTTCAGCGTGCCCGGCACGAAGCCGCGCTCGATGCAAAGCACCGAGACCGCGGCCTCGACGATGCCCGCCGCGCCGAGCGTGTGGCCGGTCCAGCCCTTGGTCGAGCTCGCCCGCGCCGCGCCGCCGAACAGCGCGTGAAGCGCGGCGTCCTCGGCGCGGTCGTTGGCCGGCGTGCCGGTGCCGTGCAGGTTGACGTAGTCGATCTCGTCCGGCCGCACCTCGGCGCGCGCGAGCGCGTCCTTCATCGCCAGCAGCGCGCCCTTGCCCCCGGGATGGGGCGAGGACATGTGGTAGCCGTCGCTGCTCTCGCCGTAGCCGAGCAGCGCCACCGCCTCGCGTCCCCGCGGCGGCGCCTTCTCCAGCAGCGCGAAGCCGCCCGCCTCGCCGATCGAGATGCCGTCGCGCCGCTCGTCGCAGGGCCGGCACGGCGCCTCCGACAGGAGCTCGAGCGAGCGGAAGCCGTAGAGCGTAGTCAGGCACAGGCTGTCGACGCCGCCGACCACCGCGGCGTCGCAGATGTCGGCCTCGACCAGGCGCTGCGCCTGCGCGAACACCTTGGCGCTCGAGGCGCAGGCGTTGGACACCGTCGCCGCCGGCCCTTCGAGCCCGAGGCGCCGGCGCACGAACTCGGTGAGCGAGAACATGCCGTGGGTGGCGGCGTAGTCGCGCGCGGCGAGAAGCTTCTCGACTTCTCCGCCGCGGCGGTAGGCGAGCTCGGTCTCGAGGATGCCCGAGGTGGTGGTGCCGAGCAGCACCGCGATGCGCGCCGCGCCGTGGCGCTCGCGCGCGCGCGCCACCGCCTCGTCGAATCCGTCCTGGTCGAGCGCGAGCTGCGCCAGGCGGTTATTGCGGCAGTCGAAGCGCGCGAGCTCGCCCGCGACCGGCGCCGACTCGAGTCCGTCGACGCGGCCGATCCAGGTCGGCGGCGGAAACGGCTCGAAGTCGTTCCGCCTCAAGCCGCTGCGGCCCTCGCGCAGCGCGGCGAAGGTCGGCTCGAGCCCCGCGCCCAGGGCGCTGGCGATGCTCAGTCCGGTCACGTACAGCGGC
>CAZLUX010000051.1:7384-11760 GCA_964562815.1 uncultured Enterobacteriaceae bacterium
CGCCACCACGGCCGCAGCAGCAGCTCGAAGCGGTCGTGCTCGAGGCCGAACTGCACGTAGGCGCGATTCCAGCTGCGCGACAGCGGATCGGACTGGCCGTTCGACTGGTGCACCAGGCCGAAGTTGAGCAGCCGCCAGCGCAGGCCGAGGAAATGCCGGTCGGGGTGGAAGGCGAGCATCAGCTCGGGCTCGTAGTCGGTCTCGCGGAACGGCCGCGAGACCGTGGGGTTGTACACCTGCCACTGGCTCTGCTGGGTGTAGCCCGCCCAGAGCGAGGCGCCGATGCTCTGCTGCAGGTCGAGCACCCTGAACTTGAAGCTGAGCTGGTACATCGCCTCGCTCGCGCGCAGGTCCATCGGCGCGGGCGGCGGGTGGGTCGGCGTCATGGGAAGGGTATTGAGGCTGTTGCTGTGGTGGACCAGCAGCAGGTACATCGGCTTGTGCGGCAGGATGTCGAACAGCGTGCCCGTGACGCCGACCGCCCAGCGCTGGTCGATCGGCGAGCGCTCGGCGGCGCCGGGAGGCGGCTTCTCTCCCGGCGCGGGCCGCGGCACCACGCTGTCGTAGCACGCCAGGCGCTGGTCGGGCGCGTCGATGCGCGAGCAGCGCTCGAGGTCGCGCGCGTCGATCGCGGCGTGCGCCTGCCCGGCGGCCAGGCACACGACGACCCCGGCCAGGAGGCCGGCGCTGCGGACCGGCTTCATCGCAAGGTTCAGCGGAACTGCTCCCGCAGCTTGACCTTCCAGAACTTCCCGGTCGAGGTCTTCGGAATCGCCTCGAGGAACTCGAAGCGGTCGGGCAGCTGCCACTTGGCGAACTTCGAGGCGAGGTGCGCTCGCAGGTCCTCGGAGGAGACTTGCTTGCCGTTCTTCGGCACGACGCAAGCGAGCGGCCGCTCGCCCCACTTCTCGTCCGCGACCGCGATCACCGCCGCCTCGGCGACCGACTCGTGCGCCATCAGCAGGTTCTCCATGTCGACCGAGCTGATCCACTCGCCGCCCGACTTGATCAGGTCCTTGGTGCGGTCGGCGATGCGCACGTAGCCGTGCGGATCGATCGCGGCGACGTCGCCGGTGCGCAGCCAGCCGTCGGCGGTGAACTTCTCCGGGTCGGTGGGCACCTCGTGGTAGCCGCCGGCGATGAACGGCCCGCGCACCTGGATCTCGCCCACGCTCTTGCCGTCCCAGGGCTGCTCGCCGCCGTCCTCGCCGACGATGCGCATGTCCACCATCGGCACCGGCACGCCGGCGCTCGCCGAGCGGGCGAAGAACTCGTCCTCGCCGACGCCCTGCAGCTCGGGCTTGAGATACGACGCGGTGCCGAGCGGGCTCATCTCGGTCATGCCCCAGCCGTGCGTCACCTGCGCGCCGTAGCGCGCGTAGGCGCGGATCATCGCCTCGGGCATCGCCGCGCCGCCGACCAGCATGCGGATGCCCTGCGGCAATTTGTTCTTCTGCGGGTCGGCCTCGATCAGCTGCGCCATGCCGATCCAGATCGAAGGCACGCCGAGGGCGTAGGTCGGCTGCTCGGCCTTGAACAGGTCGAGCAGGTCCTGCGGATGCAGGTGCGGACCGGGAAAGATCATCTTCACGCCCATCATCGCGCAGGTGTAGGGCACGCCCCAGCTGTTGGCGTGGAACATCGGCGTCACCGGCAGCACGCTGTCCTTCGCCGACAGGCACCAGAAATCGGGCTGGTTCGCGACCAGCGAATGGATCACCGTCGAGCGGTGCGAGTACACCACGCCCTTCGGCCGCCCGGTCGTGCCCGAGGTGTAGCACATCGCGACCGGGTCGTCCTCGTCGTGCGGCACGTAGTCGAACTTCTCCGGCGCGCCTTCGAGGAAGGCCTCGTAGTCGGCGAACGCCTTGTCGACCGGCTTGCCGGAGAACGGCACCACGATCACTTTCTCGAACTTCGCCTTGTCCTTGAACTGCTCGTACAGCGGCAGCAGGATGTCGTCCACCACCAGGAAGCGGTCCTTCGCGTGGGTCGCGATCCAGCCGATGTCCTCCGGCGACAGGCGCAGGTTGAGCGTGTGCATCACGCCGCCCGCAGCCGGGATGCCGAAATAGCACTCCAGGTGCGCGTAGTGGTTCCAGCACAGCGTCGCCACCCGGTCGCCCTTCTTCAGCCCGGCGGCGAGCAGCGCCGAGGCGAGCTGGCGCGAGCGCCGGTAGAAATCCGCGAAGCGCTGGCGCTTGAACGACTTGTCCGGCAGCCGGCTGACGATCTCGGATTCGGGAAACAGCTTCCCGGCGCGCTCCAGAAAGTGGTTCAGCGACAGCGGCACGCGCTGCATGGTGGATCGAATCATCGGGCGCCCTCCTCCTCTCGCGGGCGCCGACAATGTACTGCGCCGCGGGCGCGGGCGTAAAGACTTGACTGCGCTAGGATTACGGCGTGAGTCCGCGCCTTCCGATCGTCGACGCGCACCAGCACTTCTGGGACCCGCGCGCGAACTACCATCCCTGGCTGTGCGACCCGGAGCCGATCGCGTTCCGCTACGGCGACTATTCGGCGCTGCGCCGGCCCTACCTTCCCGCCGACTATCTCGCGGACGCGCGCGGATACGAGGTCGCGAAGACGGTCTACGTCGAGACCGAGTGGGACCCGCGCGACCCGCTCGGCGAGACCGCGTGGGTCGAGCGGCTGCGGCGCGAAACCGGCCTGCCGACGGTGATGGTGGCGCAGGCCTGGCTCGACCGCGACGACGCCGCCGTCGTGCTCGAGCGACAGGCGGCGTTTGCCTTCGTGCGCGGCGTGCGCCACAAGCCGCGCCGCGGGGCGATGCGCGAGGCGCGCTGGCGCGCGGGCTACGCCCTGCTCGCCCGCCACGGTCTGCGCTTCGACCTGCAGGCGCCGTGGACCGAGCTCGGCGACGCCGCGGCGCTGTGCCGCGACTTCCCCGGTACGCTCCTGATTCTCAATCACACCGGGCTGCCCGCCGACCGCAGCGCGGACGCCCTGGCCGGCTGGAAGCGCGCCCTGCGCGAGCTCGCCGCCTGCCCCAACGCGGCGATCAAGATCTCCGGCCTCGGCGTGCCCGGCGTGCGCTGGAGCGCGGCGCTCAACCGCGAAGTCGTGCTCTCGGCGATCGAGATCTTCGGCACGGCGCGAGCGATGTTCGCGAGCAACTTCCCCGTGGACGGCCTGTGCGCCACTTTCGACGAGATCTATTCGGGGTTTCGCGAGATCGCCGGTTCGCTTTCGGCAGCCGAGCAGCGCGCGCTGTTCCACGATAATGCGCTTCGCCTCTACGCCATGGAGGAGCCCGCACCATGAAGATCACCCGCGTCGAAGCGATCCCGCTCTCGATCCCGGCCCGCTACGGCGCCGACGCCTGGACGCTCGGCACGGGCGGCTGGCAGGCGCTCGATTTCTGCCTGGTGCGCGTCGACACCGACGCCGGGCTCACCGGCTGGGGCGAGGCGTTCTCGTACTCGTGCCGGCGCCCGGTCGCCGCGGCGGTCAACGACATGATCGCGCCGCTGGCGGTGGGGCACGACGCCCCGGACATCGACGGGCTGCACGCGACGATCCAGAAGCGGCTGCACATCTTCGGCCGCTTCGGCATCGCCGCCTTCGCGCTCTCGGGCCTCGACATCGCGCTCTGGGATATCGCCGGCAAGGCCGCCGGCAAGCCGCTGCACGCGCTGCTCGGCGGCGCGCGCCGCGAGCGCCTGCCGTGCTACGCGAGCCTGCTGCGCTACGCCGACGGCGCGCTCGCCGCGCGCTACTGCGAGCGGGCGCTCGGCGAGGGCTTCGGCGCGATCAAGCTGCACGAAGTCGACGAGCGGGTGATCGCCGCGGCGCGCGCGGCGGTGCCGCGGGAGGCGGCACTGCTGCTCGACGTCAACTGCGAGTGGAGCGTCGAGGCGGCGATCGAAGTCGGCAGGCGCCTCGCGCCGCTCGGGCTCGAATGGTTCGAGGAGCCGGTCTTCCCGCCCGAGGACGGCGCCGGGCTGCGCGCGGTGGGCGAAGCCTGCGGCATCCCGATCGCGGCGGGCGAGAACTGCTGCTTCGCGACGCAGTTCGCCGCGCTGTTCGACGCGCGCGCGGTGCGGATCGCGCAGCCCTCGGTGACGAAGGTGGGGGGCGTCACCGAGTTCCGGCGGGTGGCGGGGCTCGCCGCGCGCCACGGGGTGCGCCTTGCGCCGCATTCGCCCTACTTCGGCCCCGGCGCGCTCGCCACGCTGCACCTTCTCGCGACGCTCGAAGGCGACGAGCGCTTCGAATACTTCTACCTGTGGACGGAAGCCTCCCTGTTCGGCGCCGCGCTTGCCCCCGAAAGCGGCCAGCTGCCGGTGCCGCAGGGGCCAGGCCTCGGCGCCGACCCGGACTCGGACGTCATCCGCCGCTACCGCGCGGATTGA
>CAZLUX010000051.1:11860-17430 GCA_964562815.1 uncultured Enterobacteriaceae bacterium
AGGACGTGGATCACGCGGCTCGCGATCATGTCCTTCACCTTTGCCGCGTAGGCGGCCATGTGCGGCGCCGCGGCGTGGGCCTTGAGCGCGTCCATGCTCTCCCATTTCTCCAGGACGACGAAGGTGTCGGGGCCGTACTTGGTCTGCATCGACGGCGCGGGATCCGCGTCGATCGCGGGACCGTACTCGATGCACCCCTTCTCGGCCCTCACCGCGGCGAGGTTGGCGCGAAAGTGCTGCAGAATGTCTTCCCGCTTGCCGGGCTTGGCGGTGATGACGGCGACGATGTGGATCATTCGTTTCTCCTCTTCTGTAAGGTTTCATACACATTTTTCAGTTTACCTATGCCCGGCCGAGGCTTAATCTGCGGGACAGCTGGCACATCCTGAGCTGAGAGTGCATCTGACGCAATCAAGACTTGCCGGAATGTCCCGCGCGATTTTGGCGGCCGCGGTGCTCGCGCTTGCGGGCATGCCGGTCGCGAGCACGCTGCACGAGCTCACGCACGTGCGCGATGACCTCGGCCAGACGGGTCAGGAGAAGAAGGGCCAGGTCAAACCGATCTGCCTAATCTGCGCGGCCTTCACCGCGGCCGGGCACGGGCTCACTTCCGGCTTGCATTTCCCCCTCGCATCGTACGACGTCGAAGACAACGTCCCGGGACTCTCGTTCGGCTGGGTCCCGCGCTTCGTCCAGACCTACCACCAGAGAGCGCCGCCGGCTTTCCTCGTCAGCGCATGAGTCGATCCCCGGCCCAGCCGGGGTATCCCTTTTCGCACTTTCGAGGAGACAGCAATGCAACGACCAGCATGGGCGCTGGTCGCGGCAGCGCTGGCGTGCACCACGCCAGCGGCCGCCCGCGCCGACGAAGCCGCCGATCTCGCGCAGATCCGGCAGCAGATCCAGCAGATGAAGCAGGACTACGAGGCGCGCCTCCGCGCGCTCGAGAAACGCCTTTCCGATGCCGAGGCGAAAGCAGGCAAGGCGGAGCAGCAGGCAGGCGTCGCGAAGCAGGATGCGAGCCGGGCGCAAGCGAGCGCCCGTCAGGTGGCGCAGCAGCAGCGCGCCAACGCGTTCAATCCGCCGATCGCGGTGATCCTGCAGGGGCGTTACGCAAACCTGTCGCAGGACCCGGCGAGCTACCGCATCGGCGGCTTCGTTCCGAGCGGCGGCGAGGTCGACCCGGGCCCGCGCGGCATGAGCCTGGGCGAATCCGAGCTGGTGCTCAGCGCAACCGCCGACCCCTACTTCAGCGGCACACTGGTCGCTTCCATGGCACCAGACGGCGGGATCGACGTGGAAAACGGCTACCTCGAGACGAACGCGCTCTCAAATGGGTGGACGCTCAAGGCCGGGCGCTTCTTCTCCAAGATCGGCTACCAGAACGAGCAGCACAGCCACGCCTGGGACTTCGTCGACGCACCGCTGCCTTACCGCGCCTTTCTCGGCGGACAGCTCGCCGACGACGGCGTGCAGGCGAAGTGGGTCGCGCCGACCGACATGCTCGTCGAGCTGGGCGCCGAAGCCGGGCGCGGCCGCAGCTTTCCCGGCAACGACCGCGACAAGAACGGCGCTGCCCTGGGAACGCTGTTCGGCCACGTGGGCGGCGACATCGGCGTGAGCCAGAGCTGGCGTGCGGGGCTTTCGTACCTGCGCACCTCGCCTGACGGGCGCGCCTACGACGACGGCGGCGTGACCGACACCTTCAGCGGCCGAAGCAGCCTGTGGCTTGCCGACGCGGTCTGGAAGTGGGCGCCGAACGGCAATCCCTATTACCGCAACTTCAAGCTGCAGGGCGAATACTTCCAGCGCTCGGAAGACGGAACGCTGGTCTACGACACCGCCGGCGCCGCGCTTCCGGGCAGCTATGCCTCGCGCCAATCCGGCTGGTACGGCCAGGCGGTCTACCAGTTCATGCCGCGCTGGCGGGTGGGCCTGCGCTACGACCGGCTCGATCCGGGAACGGTGGATATCGGCCAGGTCGATTCGGGTTTGCTGTCCGCTTCCGCCTTCCCGATCCTCTCGCCCTACACGCCGACCCTGGCGACCGCGATGGTGGACTTCTCGCCGAGCGAGTTCAGCCGCATCCGGCTGCAGATCGCGCGCGACAAGTCGCGCCCGGACGCAACCGACAACCAGATCTTCCTCCAATACATCCTCGCCCTCGGCACGCACGGGGCGCACACCTGGTAGGACACCGACATGAGAACCCGAATCCTGTTTTTCGTCCTTTCGCTGCTGGCGGCGGCTCCCGCTTCGGCAGCGCTCAACGTGCTCGCCTGCGAGCCGGAATGGGGCGCGCTCACGCACGACCTCGCCGGCGACCGCGCCCGCATCTACGAGGCGACCACCGCGCTGCAGGACGTGCACCACATCCAGGCGCGCCCGAGCCTGATCGCGGCGGCGCGCCGCGCCGACCTCGTCGTCTGCACCGGCGCGGAGCTGGAGGTCGGCTGGCTGCCGGTGCTCGTGCGCGAGTCGGGCAACGACCGCATCCAGCCCAACGCGCCCGGATACTTCCAGGCCGCGCGCTACGTGAACCTGATCGAGATTCCGAGCCGTCTCGACCGGCGCGAAGGCGACGTGCACCCGGAGGGCAACCCCCACATCCAGACCGATCCGCGCAATATCGCCAAGGTCGCCAAGGCGCTCGCCGCCCGGCTCGAGAGAATCGATCCCGCGAACGCCGCCGCGTACCAGGCGCGGTACAAGGCCTTCGATGCCCGCTGGACGCAGGCGATCGAGAAGTGGGAGCGCGAGGCGGCGCCGCTCAGGGGACTGAAGGTGGTGGTGCACCACCAGGCCTTCGACTACCTCTTTCGCTGGCTCGGCATCCAGGCGGTCGGCTCGCTCGAGCCCTTGCCCGGCGTCGACCCCACGATCTCGCACATGACGGCGCTGCTCGAGGCGCAGAAGACCGACCCGGCGAAGATGGTAGTGCGCGCCTCGTTCAATGACCCGCGGGCCTCGGAATGGTTCGCCGGCCGCGCGCACATCGAGGCGGTGATGCTGCCGTTCTCGGTCGGCGGCGACGACGCCTCGAAAGATCTATACAGCTGGTACGACGACATGATCGCGATCCTGCTCAAGGCGGACGGAAAATGAGCTTCGCTGGCGTCGACCTGAGCCTGGTCTGGCCGGCGCTCGCCGCCGGCCTGCTCGTGCTCGCCACCCACGTGCCGCTCGGCATGCAGGTGCTCAGGCGCGGGATCGTGTTCATCGACCTCGCGATCGCGCAGATCGCCGGGTGCGGCGTGCTCGCCGCAAGCCTGTTCGGCTGGGCGCCGCAGGGCGCTGCGGGACAGTCCGCGGCGCTCGCGGCGGCGCTGGGCGGCGCGCTGCTGCTCACCTGGACCGAGAAACGCTGGCCCGAGGTGCAGGAAGCGCTGATCGGAACGCTCTTCGTGCTCGCGGCCACCGGCGCGACGCTGCTGCTGGCCGGCAATCCGCACGGCGGCGAGCACCTCAAGGACCTGCTCGTCGGGCAGATCCTGTGGGTGTCGAGCGCGCAACTCGGCATCGTCGCGCTGGTGACCGCCGTGGTCCTCACGCTGTGGTTCGGCGTCGGCCGACGCCTCGGCGCGGCGGGGTTCTACCTGCTCTTCGCGCTGAGCGTCACGGCTTCGGTGCAGCTGGTCGGCGTGTACCTGGTCTTCGCCAGCCTGATCGTTCCCGCGCTCGCGGTGCGGCGGCGCGCCCGCAGACGGCTGCCGCTCGCTTACGCCATCGGCGCGCTCGGCTACGCGGCCGGTCTCCTGCTCTCTGTGGTCTGGGACCTGCCCGCGGGACCGGTCATCGCATGGAGCCTCGCGGTGACCGCCCTGCCCGCCTTCGCTTGGCCGGCACGCGCGTCGGGTTAGAGTGTGGTTCATGTCGCCCGCCGCGGAGCTGCTGCAACTCGTCGATCAGGCCTCCGCCGCGCTGCCGCTGCCGGCGGTGGCGCAGGCCTTCTTTCCGCCCGACCGCAAGGGAACCGGGATGGCCGGAGAGTTCTGCGCGCTGCGGCTCGCCGACGGCAGCGTCGGCACCGCGTTCGTGCTGCTCGGCGACACGCGCGCCCGCCTCCAGCGTCGCGCGCCCGCCGAATTCGTCGGCAGGCCGGCGCTCGGGCTGGCGCGGCTGTTCGCCTCGCGCGACCCGGTCGAGCGCGCGCTGGGTCTGGCCGCGATCAACGCCGTCACGCAGCACGTCTTCCGCCGCGCCGGCTACGAGCCCGACCTCGCCGCCGACTCGATCGGCTCGCTCGCGCTCGGGCGCGGAGACCGCGTCGGCATGATCGGCTTCTTCCCGCCGCTGGTGCCGCGCGTGCGCGCGCTCGGCCTGCCGCTCACCGTGCTCGAGCTGCGCGAGGAGCTGGTGAAGGAAGAGCCGGGCCTCACCGTCACCCTCGACCCCGGCCGGCTGGCGGAGTGCAACAAGATCGTCTCCACCAGCACCGTGCTGCTCAACGACACCCTGGAGGACATCCTCGGCCACTGCCGCCACGCCGAGGCGCTTGCGCTCATCGGCCCCTCGGCGAGCTGCTTTCCCGACCCCTTCTTCGCCCGCGGCGTCACCAGCCTGGGCGGCTACTGGGTGCTCGACGCGGACGCGTTCATGCGCCGCGCCGAAGCGCTCGAGCCCTGGGGCGACGCGGGAAAGAAGAGCAGCGTGACCCGCTCCGCCTACCCGGGCACGCCGGCGCTCCTGCGCGCGGCGGCCGCTTATACACGGCCAGCCTCCGCCTGAACTCGCGATTCCGCGCGGGGCGCCCTCGCGGCTACGCGGCCCAGCGCGCCGGCCGCTTCTCGGCGAACGACGCCAGACCCTCGGCCGCTTCGCTGCTCCGGCGCTTGGCGGCGTGCTGCCCGACGAGCCGGTCGAAGACGGATTCGTCCACCGAGCCCCACGCGAATTCGAGCGCGACGCGCTTGGTCTCGGCGTTGGCCTCGGGGGCGTTCTGCAGCAACTGCTCGACCAGGCGCGCACCGGCAGCCTCCAGCCCGGCGAGCGGCACCACCTCGTGCACCAGTCCGATCCTGCGGGCCTCCTCCGCGCCGAAGCGCTCGCCGGTCAGCGCGTAGCGGCGCACCTGCCGGGCGCCGATCGCGTCGGCGAGCTGCGGCAGGATGATCCCCGCCATCAGGCCCCAGCGCGTCTCCGCGATCGAGAACACCGCGTTGTCCGCCGCGACCACCACGTCGCACGCCGCCACGATCCCGGTTCCGCCTCCGAAACAGCCCCCTTGCACCAGCGCGATCGTCGGCAGCGGAAGCTCGTTCAGCCGCCGCACCGCCTCGGCGGTCGCCCGCGACGCGCGCTCGTTCTCCTCCGCCGACTGCGCCGCCACGCGCCGGATCCACTTCAGATCCGCGCCCGCCTGGAAGTGCTTCCCCGCCCCGCGCAGCACGACCGCGCGCACCCCGCCGCGCGCGCCCAATGCATCCATTGCGTCGAGCAGGCCCTGGATGACCGACTCGTCGTAGGCATTGTTCACCTCCGGACGGTTCAGCGTCACGGTCGCCACACCGCGCGCGTCGATATCGTGCAGAACTGCGTCCTTGCTCATGTGGGATTCCTCCGGTTACTCG
>CAZLUX010000052.1:0-12647 GCA_964562815.1 uncultured Enterobacteriaceae bacterium
CGCTTCTGCGGCATGGTGCTGCTCGAGCCGCGGCCGTGGGCGAAGGGCTCGAACACCTCGCCGACCTCGGTCTGCATCAGGAGCTTGACGTCCATCGAGAGTTTGCCGAGGGTGCCGCCGAGCAGACCCAGGAAGCAGCCGGCCTCGGCGACGCAGTCGCGGATCGTGTGCCAGGCGATCAGCGGCTGGCCGAGACCGAGCTCGCGCATCAGGCCCTCCTGCGTCTCCATCGCCCCTTTCTCGAGCGAAGCAAGGGTGCCGGCCGCGCCGGCGAACTCGCCCACCAGCAGCCGCGGCCTGAGCTGCGCGAGGCGCTCGCGGTGGCGCTCGATCGCCGACAAGAGGCCCGCCATCTTGTAGCCGAAGGACACCGGCACCGCCTGCTGCAGGTTGCTGCGCCCGGCCATCGGCGTGTCGCGGTAGCGCCGCGCGAGCCCGGCGAGCGCGGCCGAGATCGCGGCGAGGTCGGCCTCGATCAGCTCGAGCGCCTCGCGCATCTGCAGCACGGTCGCGGTGTCGGTGATGTCCTGGGTGGTCGCGCCCCAGTGGCAGTACTCGCCCAGGCCGTCGCGGCACAGCGCGTTGAGCTGCGACACCACGCCCAGCACCGGGTAGCCGATGCGCTCGGTCTGCTGGCGCAGCTTGTCCATGTCGATCCGGTCGATCGAGCAGTGGCGCACGATCTCCTCGGCGGCCTCGGCGGGGATCAGGCCGAGCCTGCCCTGCACCCGCGCCAGCGCCGCTTCGACGTCGAGGTACTTTTGCGTTCGGTTCTCGTCCGACCAGACCTTGCGCATCGCTTCGGTCGAGAAGATATTTCCGAATATCGCTGAATCGACGAGGGTCGCCGGCATGGCGCTGCTCTCCGCTGAAAAGTCGAAGCGCATACGTTAAGCTGTATTCCGTTCCCGCACCAATCCGAGACGAGATCCATGGCATCCGACCTGCTGACCCTCTCCGCCGCCGAGCTGCTGCACCTGTACCGCGCCAAGCGCGCCTCCCCGGTGGAGGTCACGCGCGCGGCCCTGCAGCGCGTCGAGAAGCTCAACCCGGTGCTGAACGCGTTCTGCTTCGTCGCGCCGGACGCGCTCGCCGCGGCGAAGGCCTCCGAAGATCGCTGGATGAAGGGCGAGCCGCGCGGCATGCTCGACGGCGTGCCGGTCTCGATCAAGGACCTGCTGCTGACCCGGGGCTGGCCGACCCTCAGGGGCTCGAAGACGGTCGACCCCAAGGGGCCGTGGAACGACGACGCGCCGGTGGTGGCGCGGCTGCGCGAGGCCGACGCCATCCTGCTCGGCAAGACCACCACCCCCGAGTTCGGCTGGAAGGGCGTCACCGACAACCCGCTCACCGGCATCACCCGCAATCCGTGGAACCCGGCCAAGACGCCCGGCGGCTCCTCGGGCGGCGCCGCGGCGGCGATCGCCGCGGGCATGGGCCCGCTCACGCTGGGGACCGACGGCGGCGGCTCGATCCGGATTCCCTGCGCCTTCACCGGCGTGTTCGGGCTCAAGCCCTCGTTCGGGCGCGTGCCGGCCTGGCCGCTGTCGCCCTTCGGCACGGTGGCGCACGTGGGGCCGATGACGCGCAGCGTGCACGACGCCGCGCTGATGCTGAACGTGCTCTCGCAGCCGGACGCGCGCGACTGGTTCGCCCTGCCCTACGACCCGCGCGACTACCGCGTCGGGCTGGACGACGGCGTGCGCGGGCTGAGGATCGCCTATTCGCCCACCCTCGGCGGCGCGAGCGTCGACCCCGAGGTCGCGGCGCTGGTCGAGCAGGCGGCGATGCGCTTCGTCGAGCTCGGCGCGCTGGTCGAGCCGGCCGAGCCGGATTTCAGCGGCGTCGACGAGGTGTTCCGCCGCCACTGGTTCACCGGCGCGGCCTACCTGCTGAAGGACTTCAGCCCGCGCCAGAAATCGCTCATGGACCCGGGACTGGTCGAGGTCGCCACCGAAGGCGCGAAGATCGGCATGATCGAGCTGCTCGAGGCGGTGCAAAGGCGCGGCGCCTACGGCGTGCGCATGAACGCCTTCCACGAGAAGTACGACCTGCTGCTCACGCCGACCCTGCCGCTTCCCGCGTTCGACGCCGGGCGCGAAGTCGCCGACGTGATGAAGGAAAAGCGCTGGACCGAGTGGACGCCGTTCTCCTACCCGTTCAACCTGACCCAGCAGCCCGCGGCGTCGATTCCCTGCGGCCTCACCAAGGACGGGCTGCCGGTCGGGCTGCAGATCGTCGGGCCGCGCTACCAGGACGCGCTGGTGCTGCGCGCGGCGCGCGCCTTCGAGTCGCTGCAGCCGATTCCGATGCCCGACGTCGCGGGGCTCGCGCCGGCCGCCTGACGATGCCGGTCGACCTGCGCCTGATCCCCGCGCACGAGTTCGTGCGCTGCACGGAGGACGGCGCGCTCGACGCCGAGGCCAGCCTCGCGCTTCTCGTCGGCGCGGCCTCGGGGATCAACGTCAACCGCTCGAGCCACATTCTGCTCGACCTGCGCCGGGCCGATCCCGGGCTCGACGTCCTCGAGCTGCACGCGCTCGGCGAGCGGCTCGCGGCGCACTCCTCGCTGCGCGGCCGCCGCGTCGCGGTGCTCGCGCCGGCGAACGAGCATAGCGCCAGCCCGCGCCTGGCCGAGCTGGTCGCCGGCGCCGGGCACAGCGCCGCGCGCGCCTTCGCCGGCCTGGACGAGGCACTCGCCTGGCTCGGCGGCGCTTGATGCCGCGCAAGTCCCGTAAACGAGGGACTTGAAAAGCGTACGGCTCCGTGGGCATGCTAGCGAAAAAAGGGGGGCCCTGATGCGTCGCCTTGCGTTGTTCCTGGTCCTGCTCGCGCCGCTCGCGGCGGCGGCGCAGGTCTACACCTACCTCGACCAATCGCTGAAGAACGGCGGCGCCGTCCACACCGCGCTGCTGATCGCCCCGGACGTGTCGGTGAGCGAGATCTCCGCCGGCGGCGTGCTCGAGAAGATGCCCGACTGGAGCAAGCAGGCCGCCGCGAACATCGACGCGGCGCTGCGCCGGATCGGCCAAGGCGGAAAGCTCAGGCTTTCGGAGCCGCCGAAGCTGAGCGACGCCGATCAGCACGCGCTCCAGCAGCACGTCGCGCTGTACAACGTGGTCGCGGCCAACGTGCACAGCAACAGCGTGAGCGGCGGCGAGCTGTGGGAAAAGCGCCTCAAGTCCGGCCTGACCGACTACACGGTCGGGCCGGGGCTCGCGTTCCTCGCCGAGAAGACCGGCGCCGACACCGCGCTGGTAGTGATCGCGCGCGACGCCGAGTCCTCGGGCGGGCGCAAGGCCATGTTCGTGCTCGGCGCGATGTTCGGGGTCGGCGTCCCGCTGGGCCAGAGCTTCGTCGTCGCCGGCCTCATCGACCTGCGCAGCGGACGCGTCCTGTGGCAGAGCTTCGACCGCAGCGTCTCGTCCAACCTGCGGGTGGCGGAGGACGCCGACAAGCTGGTGCAGGAGCTGTTCCAGAGCTATCCCGCGGCCGGGAAGAAGTGACCATGAGGCGACGGGCCGCGGCGCTCCTCTTCGGCGCGGCCGCGTTGTGCGGCGCCGGCGCCCGCGCCCAGCCGCTGCCGCCGCTCGCGGGCGGCGCGGCGGCGGCCCCCGCGAGCGACGACGAGCGGCGCATCTGGGCCGAGGCCGACGAGGTCGCGGCGATGCTCGCCCGGAGCGGGCGCGTGCTCGACGACCCGGCGCTCACGGCCTACGTGCAGCGCGTCGCCGACCGTCTCTTTCCCGAGTTCAAGGGCCGCATCCACGTCCACATCCTCAAGGCGCAGAGCCTGAACGCGTTCGCGCTGCCGAACGGCGACATCTACCTGCACGAGGGCATCCTCGCGCGCTTTCGCAACGAGAGCCAGCTCGCCGCCCTGCTCGGGCACGAAGGCACCCACTTCGTCGACCGGCACAGCTTCCAGTCGAGCGAGAACGTCAAGAGCACCACCGCGCTCGGCACCGCGCTCGCCGTGGTCGGCGTGCCGGTGGTGGGGCTGGCGGCGAACCTGCTCGTGGTGTCCTCGGTGACCGGCTACTCGCGCGAGCTCGAGGCCCAGGCCGACGCCGAGGGCTACAAGCGCCTGGTCGCCGCCGGCTACGACCCGCGCGAGGCGCCCAAGCTCTTCAAGATGATGATGGACGAGGTCAAGGCGAGCGGGATCGACGAACCGTTCTTCTTCTCCACCCACCCGGCGCTGAAGGACCGCTACGACAACTACCTGCGCCTGTCGAAGGACGCGCCGCCGCCGAAGGACCCGGCGCCGGACCGCTACCTCGAGACCTTCGCCGGGCTGCGCCTGGCGAGCCTCAAGGCCGAGATATCGATGGCGCGCGCGAAGCAGGTGATCGCGCTCCTGAAGGACCCCGAGCGGCGCGGCGACTACCCGCCCTACGTCGACTACTACCTCGGCGAGGCCTACCGCCAGCGCGGCGACAAGGGCGACGCCGAGCGGATGAAGGCCGCTTACCGCAAGGCGATCGCCGCCGCGCCCGATTTCGCGCCGGCGCACCGGGCGCTCGGCATGCAGCTGCTCAAGGCTGGCGCCTACGACGCCGCGATCCGCGAGCTGGAGACCTACCTCTCGCTCGCGCAGGGCACGCAGGACCGGGCCTACGCCCAGATGTACCTCGAGGAAGCCCGAAAGAGAAAAGACCAAGGGAAGGAAGGAAAATGAGACGCCTGATCGGATTGCTTGCGCTCGCCGCGCTGCTGGGCGGCTGCGCCACCTACGCGCTGACCGGGAGCGGCCCCGTCAGCGCCGAGGACAAGAGCTACAGCGTGACGCTGCCGCCCAACTGGGTGCGCCTGACCAGCGACAGCAAGCGCGTCATCGTCACGCGCGACGGCTTCGGCCTGCAGCGCATCATGATCACGCGCACCGAGGCGAAGGACGCCTTCCCGAAGATCAAGAAGCAGGCCGACGACAAGCTGCTCGCCTCCGAGCTCGCCGAGCTGCAGATCGCCGAGCTGAAGGCGAGCGGCAGCCAGCTCGCCAACCTGAGCGTGCTCGAGAACGTCCCGGCGCGGATCGGCGGCAAGGTCGGCTTTCGCCTGCGCATCCGCTTCCTCAACGACGACGGCCTCGCCTTCGACCAGGTCTGGTGCGGGGTGCTCGACAAGGGCCACTATTACCTCATCAGCTTCCACGCCCCCGAGCTGTACTACTTCGACAAGTACCTGCCCGACTTCGACCGGACGCTCGCTTCGTTCAAGCTCAGCTGACGGTCGTACCGGTAGCGTCGGCGACGAGTCTGGGTGTGTTCAGATACCAAGCGCCCGACGTGCTTTCGTCGTAGCGGGATCGATTTCCCCTGACGCGCTCTGCGGTTGCGGCGGCTGAGGTGAAGGCGGCGCGCCCCGGCGTTGTAATTTTTTCCTAGAGGCACATTTTCGGGCGTACACGTACAATGAGCAACATGTTGCGGGCCGATCCATGACTGGACTTGTCAATTGTGATGCGCTTGGAGCGTGACGCCCGACAGTGGCCGAGAACTTCGTCTATGCCTTCGAGTGGGACCCGGCCAAGGCGGCCGAGAGCCTTGCCAAGCACCGCGTCGCCTTCGAGAGCGCAGCAACGGTCTTTCGGGACCCCCTCGCGCTCACTGTCTACGACAGCGAACACAGCGAGGTCGAAGAGCGCTGGGCAACGATGGGACTTGGCGAGGACGGTAAACTGCTGGTCGTGATCCACACCTTCGTGGAAACGAGCGCAACGAGCGCCACCGTGCGCATCATCTCCGCGCGCGAGGCCACTCGGCGCGAACGCGAGAACTACGAGCAAACGCCGCGCTAGCGGCCAAGGGTGAACCCGATGAAGGACGAATACGATTTCAGCAAAGGCGTGCGCGGCAAGTTCTACCGCCCAGACGCCAAACTGACCCTGCCGGTGTACCTCGAGGAAGAGGTACAGCGCTACCTCGCCCAGCGCGCCAGCGAACGCGGCCTGGAGCTCTCCGAGCTCGTCAACAACTTGCTTCGCAAGGACATCGAGCTCATCGAGTCGGGGAAGTAAACGTCGCGGCGCGCCGCGGCACCCCGTCTCCGGAGACGCTCGGCGTCCTCGATCTGCCGCCCCCCAAATCGTTCGCCGGATTGCTGCCGAAGGACTCCTGCCGATCCCGCCGCCACATCGTCGTACCGGTAGCGTCGGCGACGAGTCTGGCTGTATTCAGACCCTAGCGCAGATTGAATTCCGGGACCGAACTCTACGAATCTTGTCCGCTCGATCGACGCGCTTCAGTCGAAGTAGACGTGGTGTTGTGGGTGCGATCCTTCGGCGAAGGGAAAAGGGCTTTCAGCACGAAATAAAGGACGGCAGCGCTAGCAGCAATCCCCAAGGACATTCTTGTGGGGACGAATGGGATCATCAGGAATCCGACGACCATTGTCGCAATACACGCGACTCCGATGATCTTACGCAGATTTGCCATGTCTCAAGGCCCAAGAGTTAGGGGACGAAAGGCCCGACCATTGGTTCAGGCGGCGGGGAGCAACTTGGGGTCTTGCGGCAGTGCCGCCAGCAATAGTCCGCCCCATACGCAGCTGCAACTACCATGACGGCCGGATGGTCGACTACGATCTTGGCGCCCTCAGCAACTACACCGACGGCTGTACCCGCGGTTGCTTTCGCCGCCTTTTTAACTATGACGGAAGTTCCGGCCGAAGCAGCTGCCTTGCCTACTACGACGCATCTTGCGAAGCACTCCTGGTCCAGAACGCCAGGGGGCGGCGTCGGGATTGGCATCCCTGCCGCCCGCATTGCATTCTCAATTCGCACGTCGGCTTCACCACGCGGGTCGAATCTGGACAGAGGGTCATCTCCGCTATATGCGTATGTATTAAGGCCGCCCCGCAGGTCAATTGGATCACTTTCCTTGTAGATTCCGAGACCGGGGTCGTATTCCCGGAAGTAGTTGTAGTGAAGCCCGCTTTCCGCGTCGTAGTACTGCCCGGGGAGTCGTAGCGGTAGGTTGAAGGCGATCGAGTTGCCGTCCGGATCATCGTTCGCCGGGCTGTCGCCGAACGGCTCTTGCTGATCCCACCGCCACACCACCTTCTGCGTCGCGTCTTCGATTGCTCTGGGTGTGTTCAGCAGCTAAGGTGAAGGCGGCGCTCCCCGGCGTTGTAATTTTTTCCTAGAGGCGCATTTTCGGCCGCGCGCGCGATTCGGCGCAAGCGATTCGGTGCGCGCAGCGCGAGTGGCGCACGTGCGAGCGGCTAACGATGTTTTAGCAGTTCGTCCAGCGTGAGGCCCACGTCCTTGGCGATTTGCCGCAGCAGGATCGGCGAGATTTCGCGCCCGGCGTGGAAGGGCACGGTGGTCGCGGGCCGTCGGGGTGGCGGAACTGCTTGTGCGAGCCGCGCTGGCGCACTTCGGCGAAGCCGAGCGCGGCGAGGATCGCGACGACCTCGCGCGGCTTTAAGACCGGAACCCCGGCCATTCAGCCGACGAGGACGGTCTGCGTACCGACGAACTCCGCCTCGAGCCTGGGTTCGCCGTCCTCGAGCAGCATCGCGATCACCTCGCGCAGGTTCGCGTGCAGCTCATCGAGCGTGGCGCCCTGACTGTGCGCGCCGGGGAACCCGGGCACGTGGCCCACGTAGAGCTTAGTGTCGGGGCAGTGCTCGATCACGGCGGTGTAGGCATGCATGGCGACCCTCGGGGCAGCGAAGCTTTGTCATTTTAGCCGCTAATCGGGAGCACTCGCACACCTGGATGTCTCATTCACGAGCACTCCGACCCGCGGCGACGTTCAGGTCGTAGCTGTATCCGACCGTGCCTGAATGGGGGCGCTGCGCGACCTTCTCGGCGTCGTAGGCGTAGGTCAGCCGTGGTGTTCAACGCTGTCGCGCGGCGCTTGGGTGCGGTCTTCCAGCGTGTAGTCGCGCAGCACCTGCGCCACGCGCAGCCGGTAGCCTGAGAAGATCCCGCCGCGGCCCTTGGCCTGGGCCTCGCGGTGGCCGGCGAGGTTGCGCCAGGCGCGCACCGCCTCCTCGTCGCGCCAGAACGACAGCGACACGAAATGCCCCGGGTTGCTGATGCTCTCGAAGCGCTCGATCGAGATGAAGCCGTCGGTCCGGTCCAGCTCGGATTTGAGCGCCGCGGCGAGGTCGAGGTACTCCTGCTTGCGTCCCGGCGCGGGGGTGAGCTCGAAGATCACTGCGATCATGATGCCTCCTTTCGGCCTCCAATATACTCTGGGGGCGTATGACTCCGCGCCACTACCGCTTCTGGCCCAAGGGCCTGCCGAAATCGCTCACCGCGCCGCGCACGCCGCTGCACGAGCTGCTCGAAGTCACGGCGCGCCGCTACCCCGAGAAGCCGGCGACCTGGTTCTTCGGCGCCGCGCTCGCCTGGCGCGAGGTCGAGGAACAGGTCCTGCGCCTGGCGGGCTTCCTGCAGCGCGACTGCGGCGTGCGCGCGGGCGACCGGGTGCTCGTCGACCTGCAGAACAGCCCGCAGTTCGTGATCGCGGCCTACGCGATCGCGCGCGCCGACGCGGTGATGGTGCCGGTGAGCCCGATGTGCGTGGCCGAGGAGCTGGCGCACTACCTCGAGGACAGCGGCGCGCGGGTCGCGATCGTCGGCCAGGAGGTCTGGCCGCGCGTCGAGGGCCTCGTCGGCCGCACGCCGCTCGAGCGCGTGATCGTCGCGGCCTATTCCGACTACGCCGATCCCGATTGCGAGCTGCCGCGCCCCGAAGCCGTCGCCGCGCCGCGCGAGCCGATCGAGGCGGCCGGCGCCACGCCGTGGCGCGACGCGCTCGCCGCGGGCCACGCCCCGGCGCCTTCGCGCGCGCGACCCGACGACCTCGCCGTCATGCCCTACACCTCGGGCAGCACCGGCCGGCCGAAGGGCTGCATGCACACCCACGCCACGGTGATGTTCAACGTCGCCGGCGCGGCGATGTGGGAAGGCATCCACCAGGACGCGGTGGCGCTGTCGACCGCGCCGATGTTCCACGTCACCGGGCTGGTGCACACGCTCTACGCCTGCGTCTATTCCGGCTCGACGATGGTGATCCAGCCGCGCTGGGACCCCGAGCTCGCCGCGCGCCTGATCGAGCGCCACCGCTGCACCCACTGGGCCAACGTGCCGACGATGGTGGTCGACCTGCTCTCGCACCCGGGCGCGCTCGCGCACGACGTCTCGTCCCTGGACTGCGTCTTCGGCGGCGGTGCGTCGATGCCCGAGGCGATCGCGCAGAAGCTCTTCGACACCTGCGGCATCCGCTACATGGAGGGCTACGGCATGACCGAGACGATCTCGCAGACCCACAGCAACCCCGCCGACCGTCCCAAGATGCAGTGCCTCGGCATCCCGGTCTTCGACACCGAGTCGCTGGTGGTCGACCCCGACAGCCTCGCCGTGCTCGAGCCCGGCGCGCAGGGTGAGATCGTGGTGCGCGGGCCGCAGCTCCTGACCGGCTACTGGAGGAACGACAAGGCCTACCGCGAGTCGTGGGCCGAGATCGGCGGCAGGCGCTTCTTTCGCACCGGCGACCTCGGGCGCATGGACGAGGAAGGCTATTTCTTCATCTCCGATCGCCTCAAGCGCATGATCAACGCCGCAGGGTTCAAGGTCTGGCCGGCCGAGGTCGAGGCGAGCATGTACCGCCATCCTGCGATCCAGGAGTGCTGCATCATCGGCGCGCCCGACGCGCGCCGCGGCGAGACGGTCAAGGCGGTGGTGGTGCTCAGGCCCGATGCGCGCGGCAAAGTGAGCGGCGAAGAGATCCTCGCCTGGGCGCACGGCCAGATGTCCGCCTACAAGGCGCCGCGCATCATCGAATTCGTCGAGGCGCTGCCGCGCACCGCCTCCGGCAAGATCCAGTGGCGCGAATTACAGGAGCGCGAGTTTCCGCGCTAAAGGCGCAGGAGCGCGAGTTTTCTCATCAAGGGAGGCCGACATGAAATCGCTCGGCAGAATCTTCTTCACCGGCCTGCTCACCGTGCTGCCGGTGCTGGCTACCGTCTACTTCACTGTCTGGCTCGTCACCACCGCAGAGCGATTCGTCGGCAGGCAGCTCGACTGGCTGCTGCCGGACGAGGTCTACCGCACCGGCATGGGGCTCGCGCTGGCGATCGTCGCCATCTTCCTCGTCGGCCTGCTGATGCACGCCCTGCTCTTCCGGCGCCTGTTCGCCCTGGCCGAGCGGCTGCTGCTCGAGATCCCGCTGGTGCGCTCGGTCTACGCCGCCCTGCGCGACCTGTTCGGCCTGTTCGCCGAGCACCAGGAGGCGCGCGCGCTGCAGGTCGTCTCGGTCGAGCTGCCGGGCAGCGGCATGCGCCTGCTCGGCTTCGTCACGCGGCGGGACTTCGGCGACCTGCCGCAGGGCGTCGGCGCGCCGGGCGACGTCGCGGTCTACCTGCCGATGAGCTACCAGATCGGCGGCTACACCGTCTTCCTGCCGCAGGAGCGGGTGACGCCGGTCGAGATGTCGCGCGAGGAAGCGATGAAGTTCGTGCTGACCGCGGGCCTGAAATCGAGCTCGCTAGCGCCGACGTAGGTCGGGAATCAGCAGCAGCGCCGCGGCCGCGCCCACCGCCGCCGCGCCGAGCAGGCCGTGCGCGAGCGAGCCGAGGCGCTCGCCGAGCCAGCCGATCGCGGGCGGGCCCGCCATCTGGCCGACGCCGTAGAGCACCGTCACCCAGGCCGCGGTGCGGCGCGCGCTTCGCGGCGCGAGGATCCGCGCCTGCGCGAGCGAGAGCGCCGGCACCCCGAGGAAAGTGGCGCCGAACACCATTCCGGCGATGCCCGCGGTGAGCGGGCGCGGATCGAGCGCGACCAGCAGGATGCTCGCCGCGTGCAGCGCGTTGGCGGCGAACAGCGCGCCGACCGCGCGCACGCGCTTGCGCACCCAGCCCCACAGCCACACCGAGGGCGCCGCGAACACGCCCACCACGACCCATACAAGGGCCGCCGCGCGCCGGTCGCCCGAGGCGATCGCGTTGACGAAGAAGGTGCTCGCCGCGCCGAAGGCGAAGCCGAACGCGGCGTAGGAGACCGACAGGCGCACCAGCGGCGCGCTGAGCGCGGGCGCCGGCTCGTCGCCGACGTGGCCCGCGGCCGCGCCGCGCGGCAGGCGCAGCACGAACGGCGCGCACAGCACGCCGAGCGCGCCGGCCGCGAGCCAGCCGCTGCGCCAGTCGTCGAGCCAGGGCAGCACCGCGGCGCACGACAGCGCGATGCCGACGCCCACGCCCGCAAGCGGGCGCAGGTCCTCGGGCGCGCGCGCCGCGCGCGCGTAGGCGTCGAGCGAGCCAAGGAAGAGCAGCGCGCCGCCGTAGCCGGCGGCCGCGCGCGCGGCGATCCACAGCGCGTAGCCCGGCGCGAGCGCCATCGCGAAGGCGCCGGCGAGCACCAGCGCGAAGCCGAGCGGCACCGCGCCGATGCGGCCCTCGCGCGCGCGCAGCGCGAGCCAGACGCTGGCGGCAAGGTAACCGGCGAAGTTCGCCCCGGCCAGGACGCCGGCCTGAGCCGCGTCGAGCCCCGCCGCGGCGCGCATGTCGGGAAGCAGCGGCGTGAGAACGAAGCGGCCCACGCCCTGCGCCGCCGCGTTCGCGAGCAGCGCGCCGGCGAGCAGCATCCCGGTCGCGCGCTCAGGCTTCAGGCCGGCGCCCCTCGTAGGCCGCGCGCAGCAGCGCGAGCACGCCCTCGTATTCGACCGGGCGCGGATTGGGATAGGGGCGCTCGAGGGCGAGCTTCGCCGCGCGCTCGAGGTCGGCCTCGCGCAGGCCGATCTCCGAGAGCTTCATCCTGAGATTCAACTTCACCTCGAGATCGTACAGCCCGCGCGGCGCGTCGCTCACGCCGAGCGCGCGCGCCACGCGCGCCATCGCCTCGGGCGCGGCGTCGCGGTTGTAGCGCGCCGCGTGCGGCAGCACGATCGAGTGGGTCTCGGCGTGAGGAAGGTTGAAGCTGCCGCCGAGCGTGTGGCACAGCTTGTGGTGCAGCCCGGTTCCCGTCGCGCCGAGCGCGGCCCCGGCGAGCCAGGCCCCGTACAGGGCATCGCTTCTCGCGTTCAGATCATTTTGATTCTTGATGATGAGAGGCAGCGCAACGGCCAAGGCGCGGATGCCCTCCTCGGCCATGAGCGAAATGATCGGATTGCCGTCTTGCGCGTAGAGCGCCTCGACGCAGTGCGCGATCGCGTTCATGCCGCTCGCGGCCGAGGTCGCGGGCGGCAGGCCGAGCGTGAGCTCCGGGTCGTAGATCACCGTCTTCGGCAGCACCCGCGCATCGCGCGCGGTCCGCTTCAGCCCGCCCTCGGTCAGGCCGTAGACGGTGGTCATCTCGGAGCCCGAGTAGGTCGTCGGCACGGCGACGATCGGCAGGCCCGTGGTGAGCGCGATCGCCTTGGCGAGGCCCACGGTCGAGCCGCCGCCCACCGCGACGCAGCAGTCGGCGCCCAGCCCGGCCGCGACCCGGCGCGCGTCCTCGGCGACTTCGAGCGGCACGTGCATGCGGGCCTTGTCGTAAACGCCCGCGGCGCGCGCACCGAGGGTCTGCGCCAGGCGCCGCGCGCCCTCGGCCCGGCCGGGCGTGGAAAGCAGCAGCGCCCGCTTCGCGCCGAGACGGTCGAGCTCGTCGGGCAGGCGCGCCAGCGTTCCCGCGCCGAACACCACCCGGCCCGGCA
>CAZLUX010000052.1:12747-17279 GCA_964562815.1 uncultured Enterobacteriaceae bacterium
TTCGCGAAAGGCGACGAGCAGAACCTGCAGAAGCTGGGCAGCTTCCAGCGCACCGACACGCAAGCCGGCGAGAGCGTGCCGCAGGGCGGCAAGTACGCGGAGAACCTGAAGAAGGTGCTGCAGCGCATCCAGCTGCCCGACGGCTTCAAGATCGAGCTGTTCGCGCTCGTGCCGGACGCGAGGCAGATGGCGGTGAGCCGCAACAAGGCGACCGTGTTCGTCGGCACGCGCAAGACCAAGGTCTGGGCGGTGACCGACCGCGACATGGACAACGTCGCCGACACGGTCGACGAGTTCAGCCCGAGCGTGAAGTTCGACGACCCCGCCGGCACCTGCTACACGCCGGACGGATTCCTCTACGTGGTCGAGCGCAACCGCGTGCTCCTGTTCCCGGCGGCGGAATACTTCATGGAGAGCCCGGACACGGTCGCGGTCGCGGTCGTCAAGCAGGGCAATCTGATTCCGCCCGAGGAGGAGTCCTACAACCACACCGCGCGCGCCTGCACGATCGGCCCCGACAACCGGCTCTATATCACCCTCGGGCAGCCGTTCAACGTCACGCCGGCCGAGAAGGTCGACATGTACCGCAAGCTGGGCGTCGGCGGCATCGTCTCGTTCAATCGCGACGGCGGTGACCGCCAGGTCGTGCTCACCGGCATGCGCAACTCGTCCGGCCTCGCGTTCAATCCGAAGGACGGCAGCCTGTGGTTCACCGACAACCAGGTCGACGGCATGGGCGACGAGATCCCGCCGGGCGAGCTGAACCGCGTGCCGGTCTCCGGCGGGCACCTCAAGACGGGGATGTGGTACGGCTTCCCCTGGTACGGCGGCGGCGGCACCCGCACCAACGAGTACAAGGACAAGCCGATCCCGAAGGACCTCGCGGCGAAGTACGTCAAGCCCGAGGTCGACATGATCGCGCACGCGGCCGATCTCGGCATGATGTTCTACACGGGCAACATGTTCCCGGAGAAGTACCACAACGCCGTCTTCAGCGCGCAGCACGGCTCGTGGAACGCGGTCAAGCCCAGGGGCGCGCGGGTGATGGTCACTTACCTGGATGCCAAGGGGCACGCCAAGAAGACCGAGCCATTCGCCGAAGGCTGGATGAACGAGAACGGCGTGTATCTCGGCCGACCGGTCGACGTCAGGCAGTACGTCGACGGCTCGATCCTGGTCTCGGACGACAAGGCGGGCGCGATCTACCGCATCTCGTACCAGGGCAAGTAGCGGGGCAACCGATGCGGGCCGGGCCTCGCGCCCGGCCCGATTTTTTTTGGAGCGATGAGATGCGCATGACCTACGCCGCCCTGATGCTTGCATTGGCCTCAGGATCGCTGCTCGAAACGGCCCGCGCGGCGGAGCCGGCGCCCGCCCAGGCGCGCATGTGCGCCAACTGCCACGGCGAGGACGGCATCGCGGTGGTGCCCGGCGCGGCCAATCTCGCCGGCCAGCAGAAGGAGTACCTGATCGAACAGCTGCGTGCGTTCCGCGCCGGCAGGCGGCAGAATCCGCAGATGAGCGTCGTCGCGAAGCCGCTCACCGACGAAGACATAGAAGAACTGTCGGACTGGTATTCCTCGATCAGGATAACGGTGGAGAAGCCGAAATGAAGACTACGGCGCGCAACGCGGCGCTCATGTGCATCCTGCTCGGCGCGCCGCTCGCCGCCGCAGCCCAGCAACCGGCGGAAAACGCGGTCACCGTCACGGCGACCCGCACCGCCACGCCCAGCCTCGACATTCCCGCCTCGATCGACCGCCTCTACGGCGACGACATCCACCTCGACCAGCCCGAGGTGAGCCTGTCCGAGTCGCTGGTGCGGGTGCCCGGAATCGTCGCCCAGGACAGGCAGAACTACGCGCAGGACCTGCAGATCTCGTCGCGCGGCTTCGGCGCACGCTCGGCCTTCGGCATCCGCGGGCTGCGGCTGATGGTCGACGGCATCCCGGCGAGCATGCCGGACGGCCAGGGCCAGGTCTCGAACATCGACCTCGGCTCGGCGGACCGGATCGAGGTGCTGCGCGGCCCCTTCGCGGTGATGTACGGCAACGCCTCGGGCGGCGTCATCAGCGTCTTCACGCGCGACGGCTCGCAGGTCGACGGCGTCGACGGGCGGCTCGAGGCCGGCTCCTTCGCCACCCGGCGTGCCTCGCTCGAGGCCGGCGCGCGGCGCGGCGACATGGACTGGCTCGCGAGCGGCGCGCATTTCGAGACCGACGGCTATCGCGACCACAGCAAGGCGCGGCGCGAGATCGGCAACGCCAAGCTCAGGTTCGGCATCGGCAGCGACAACGTGGTCACGCTGGTCGCAAACGCCTTCGACAGTCCCGACACCCAGGACCCGCTCGGCCTCACCAAGGCGCAGGCCGAAGCGGATCCGAGCCAGGCGGTTTCGCGCGCGACCACCTACGACACGCGCAAGAGCGTGCGCCAGAACCAGGCCGGCGCGACGCTCGAGCACCGGCTCGAGGGCGGCGGCACCCTGACCGCGAACGTCTACGGCGGCATGCGCAACGTCAACCAGTTTCTCGCCTTCGACGGCGCGACGCCCGCCAGCGCGACCGGGTACGGCAGCTCGGGCGGCGTCGTCAACCTGGCGCGGACCTTCGGCGGCGGCGGGCTGCGCTACACGCGCGACGTCTCGCTCGCGGGCCGGCCGCTCACGCTGACGCTCGGCGGCGAGTACGAGACGATGGACGAGCGGCGCAAGGGCTTCGTCAACGATTTCGGCGCCTTCGGCGCGCTGCGGCGCGACGAGGACGATACCGTCACCAGCAAGGCCGTCTACGCGCAGGCGCAGTGGCGCCTTGCCCCGAAATGGATCGCGCTCGGCGGCGTGCGCGCGAACAGGGTCTCCTTCGGCTCGACCGACTACTACATCGTGCCGGGCACGCTCAACCTGGACGACAGCGGCAGCCGCGACTTCAGCGCCAGCACGCCGGCGCTCGGCCTGCTCTACCGCGCCGCGCCCGCGACCAGCCTCTACGTCAACTACGGGCGCGGCTTCGAGACGCCGACCTTCGCCGAGCTCGCCTACCAGCCGAGCGGCGCGACCGGCCTCAACTTCGCGCTCGAGCCGGCGAAGAGCCGCAGCATCGAGGCCGGAATCAAGACCCTGATCGGCTCGCGCGTACGCCTCAACGCCGCGCTCTACGACGTCGAGACCGACAACGAGATCGTCGTCGACGCCAACGTCAACGGCCGTACCACCTACAAGAACGCCGGCCGCACGCGCCGCCGCGGCATCGAGCTGAGCGCGGGCGCGAGCCTGCCGCTCGGCATCGAGGCCTCGCTCGCCTGGACGATTCTCAACACCGAGGTGCTCGACGGCTACACCAGCTCGAGCGGCGACGTCGCCGCCGGCAACGTGCTGCCCGGAGTGCCGCGCGCGACGCTCTACGGCGAGCTCAGCTGGCGCGACCCGGCGAGCGGCTTCAACGTCCTCATCGAGGCGCAGCACCGCTCCCAGGTCGCGGTGAACGACGTCAACTCCGACTACGCCGACGCCTACACGGTCGCCAACCTGGCGCTGGGGTTCAAGCAGCGCGCGGGAAAATGGCACACCTCGGAGTTCCTGCGCGTCAACAACCTCGCCGACACGAAGTACATCGGCTCGGTCATCGTGAACGCCTCGGCCGACCGCTACTACGAGCCCGCGCCGGGGCGCAACGCGATGATCGGGGTGCAGGCGAAGCTCGGCTTCTAGCCTCAGTTGTAGTGCAGGCCGCCGTTGACCGGCACGGTCTGGCCGGTCATGTACGCGTTGCCCGCGAGCATCACCACGACCGCGGCGACCTCCTCCCCGGTGCCGAGGCGTCCGACGGGGATCCTGGCCTCGCTCTCGGCGCGGTGCGGCGCGGTCATGTCGCTCTCGATCAGCGAGGGCGCGACCGCGTTCACGGTGATGCCGTCCTTCACCAGCCGCGCGGCGTAGCCGCGCGTGAGCCCCTCCATGCCCGCTTTCGATGCGTTGTAGTGCGGGCCGACGATCCCCGCCCCGCGGGCGGCGCCGGAGGAGACGTTGACGATGCGGCCCCAGCGCCGCTCGCGCATGCCGCGCCAGACCGCCTGGGTGCAGAGGAACGCCGACTTGAGATTGACCGCGATGGTGCGGTCGAAATCGGCTTCGTTCAGCTCCTCCAGGCCGCGGCGCAGCGCGACGCCGGCGTTGTTGACCAGGATGTCGACCGGCCCGAGCGTGGACTCGACCGCCGCGACCATGCGCGCGACCTGCGCCGCGTCGGCGACGTCGGCGCCGAGCGCGACGCTCCTGCGCCCGAGCGCGCGGATCGCCGCCGCGACCGCCTGCGCATCGTCGCCGCGCGCGCGGTAGTTCACCGCCACGTCGGCGCCGGCCGCCGCGAGCGCGAGCGCGATCGATCTTCCGATGCCGCGCGAGGCGCCGGTCACCAGCGCCACGCGTCCGGAGAGGTCGGTGCTCACAGCCGCTTCGCCACTTCTTCCAGCATCACCTCGGTCGCGCCGCCGCCGATCGACTGAACGCGCGCATCGCGCGCCATGCGCTCGAT
>CAZLUX010000053.1:0-3203 GCA_964562815.1 uncultured Enterobacteriaceae bacterium
CCCCAGGGCGCGCCCTGCGCGTCCCAGGAAAAGCCGATGTGGCCCATGAGCGAATGGGCGTCGCGGAACAGGCGCTGGATCGGGTAGTGGTCGTAGATGCCCTTGGCGCCGGCCATGCCGTGCAGCGAGTCGACCGCCTCGGTGCAGATCTGCACCGCGTAGGCGATGTTGCGCTTCCAGCGCAGCTTCTCCTCCAGCGTCGGCTCGCGCCCGGACGCGGCGATCGCCTGCCCTTCGAGGCAGTCGGTGCGCGCGACCAGGCGCGCGGCGTTGATCCGCGCGCCGGCCGCCGACACGCGCAGCTGGATGGTCTGGAAGTCGCGCATGCGCGACACGGTGTAGTTGGTGCTGCGCTCGCCCACCGCCTCGCAGGAAAGCTCGAGCGCGGCCTGCGCGTTGCCGACCGCGGCGCCGGCGATGCAGTGCGAGCCCATGCCCGAGAGCGGCACGCGGTACACCGGGTTGGGGTTGGTCCTGGCGCCGGGGAATTCGGCGCCGCCGCGCGCGAGGTACATCGACAGCGCGCGGTGCGCGGGCACGAACAGGTCCTTCGCCTTGACCGACTTCGATCCGGTGCCGCGCATGCCGAGCACCTGCCAGTCGTCGACCACCTGGTAGTCGCCGCGCGGCACCAGGCACATGCAGTGGTCGACCACCTTGTCGCCGTCGCGCACGGTGACCGCGAGCATGTTCCAGTGGCTGCCGTCGACGCCGCTGGAGAAGTTCCAGTAGCCGCTGATCACGAGGCCGCCGTCGACGCGCTTCGCGCTGCCCTGCGGGTAGGCGATGCCCGAGGCGATGATCGCGTCGGGGTTCTCGCGCCAGACCTCTTCCTGCGCGCGCTCGTCGTAGAGCGCGAGCATCCAGTGGTGGATCGCGAGGTTGGCGACGCTCCAGGCGGTCGAGGTGCAGCCGCGCCCGACCTCGGCCGGAATGTCGAACAGCGCGACGTAGTCGAGCTCCATGCCGCCCCAGCGTTTGGGCTGGGCGAAGCGCAGCAGGCCGCTCGCGTGCAGCTCGGCCTCGGTCTCGGGCAGCAGCTGGCGCGCCTCCTCCATTTCCGCGGCGCGCTTGCGCAGGGTCGGGACCAGCGCGCGCGCGCGCTCGAGCGCCTCGGCGAACGAGACGCCGCTGAAGTCGCGCCCGCTCACGCGGTTTCGACGCGCGGCATCTTCGAGTAGTCCTCGCCGCCCCAGTCGGGGGCGTCGGTGATGCCGAAGAAGTTGAGCTCGATCATGAGCCCGTTCGGATCGCGCAGGAAGAGCTGGTAGAGCTGCGACTCGGGCAGGTAGCGCGGGCGGTACTCGACGCCCTTGCCCTTCAGGCGCTCGACGAAGGCCTTCGGCTCGGTCGCGGCGAAGGCGATGTGGTCGACCACGCCCGACTGGTCGGTCCTCGCGTCCGCGGGCGTGCCGAGGTAGTAGAGCTCCGAGTTGGGAATCCCGTGCGGCCCCATGTGCACCTGGATCTTGCCGTTGACCCCGAGCCAGTAGCCCGGAAACGGAAAGTTCGGCCGCGGCATCACTTCGAAGCCGAGCACGTCGACGTAGAAGCGCCGGCTGGCCTCGAGGTCGTTGGCGCGCACGAAATAGTGGTTGATGTCGGCGACGGGCATCGCGCTCCCTCCTGGTACGGTTGCGTTAGTTTCGCCCGAAGCGACGGAGTCGTCTAGTGCAGGCGGTAGGCGGCGTGGCAGGCGACGCACCGCCCGGTGACCTTGCCGAGCGTCGCGAGATGGTCGCGCATGTTCGCCATCTCGTGCTCGAGCATCATGGGCGGGAACTTGACGAACCGGCGCGTATCCTCGGCATGCGCCGTGACGAAGGCGAACAGGCCGGCGGCCGCCAGCAGCACGCGGCGCATCACAGCGAGCGCAGATAAAGAACGATCTTCCAGATGTCCTCCTGCTTCAGCACGTTCTTGAACGGCGGCATGGCGCTGTGCAGCGCCACGCCGCCCTCGGAAATGGTCCAGTCGTAGTAGGCGTCCGTCGCGATCGGCCGCTTCGACAGTCCGGCCAGGCTCGTCGCCGGCGGCTCGAGGCTGCGGCCGCCCGCGTTGCCCCGGCCCGAATCGCCGTGGCACACCGCGCAATGCAGTCGATAGAGCTTCCTGCCCGCCTCGAGGTTGGCCGCGCTCGGGCGCAGGGGGTTGCGCGCCTCGGCGTATTTCGGGTCGACGCCGTGGCGCTTCACGTAGGCGTGGCGCGGGTTGCTCGTCTTTCCCTTCCCGCCCGCCTGGGCGACGGCGGCGAGCGGAACGAGCAGCGCGAGCGCGGCGAGCTCCTTCATTCGGTCGGCAGGAAGCTTTCGGTGGACAGGTAGCGCTCGCCGGTGTCGTAGTTGAAGCCGAGCACCGTCGCGCCCTTGGCGATCTCGGGCAGCTTCTGCCTGATCGCCTGCAGCGTCGCGCCGGACGAGATCCCGATCAGCAGGCCCTCCTCGCGCGCCGCGCGCCGCGCCATCTCCTTGGCGGGGTCGGCCTCGACCTGGATCACGCCGTCGAGAAGGTCCACGTGCAGGTTCTTCGGGATGATGCCCGCGCCGATGCCCTGGATCGGGTGCGGCCCCGGCTTGCCGCCGGAGATCACGGGCGAGGCGGTCGGCTCGACCGCGTAGACCTTGAGCCGCGGCCAGGCCTTCTTCAGCACCTGGGCGCAGCCTGTGATGTGGCCGCCGGTGCCGACGCCGGTGATCAGCACGTCGATGCCCTGCGGGAAATCGTCCAGGATCTCCCGCGCGGTGGTCTTCGCGTGCACCTCGATGTTGGCCGCGTTCTCGAACTGCTGCGGCATCCACGACCCCGGCGTCGCCTCGACCAGCTCCTGCGCCCGGGCGAGCGCGCCCGGCATGCCCTTCTCGCGCGGAGTGAGCTCGAAGGTCGCGCCGTAGGCGAGCATCAGGCGCCGCCGCTCGATCGACATGCTCTCGGGCATCACCAGCACCAGCCTGTAGCCCTTCACCGCGGCGACCATCGCCAGGCCGATGCCGGTGTTGCCCGAGGTCGGCTCGATGATCGTCGCGCCCGGCTTGAGCCTGCCGTCCTTCTCGGCCGCCTCGACCATCGACAGCGCGATGCGGTCCTTGATCGAGCCGCCCGGATTGGCGCGCTCGGACTTGACCCAGACCTGGTGCGTGTCGCCGAACAGGCGGTTGATGCGGATGTGCGGCGTGTTGCCGATGGTGGCGAGGATGCTGTCGGCT
>CAZLUX010000053.1:3303-17265 GCA_964562815.1 uncultured Enterobacteriaceae bacterium
TCGGCGGCCTCGGGCCACGCGACCGGCTGCAGGCACTGCATCACCGCGCGGCTGAGAAAGCGGCTGGTGGCGCCGTAGACGTGCGCGTCGCCGCGGCGCGGCTGCCCCGTGACGTAGTAGCGCAGCGGCGCGATCAGGTGCAGCTCGTTCTTCGCGCGCGTCATCGCCACGTAGAGCAGGCGCCGCTCCTCCTCGATCAGCTCGGCGCGGCCGGTGGCGTACTCCGACGGAAAGTTGCCGTCGGCGACGTTGAGCACGTGCACCGCGTCCCACTCCTGGCCCTTGGCCGAGTGCACGGTCGAGAGCACCAGGTAGTCCTCGTCGCGGTGCGGCGCGCCGGCGAGGTCGCCGCTCGCCTGCGGCGGGTCGAGCGCGAGCTCGGTGAGGAAGCGCTCGCGGGTGGCGAACTGCTGCGCGATGCGCTCGAGCTGCCACAGGTCGCCCGCGCGCGCCTGCGCGGCCTCGTACTTCTGCTCCAGGATCGGCTCGAACCACTCCCGCACCCGCCCCACCTGCCCCGCCCACGGGGATTCGGCGTTGCCGAGCTCCAGCATGAGAGCGTCGAACTCGGATGAATTCGTTTTCAACCCCTCCCAGGAAAAATACCCTGCCTCGAACCCCGTGTAGAACCGCGCCGCCGTCGCCGGGCCGACGCCCGGGAGCAGCTGCAGGGCGCGGAACGCGCTGACGCGGTTCTTCGGGTTGTCGGCCCAGCGCAGCACCGCGAGCAGGTCCTTGACGTGCGCGGCCTCGAGGAACTTGAGCCCGCCGTACTTCACGTAGGGGATGTCGCGCCGCACCAGCTCGAGCTCGAGCACGTCGCTGTGGTGCGAGGCGCGGAACAGCACCGCCTGGCGCCTGAGCGGCAGGCCGCGCTCGCGCGCCTCGAGCACGCGGCCGACGACGTAGTCGGCCTGCGCCTGGTCGTCGGCGACGCTGACGTAGTGCGGGCGCGCGCCGGCGCCGCGCGCGGCCTCGAGGACCTTGCGGTACTGCCGCGCGCCCTCGCCGATCAGCGCGTTGGCCGCGTCGAGCACGCCCTGGGTCGAGCGGTAGTTGCGCTCGAGCGTCACCACCCGCGCGGGCGGCGCGTACTGGTCCGGAAAGCCGAGGATGTTCTCGACGGTGGCGGCGCGGAACGAATAGATCGCCTGCGCGTCGTCGCCGACCACCGTGACGCCCTCGCCGCCCGGGCGCAGCAGCCTGAGGATTTGCGCCTGCAGCGCGTTGGTGTCCTGGTACTCGTCGACCAGGATGTGGTCGAACTGCGCGCCCATCTCGGCCGCGAGTCCCGGATCGCTCGCCATCGCGTGCCAGTACAGCAGCAGGTCGTCGTAGTCGAGCGCCTGGTGGGCGAGCTTTCGCTCGACGTAGGCGCGGTACAGGCGCGTCAGGTCCTCCTCCCACTCGGCGCACCAGGGAAAGGCATCGGCGAGGGTGCGCCGCAGCGGCGCTTGCGTGTTGACGCGGTGCGAGTAGATCGCAAGGCAGGTGTCCTTGCGCGGGAAGCGCTTCTCGAGCTTCGACAGGCCGAGCTCGTGGCGCACCACGTCCATCAGGTCGGCGGCGTCGCCGCGGTCGAGCACGCTGAAATTCGCCTCGAGCCCGAGCCGGGCGCTGTGGCGCCGGATGAGCCGGTTGGCGATCGAGTGGAAGGTGCCCGACCAGGGCAGCCTCACCTCCTTCGCCGCCTCGCCCACGATCCTGCGCGCCCGGCGCGTCATCTCCTCGGCCGCGCGGCGGGTGAAGGTGAGAAGCAGGATCCGCTCGGGCGAGACCCCCTCGAGCACCAGCCAGGCGACGCGGTGCGCGAGCGTGTTGGTCTTGCCGGTGCCGGCGCCGGCGACGATCAGCAGCGGCGCGCCGCCCGCGCACGCCGCCGTGCGCTGCGCGTCGTTCAGCCGCTCGAAAACCGCCGTCGGTGCCTCGGTCTGCGCCACCCCGCCATTATGGGCGAATGCTGTATATCTATCCAGCCTCGGGGTCGAGCTCGCGCAGGCGCTGGGCGAGCTCGCCCGCCCCGTCCCAGACCCTGGCGGCGGCCGCGAGCAGGCGCGCGAGGCGCGCGCGCAGGCGCTCGCGGCGCTCGAGCATCCAGGCCTCGTCGGCCTCGCCGGCGAGGAAGGGCCCGCGGTAGAGCTCGAGCAGCCGCTCGGCGGCGGGCGCGACCGCCTCGCCGCCGGCGCGCAGCGCGGCTTCGAGCGCGTCGGCCTGCGCCTCGAACGCCCAGGCGTCGGTCCAGACGTAGCGCCGGTCGAGGCTCAGCTTGCCCTCGTGCAGCACCAGCGCCTTGTCCTCGCCCAGGAGCTTGCGCAGCCGGTGCAGCGTGCTGGTGAAGGAGCGGTGCGCGGAGTCCCCCGGGATGCGCGGCCAGATCGCGTCGGCGATGCGCGCCTCGGCCACGCCTTCGCCGCCGTAGGCGATCAGCACCTTGAGCAGCTCGAGCGGGCGGCGCTGCGCCTTGCCGGTCGCGGCGAGCGGCTCGCCGTGGCGCAGCAGGCGAAATCCCCCCAGGGTCGAGACGCGGAACGCCCACGGCCAGTCGGGCGGCGCGAGCGCGGCGCGGGGCGGCATCAGCCCGCGCCGGCGCACGAGGTCGCGCGCGTAGTCGGGCTCGATCCCGGCGCCGATCGCGTGCGCGCACAGGCGCCCCATGTCCTCCGGCAGCCACCACTGGAAATGCGTGTAGCCGTACTCGCGCCCGAGCGCGAAGGCGCTGCGCAGCGCGTTCGCTCCGGCGCGCGGCCGGCCGTGCTCGAGCGCCATGCCGGCGAACGCCGCCAGGCAGCCGAACTCGAGGTGCCGGTTGTCGATCGCGCCGACGATGTCGCGCATCTGGCGCAGCTGGGCGACGCACTTCTTCTCGTCGTTGCAGTCGGCGAGCACGCGCGCGAGCGCGAGCCGGCACAGCGCCTCGAAGTACGGGCAGCCGACCTCGATCGCGAGGCGCAGAGCGGTGCGCGCCTCGCGCAGCGCGCTCATCAGCTCCTTGCGCAGCATCGCCTCCCACGACGCGTAGTAATGGAAGCACACGAGGTTGAAGCGGCTCGCGCCGGCGGCGGCGGCCTCGAGCTCCTTCCTCACGCGCGCCGCGGCGGCGAGCTCCTGCCCGGCGAGCGCGCCGCCGTAGCCGTACACCAGGGTCTGGAATCGCCACGTGTGCACGCCGGTCGCCTCGGCGATGTCGAGCCCCTCGCGCATCGCCTCGAGGCAGGGCCCGGCCTCGCACCTGAGCATGTGGAACATGGCCTCGATGTCCTTCAGCGTGACGCGCGAGAACGCCGACACCCCGGGGCCGGTGGCCGCAAGGCGCATCGCCTCGATGAGCCCCGCGGCCTTCTCGAACAGCCCGGTCCACATCAGCGTGAGCGCGGCGAACAGCCCCACGAACAGGCGCAGGTTGGGGTCGGGGTCGTCCTTCGAGCAGGCGAAGGCGCGCTCGATCCACTGCTGGATGTCGCGCCGCTGCGTCTGGCGCACCGTCAGCGCGATGAACATGCTGCTCGCCACGCGCGCCTCGACGCCGGGCGAGGAAAGGCGCGTGCCCGCCGCCATCTCGGCGTCGATCACCGCGATCCAGCGGTCGAGCAGCGAGAAGTCGTCGAGCTCGTAGAGGATGGAGTCGATCGCGCCGGCCGCGGAGCGAATCAATCCCTCCGCGTCGGGCTGCGCGGCGAAGCGGAACAGCTCGCAGGCGCGCTCGAACATGAGCCGTGCCTCGCGCGGCGCGCCGGGCAGCCGGCTCGCGGCGGCCCAGTACGCGGTCCACGGGTGCTCCTGCTGCACTTCCGGGGGCAGGTCCTCGACCCAGCGCGCCAGGGTCTCGCCCCGCCCCTGCGCCAGCATGGCCTCGCCGTGCCGGGCGATGACGCGCGCCATCTCCTGCCACTCGTGGCTCTCGGCGTAGAGGGCGAAGGCGTCCTCGATCTGTCCGGCGGCTTCCGTCTGCGCCGCGCAGGCCCGCTGCAGGCGCCGCCGCTCGTCCTTCGGCATCGACTCGGCCGCGCGGGCGAGCAGGAACTCGCGGAACATCGGGTGGTACTGGTAGATCGCCTCGGGCCCGGCCTGGCGCAGCGTGGCGAAGTAGTTGTCGCGGTGCAGCTCGGACAGGATGCGACCGGCGTCGGGCTCGCCGCTGACGGCCTCCGCGATCGCCGCGGTCATCTGCGCCGGGTACGCGGTGCGCAGCAAAAACGCCTGCGTGCGCGGGTCGGACTTCTGGAAGATCTCGCCCGCCAGGTAGTCGAACAGCAACTGACGCGTGGCGAGGTCGGGCGCCGCCGCGAGCGGGCCGCCGCGCCGCGACTGCTCGAGCATCAGCACCAGGCCCGCGGCCCAGCCCTCGGTGCGCGCGTAGAGCTCGTCGAGCTCGGCGTCCGACAGGCCGGGATGGCGCAGGGCAACGATCTCGCGCGTCTCCGGCGGGGTCAGGCGCAGCGCGTCCCAGCCGACCACCGAGAGCGCGCGGTTGGCGCGCAGCCGGGCGAGCGCCGGCGGCGGATCGGCACGGCTGATGCAGATCAGGAAAGCGCCCGGCGGCAGCCCGCGCACCGCCTCGCGCATGACCTCGTGCAGGGCGGACGAGGCCGGGACTTCGTTGAAGCCGTCGAACACCACCGCGAACGGCGGCGGCCGGCGCGCGTACAGCGCCTGGAAGTAGCTGCGCGCGAACTGCGTCACGCCGGCGTGGTACTCCGGCGTGAGCAGCGGCAGCCGCGCGCGCTCCCGCCCGTCCGGCTCGGCGGCGGCGGCGAGCCCCAGGTAGTAGAAGAAGGTCGCGACATCGGCGTCGCCCTCGTCGAGCTGGTACCACAGGCAGGGCATCGCGGCGTAGTCGAGGTAGCTCGCGACCAGGGTGGTCTTGCCGCTGCCGGGCGGCCCGGCGAGCCACACCGCGCCGACCGTGCGCGCCTCGTCCAGCATGTCGAACAGGCGCGGGCGCGGCAGGATCCCCGGCAGGCTCGGGCGCGTGGTCTTGCCGAGCGCGCTGCGCGCCTGCGCGCTCACCAGCCGCCTCCCCCGCCCCCGCCTCCGCCGCCGCCCGATCCGCCTCCGCCGCCGCCGCCGGAGGACCCGGAGCTGCTGCCCGGCGGCGTTGCCGCCGCGCTCACGGTGCTGCCGAGGCCGCCGAGCGAGTCGGCGAAGCCGCCGACGCCGTCGCCGCCGCCGAACAGCCCGCCGTGATGGCCGGCGACGTAGTAGTGCGCGACCGCGGCGGTCACCGCCGCCGCGCCGAGCACCGCGGCGAAGCGGTCGGCCCAGGTCTTCTCCACCCCGAGCGCGAGCGCGTAGGGAAGGAACTTGGCGAATTCCTCCGGCGTCTGCTCGGGCGCCTTCAGGCGCCTGAGCTCGTCCTCCTCGGCCACGCCGAGGTAGACGCGCAGGCCCTCGATGTGGTCCTGGACCTTGCGCCCGGCGACCGAGTACGCCGGCAGCAGGAACCTGAACACCACCAGCTGCAGCACCATCGCCAGCGCGATCCCGAACAGCAGCGTCAGCGGCGTCTCGAGCACGATCATCGCCGCGAAGGCGGCGACCGTGAGCACGATGCCGAAGGCATGCGAGCCGATGTTGCGCGAGAACAGCTTGCCGGCGTAGGCGAGGCGCAGGTCGGTGCGGAAAGCGTCGCGCGCCGCCTGCACCGCGGGGTCGTGCTTGCGCTCGAGCGTGATCGAATCGGCCGGGCCGAGCAGCATCGAGACCAGCTGCCGCTCGCCGGTCAGCCACTCGACCTCCTTGCCGGTGCGCGCGACGGTGTAGCCGCCGCGCTCCTCGCTGACCTTGAGATAGCCGCGCGCGCCCAGCCCGAGCAGCGCCGCCGCCAGGCACTTATCGTCGTATCCCATGCGGTCCACGAACCTCACGTCCGCCGGCCCCATGCCCGGCGGCGGCTCGTAGCGCGGAAACTTCGGCCCCGCCCGCGGGTCGCGCCCGACCGCGCGCCAGCGCCAGAACAGGAACGCGAACAGCAGCAGCGCGCCGGCGGCCCCGATCGCCGCACCGCGGTTGTCGGACAGCCACCACGCCAGGCGCTGGCGCAAGCCGGGCTCGCGCACGATGCCCTTCGGGAACCCGAGCACGATGCTCAAGCCTTCGCGCGGCGCGAGGCCGCGGGTCGTCTCGAAGCTCGCGCCGCCGTCGCGCAGCGCGCTCGTGTAGTCGCGCCCGCGCGCGCCGAACGGGCCCGTGTAGGCCTCGGCCGAGAGCCGCGCCGCCGGCACCGGCGCGGGCAGGCCGACCTCTGCCGAGACGTGGTCGATCGGGAACGCCCAGCCGTTGCCGGTCACGTTCCAGTACAGCTCGTCGTGGTCGGCGAAGAATCCCAGCTCGCGCGTGGCGCGGTAGGTGAGCGCGTACTCGTGCCGCCCGTGCGGCACCAGGGCGCGGGCGTCGCCGATGCGCACGCGCACGCCGTTGGACCGGCGCTGCGTCACCCACGGCACCGCGCCGCCGTCGAGCGAGACCGAGACCACCTCGAACCCGACCTGCACGCGCTCGCCGAAGCGCCCCGTGTAGCGGGTCGGAAAGTCGCGGTAGATGCCATGGCGGATACGCCGCCCCTCGGCCTCGACCACGATCGTCTCGTTGACCGTGAGCACGCCGTCGGCGCCGATCGCGATGTCGCTGCGGAAATCGAGGATCCGCTCGGCGGCGAGCGCGGCGCCGGCGGCGAGCGAGAGCACGAGCGCGCAGGCGAGCCGCCTCACAGGCTCACCTCCACCGGCGCACGATCGTCGGTCTCGAAGAACGGCATCGGCTCGAAGCCGAACAGGCGCGCCACCAGCAGATCCGGAAACGACTGCAGGCGCGTGAGGTACTGCTTGACCGCGCCGTTGTAGAAGCGGCGCGCGTACTGAAGATGGTCCTCGACCTCGACCAGCTTGGCCGAGAGGTCGCGGAAATTGGCGTCGGCCTTGAGCTGCGGGTAGCTCTCCTGCAGCAGCACCAGCTGCCTGAGCTGGCGCCCGAGGGCGCGCTCCAGGCCGAAGCGCTCGGCCGCGGGGGCGGTGCGCTGCGCGTCGGCGCGTAGCTCGGTCACTGCGGTGAGCAGCGCCTTTTCGTAGGCGGCGTAGCCGCGCACGGCCTCGACCAGCTGCGGCACCAGGTCGGCGCGGCGCTTGAGCTGCACGTCGATGTCGGCGTAGCCCTGGCGGGCCTGGTTGCGGTCCGCGACGAGCCGGTTGTAAAGCCAGGCGCCGAGCGCGAACAGCGCGGCGGCGGCCAGCAGCCAGCTTGTTGCACCCATTTCGTGCTACCCCCCACCCGGGCGGTGCCCGGGCCCCGCGGACAGTGTTCCGCGCGCGCCGCGCCGCGTCAACCGCGGCGCGCCAGCTCCCGGTAGAAGGCCCGGATGCGGCGCGCGTTGGTGCCCAGGTCGCCGCGCCCCTCGCGCGAGGCCGAGCGCACGTCGACCCGGCTCGCGCCGCCGAGCGGGGTGATGCGGATCACGATGTCGTCCTTGAAGCCGAAGAAAGGCGTGGTCGCGGTCGCCTCGATGCGCAGCGCCGCCGGGTCGGCGGAGACGATCCTCCAGCCCAGTCCGCGCGCGGCGTCGAGGCAGCGCTGGAACGCCGCTTCGGGATGCGCGCCGAGCGCGAGCGGCACGATCCCGGGGTAGGCGCGGTGCTGCAGCTCGGCCACGGCGGCGCCGCCGTAGGCGAGGCCGTTGGGCGAGGCGCGCCGCGCCTCGGCGAGGGCGACGAACTGCGGCGGGTGGACGGTATCGCTCGTGATGTCGTGAATTGGCGGCGCCCCGCGCCCCTGGCCGATCATCGCCCAGGGCACGCCGAAGGCCGCGCCGCCGGCCGCGAGGCCCACGAGCGAGGCGAGCAGCGCGCCGAGCGCCCGCGCGCGCACCGCCCACACCGCGGCGGCGGCGCAGGCGAGCGCCCCGGCGAGCCCCGTCCAGGCGGCGACGCGCAGCAGCAGGAAGCCGAAGCCGTAGCCCCACAGGCCGAAGCGGTGCCCGAGGCCCGAAGCGAGCGCACCGAGCGCCGCCAGCGCGGCGATCCCGAACGCGGCGGCGGGGAGCTTGCGCATGAACGATTGAGCGGCGGCGTCGGACGAAGTTCCGATTTCAGCTCGCGACACGGTTGCGTCCTCCTTCCTTGGCGCGGTAGAGCGCCTCGTCGGCGGCCTTGATCACCTGGGCGGGCGTACGGTGGCGCCGGTCGGGACCGGCCACGCCGATGCTGACCGTCACCGACAGGCCCTTGGCCCGCTCGCGCGCGGCGCGCCGCCTGGAGCCCTTCTTCTCGCTCTTGGGCCGGTCGCCGCCGCGGACCGCCATGCGGTAGTCCTCGATCGACTGCCGGATGTGCTCCAGATACGGCAGCGTGTCCTTCACGCCGCTGTCGGGAAACAGCACGGTGAACTCCTCGCCGCCGTAGCGGAACGCGCGCCCGCCGCCGCCGACCTCGGCGAGGCGGGCGGCCACCAGCCGCAGCACCTGATCGCCGACGTCGTGGCCGTGGGTGTCGTTGAACTTCTTGAAATGGTCGACGTCGACCATCGCCACGGCGTAGTCCGGGCCGAGCGCGCGCAGGCGCTCGTCGAGCGCGCGGCGGCTCGGCAGGCCGGTGAGCTCGTCGCGGAACGCGAGCCGGTGCGACTCCTGCAGCACCGCGACCAGCAGGATCACGCCTGCCGCGCTCATGAACGCGGCGAAGCCCGTGAAGCGCCCGATCTGGGTGCAGGCGATGAAGAACGCGACCAGCGCCGCCGCGGCGCCGACCTCCAGAGGCGTGAACTTCGGCCACGCGCGCCACGCGGCGGCCGCGAAGGCGAGCGCGAACATCACCCTTCCGGCGAACGGCACCGGCGGATAGCGCAGCGTCCAGTGCTGCAGGATCTGGTGCCAGGACTGCCCGGAGAGCACGCTGTGCCCGGACGAGGCCACCCACGCCACCAGCAGCGCCTCGGCCCCGATCAGAAGCAGCCAGCGCCAGCTGCCGTGGTGCACCACGCCGCGCTCGGGCAGCACGAGCGAGACCAGCATGTTCGCCGGCACCAGCAGCACCGCGGCGACGTACGCCGCCTGCGGCGCAAAGCCGTGCAGCGCGAGCGCGTAGCGGTAGCCGGCGTAGGCGGCGAGCATCGACGAAGCGGCGACGAAGGCGCGCCCGCGGTTGAACCAGAGCGTGACCGCGGCCGCGAGGCCGAGCACGACGTAGGGCCCCAGGCTCACCAGGCCGGCGAGCGAGCGCGGCGGCCGCGGGCCGAGCCACAGCGCGAGCGCCGCCGCGGCGAGAATGGCGCCGGGAACCACGAGCGGTCGGTAGGCGGAGGGAATGAGGGAGTTCGTTCGCATCTTCCCGATTCTAGGCTCTGTGCCGCGACTCGCCGGAGGCGATGCCGCCGGCGATCAGGTGCGCGGCGCGCAAGGGCTCGGGCAGCCGGCCGTTCAGCGCGAAGCGCTCGACGAGCGAGCGAGCGTCGTCGAAGCCGACGACGTGCGACAGGCGCCGGCTCACGCGAGCGAGTCGGGACGGAAGCCGACGTCGCAGACCCTGCCGCGCTGGGCGCGCCTGCCCTCGTAGTCCTTCAGGTCCTTGGCCTCGAGCTCGGCGGTCTTGCGCGTGCGCTTGAAGCCCGACACCGTGAGCGAGCCCTTCGGCTCGAGCGCGGCGACCGCGGCGAGGCTCACCTTGTCGGGCAGCGCGATCAGCTGCACGCCGACGCCGCCGTTCGGCCGCAGCGGCAGCTCGGCCATCGGGAACACCAGCAGCCGCGCGTCCGAGGACAGCGCGGCGACCTTCATGCGTGCGGCATCCCCGGCGTAGTTCGCCGGCGCATTGGCGCGCGCGCCTTCGGCGACGTTCATGAACTCCTTGCCCGCGCGCGTGCGGGTGACGAGGTCGCCCAGCCGGCAGAGGAACCCCTGGCCCGCGCTCGAGCTCATCAGCAGCGGCTGCGCCGGGTCGCCGCAGGCCATCCACACGATGTCGTCGCCGTTGCAGTTGACCAGCGCGTTCATCGGCTGGCCGTCGCCGCGCCCGCCGGGCAGCGCCGCGGCCTCGAGCGTGAAGGCCTTGCCGCGCGCGGACAGGAACACCACCTGCGAGGTGGTCTTGCACTCGAGCGCCTGAAGCAGGCCGTCGCCGTCCTTGAAGCCGACCGACGCGAGGTCGATGCCGTGCCCCGAGCGCGCGCGGATCCAGCCCTTCTTCGACAGGATCACGGTGAGCGGCTCCTCGAGCACGCTGCGCTCGATCTGCGCCCGCTCGGCGGGCTCGATCAGGGTGCGCCGCTCGTCGCCGTATTTCTTGGCGTCCTCCTCGAGCTCCCTGACGACGAGCTTCCTCAGCTCCTTGTCGTCGGCGAGCAGGCTCTTCAGGCCCTTGCGCTCGGCCTCGAGCGACTTCCTCTCGTCGTTGAGCTTGACGCCGTCGAGCTTGGTGAGCTGGCCCAGGCGGAGATTCACGATGTCCTCGGCCTGGCGCTCGCTGAACTTCCACTTCGCGCGCAGCTTCTCCTTCGCCTCGGCCTGGTCGTCGCAGGCGCGGATCAGCTTGATGATCTCCTCGATCTTGGCGAGCGCGAGCAGCCGCCCCATGACGATGTGCAGCCGCTCCTCGCACTTCGCCAGCCGGTGCTCGGTGCGCCGGCGCACCGTCTGGACGCGGAACTCGGTCCACTCGCGCAGCACCTCGACGATGCCCTTGGTCTCGGGCAGGCCGTCGAGCCCGAGCCAGGTGAGGTTGATCGCGTAGCGCGTCTCGAGCGAGGTCTGCACCAGCAGCGCCTTCATCGTCTCGGCCGGGTCCTGGCGCGAGCTGCGCGGCTCGATCACGAGCCTGAGCTTGGCCTTGCGGTCGGACTCGTCGCGCACCGATTCGACCAGGTCGAGCACGAACTGCCTGACGCGCTTCTGCTCCTGGGTGACGTCCTTCTTGCCGGAGGCGGGCCGCGGGTTGACCAGCGCGTCGATTTCCTCCTGCACCTGGCGGGCGGACACCCCGTGCGGCAGCTCGGTGACGGCGATGCGCCACTGGCCGCGCGCGAGCGGCTCGACCGTCCAGCGCGCGCGCATCGCGATCGAGCCGCGCCCGGTCTCGTAGGCCTGCCTCAGCTCCTCGGGCGGCGAGATGATCTGGCCGCCGCCGGGGAAGTCGGGCCCCGGCAGGCGCGCGAGCACGTCCTCGAGCTTGGCCTTGGGGTGGCGGATCACCCACGCCGCGGCGGCCGCGACTTCCCTCAGGTTGTGCGGCGGGATGCGCGTGGAAAAGCCGACCGGGATGCCGAAAGATCCGTTCAGCAGGCCGAAGGGCATGCGCGCCGGCAGCAGCACCGGCTCGTCGAACTTGCCGTCGTAGTTCTTCTGGAAATCGACCGTGCCCTCGCCGATCTCCGACAGCATCAGCTCCGCGATGCGCGCGAGCCGGGCCTCGGTGTAGCGGTAGGCCGCGGCGCCGTCGCCGTCGCGCGAGCCGAAGTTGCCCTGGCCGTCGATCAGCGGGTAGCGCATCGAGAACGGCTGCGCCATGTGCACCAGCGCCTCGTAGGTCGAGGTGTCGCCGTGCGGGTGGTACTTGCCCAGCACCTCGCCGACGTAGCGCGCCGACTTGGCGAAGCCCTGCCCGCCGCCGGGCGTGTCCCCCATCGCGTAGAGGATCCGCCGCTGCACCGGCTTCAAGCCGTCGGCGACCTCGGGCAGGGCGCGCGACTTGACGGTCGAGACCGCGTAGCCGAGATAGGCCTGCGAGGCGTGGCGCTCGATCGGCGCGGCTTCGTCGCCGTTGTCGGCGCCGAAAAGGTCCAGCGTCTGCGTGTCGTCCATTGATTACTCGAAAAGTGGCAACTGCCTGTCGGACACGGCCACCGCGAGCTCGACCGCGGCGCGCGCCTTGTCCAGGGTGTCGCTGCGGCCGATCCTGCCGGCGGCCTCCCAGTCGTAGCGACCGGCCTCGACCAGGGTGACCTTGCCGAGCTTCTGCTTGCCGAGCCAGTAGACGTGGCCGCGGTAGCCGCGTTCCCAGACCGGCTTGGCCTTCGAACGCCTTGCGCGCTTCGCGCTCACACGTCCGCCTCGACCGTCTTCCAGTGCTCGCGCATCCAGTTGCGCCGGCCTTCGGCCTCGCCCGCGTCCATCAGCAGCTCGAAGGTCTCGCGCACCTTCTTGATCCGCTCGCGGTCGAGCTGCATGCGCACCAGGCGGCGCGAGTCCGGGTTCATGGTGGTCTCCCACAGCTGCTCCGGGCTCATCTCGCCCAGGCCCTTGAAACGCGAGATCTCCCAGCTGCCCTCGCGCAGCTTCTCCTTCCTCAGCATCTCGAGCGCCTCGTCGAGCTCGTCGTCGTCGAGGCAGTACAGCCGCCGCGCCGGCCTGCCCTTGCCCTGCGCCGGCACCTCGACCTTGTACAGGGGCGGCTGCGCGACGTAGAGGTGGCCGGTCTCGACCAGCTTGGGCGCATGCATGAAGAAGAACGTCAGCAGCAGCGCCTGGATGTGGCCGCCGTCGACGTCGGCGTCGGTCATCACGATCACCTTGCCGTAGCGCAGGCCGGAGAGGTCGGGCTCGTCGCCGATGCCGTGCGGATCGACGCCGATCGCGGTGGCGATCGCCTGCAGCTCCTTGTTGGCGAGCACCGTGCGCGAGTCCTTGGACATGGTGTTGAGCACCTTGCCCCTGAGCGGCAGCACCGCCTGGGTTTCCTTGTCGCGCGCCTCCTTGGCCGAGCCGCCGGCCGAGTCGCCCTCGACCATGAACAGCTCGTTCCTGGAGACGTCGCCCGAGGCGCAGTCGACGAGCTTGCCGGGCAGGGTCGCGACCCCGGAGGATTTCTTGCGCTCGACCTTCTTGCCCCTGGACAGGCGCGCCATCGCCTGCTCGATCGCCAGCTCGACGATCCGCTTGCCTTCGTCCGGACGCGAGTTGAGCCACAGCTCGAAGGCGTCGCGCACGCACAGCTCGACCAGCCTCGCCGCGTGGCGGGTGGTGAGCTTCTCCTTGGTCTGGCCGTGGAACTGGGTGCGCACGATCCGCGCCGAGAGCGTGAAGCAGGCGCGCGACCACAGGTCCTCGGCGACGAGCTTGACCCCCTTGGGCGTCAGGCCGCGGGTGTCCATGAACGCGCGCAGCGCGTCGAAGACGCCGTTGCGGAAGCCCGCCTCGTGGGTGCCGTGCGAGCGCGTCGGGATCAGGTTGACGTGGCTGTCGGCGAACACCTCGCCCTCGGCCACCCAGCCGATCGCCCAGGCGGCCCCTTCCCCGGGCTCGATGTCCGGAATGTCGCTCTGCTCGAAGTAGCGCTCGCCGGTGAACAGCGGCGCGACCAGCTCGCGCCCGGCGAGCATGAACTCGAAGTACTGCGCCATGCCGCGCTCGTACTTCCAGACCTTGTCTTCGCGCCCCTCGATGCGCAGCACCATGGTCAGGCCGGGCAGCAGGTAGGCCTTCGAGCGCACCAGGTGCTCGAGCTCGGCCATCGGGATGTTGGGCGAGTCGAAATACTTCGGGTCGGGCCAGGCGCGCACCACGGTCCCGGTCCTGCGCTCGCGGATCTTCTCGGACTTGAGCTTTTGCTTCAGCTCGCCGCCCTCGAAGGCGATGGTGTGCTTCTGGCCGTCGCGGTAGACCGTGACCTCGAGGCGCCTGGACAGCGCGTTGGTGACCGCGACGCCCACGCCGTGCAGGCCGCCCGAGATGTGGTAGACGGCCTCGCCCGACTTGTCGAACTTGCCGCCGGCGTGGAGCATCGTGAAGGCGACCTCGACCGCGGGGCGCTTTTCCACCGGGTGCATGTCGACCGGAATGCCGCGGCCTTCGTCCTCGACCTGGATCGAGCCGTCCTTGCAGCAGCTGACGGTGATCTTCCTGCCGAAGCCGGCGAGCGCCTCGTCGATCGCGTTGTCGATCGCCTCCTGCGCGATGTGCAGCGGATGGATGGTGTGGGTGTACATGCCCGGCATGCGGCGCACGGGCTCGAGCCCCTTGAGGGCCTGGATCGAAGAAGCGTCGTA
>CAZLUX010000054.1:0-17171 GCA_964562815.1 uncultured Enterobacteriaceae bacterium
TACGAGGGGCCGCGCGACTACTCGGAGCGTGCGGCGCGCGACCTGCCGCAGGCGCGAGGAACGATTCACCGTATCGGGGAGCTCTACGTCGCGCTGCGCTACGGCGCCGCCGCGCCGCCGGCACGTATAGACGAGCTCAGGCGCCTAGTGCGAGACTTGCACCTGACATGAGAAGAATCTGCGCAGCGCTGATCGCGCTCTGCATCACCGTTGTGGCGCAGGCGGCTCCGCCCGAGGCGGCCTCCTTCGCCGGGCGCCCGGAGGTGAAGGCCTTCATCGCGCAAATGGTGAAGCGCTACAAATTCGATGCGGGAGAGCTGCGGCAGATGTTCGCCCAGGCCAGGCGCGAACAGGCAGTGCTCGACGCAATCCGCCCGTCATCGTCCGAGGTCGACCAGTCGTGGGAGTTGTACCGAAGCATCTTCGTCAACTCCAAGCGGATCAACGCCGGGCTCGAATTCTGGAACCGGCACAGCGCGGCCCTCGCGCGGGCACGGCGGATCTACGGCGTCCCCGAGGAGTACATCGTCGCGATCATCGGCGTCGAAACCTACTACGGCCGCCACACCGGACGCTGGCGTGTCGTCGACGCGCTTTCCACCCTTGCGTTCGACTATCCGCCGCGCGCTGCGTTCTTCCGCCGCGAGCTGACCAACTATCTGCTGTTTGCGCGCGATGCGGGCATCAACGCGCTCTCCGTGAAGGGCTCCTACGCCGGGGCGATCGGAATCCCGCAGTTCATGCCCGGAAGCTACCTCAAGTACGCGGTCGATTTCGACGGCGACGGAGTCGCCGATCTGAACGGCAGCGCGGAGGACGCGATCGGCAGCGTCGCCAACTACCTCAAGCAGCACGGCTGGCAAAGCGGCGAAGCCGTCCAGTTCGACGCGCACGTCGACGGCAACGGGTTCCGGTCTTTCCTCGACGGCGGTTCCCGGCCCAGGCATCGCCTCGCGCAGCTGGCGAAGGCCGGAATCGTGCCCGAGGACCCGGCGCAACCGCCCGCGGGGGACACGCGCGCGGCGCTGGTCGAGCTCGAAACCCCCGACGCGCCGAGCCAGTTCCGCCTGGCGTTGCACAACTTCTACGTCATCACCCGCTACAACAACAGCTCTTTCTATGCCTCGGCGGTGAGCGATCTGGCGAAGGCGCTGCGCGCCGCGCGGGCGGGCGGCCCGAGCTAGAGCAGCTCGCGCGGCGACACGCCGCGCCGGCGCAGGATCGCCCGCAGCTGCTCCAGCGCCTCCCCCTGGATCTGGCGCACGCGCTCTCGCGTGAGGCCGAGCTCATCGGCCAGCGCATCGAGCGTCGCGGGTTCGCCGTCCGCGAGCCCGTAGCGGCGCTCGATCACCATGCTCTGCTTGGCGCCCAGCTGCGCCAGCCACTGCTTCACCAGCGCCTCGATCTCGTGCTGCGCGAGCGCCGCCTCGGGCGCCGGCGCATCCTGCGCGGCGAGGGACTCGCCGAGCGACAGCAGGGGGTCAATCTCGAGGGGCGCATCGAGCGACGCCGTGTGCTCGGCCAGCGAGAGGACCTCGCGCACCTCGTCGGCCGGCCGGGCGACGAGGTGCGCGACGTCCTCCACGCTCACCGCGCGGCCGGGATCGCGTCCGGCTTCCGCCTCGAGGTGGCGTTTGGCGCGCAACAATCCGTTCAGGTCCTTCACCACGTGCACCGGCAGGCGGATGGTGCGCGCCTGGTTCATGACCGCGCGCTCGATGCCCTGCCTGATCCACCAGGTCGCGTAGGTCGAAAACCGAAAACCTCGCTCGGGGTCGAATTTCTCGATCGCGTGCATCAGGCCGAGGTTGCCCTCCTCTATGAGGTCCGCGAGCGGCAGCCCGCGGTTCAGGTAGTGCCTGGCAATGCTCACCACCAGGCGCAGGTTGTGCTCGATCATGCGTTGGCGGGCGGAAAAATCGCCGCGTTGCGCGGCGCGCGCGACTTCGAGCTCCTCGGCCGCCGACAGGAGCGGCTTGGCGCCGATCTCGTGGAGGTAGATCTGCGTGACGTCGTAAAGGAGCTCGTCGCCCCCGCTCGCGCGCGCGCCTTCGGGAAGCCCCTCCTCGCGCTCTTCTCTCATCGCCCGCGTCAGGAAGAGGGCCGGTCCCCCGGCAGATATTTCAGCGGGTCGACCGGCTTGCCCGATTTGCGGATCTCGAAGTGCAGCATCGGCTTGTCCGCGTCGGTCTCGCCGAGGTTCGCGATCCGCTCGCCCCGCTTCACGGTCTGGCCTTCCTTCACCAGGATCTGGCTGTTGTGCGCGTAAACGCTGTTGAAGCCGTCGTCGTGCTTGATGACGATCAGCTTGCCGTAGCCGCGGATCCCCGTGCCGGTGTACATGATGCGGCCGGGCGCCGCGGCATAGACCGGATCGCCGATCTTGCCGCCGATGTCCACGCCCTTGTTGCTCGACTGCGAGAAACCGGCGAGCAGCTTGCCCTTCGCGGGCCAGATGAAGGCGATGCCGCTCGGGGCGGCCTTTGCGGTGACGACCGGCGGCTGAGGTTTCGGCTGCGGCTGGGCGGGCGCAGCCGCGGTCGGCTGGGCGGCCGGTGCGGGCGCCGTTTGGTCGGCTTTGGCGAGCATTGCCTTGTTGTTCTCGGAATACGGCAAGCGCAGCGCCTTGGGCTCGGTCTTGGTGCTGCCGTCGCCGGTTCCCTGCTGCGCCGACGCGGTGGCACCCAGCGGACGCGATTCGACGGTCCCGGAGCCGCGCGCGGCCCCGACCGTGACCGTCGGCGCCGACTGCTCCTGCGGCGCCGTCGTCAGCAAAGTCTGGCCGACGCTGATCTGCGTCGGGTCATCGAGCTTGTTCCAGCGTACGAGGTCGTGATAGTCGACGCCCTGCTCCAGGGCAATGCTGTAAAGGGTGTCGCCGGGCTTGACCACGTAGGTACCGGGCCTCGCGCCGGGGATCGGCGCCAGCTGCGCGACAGGCAGCTTGGGCGCGGGCGCCGCGACCGGCGTGCGGTCGACCACGGGCGCGCTCGTCGGCCCGCTCGCGCAGCCCGCGAGCAGCGCGCTGATCGCGGCGGCGAGCAAGGGAGTGCGGATTGATTTCGTCATGCCTTTCCCATTTCCAGCGGCACGAAGCGCACCGGGTCGAGCTCGGTCTCTGCGTAGCCGCGCGAGCTGCGCTCGATGAGTGAGAGACGTTGCGCGTCCCGCCCCGCGCCGGGGCTTCTAAGCGGAAGTATCATTCTGCCACCCATGGCCAGCTGCCGTAAGAGGCCCTCGGGCACCTGCGGAGCCGCCGCCGCGACAATGATCGAGTCGAACGGGGCGGCTTTGGCGAGGCCCTCGTTGCCGTCGCCGTGCGCCAATCTGAGATTGGAGAGCTTCAGGCCGAGAAGGTTCGCCCGTGCGCGCTCGAGCATCCCCCGGATGCGCTCGATCGAGTACACCTCGTCGGCAAGCATGGCCAGCACGGCGGCCTGGTAGCCGCAGCCGGTACCGACTTCGAGCACCTTGCCGAGCTTGCGCGGCCGGTCCCGCAGCAGCGCCTCGATCATCCGCGCCACCACGTAGGGTTGGGAGATCGTCTGCGAGAATCCGATCGGCAGCGCGGTATCCTCGTAGGCACGACTCGCGAGCGCTTCCTCGACGAACAGATGGCGCGGAACGGCCCCCATTGCGGCGAGCACCCGCTCCTCGGTGATGCCCTTCTCGCGCAGCCGCTCCACCATGCGCGCGCGCGTGCGCTGGGAGGTCATGCCGATCCCCGGAATATTCTTCGGGCTGCGCGCGTTCACTTCACGAGCCAATCGCGCACCATGGCGAGCTGGCCATGGTAGGTCAGATCCACCTGCAAAGGCGTCACCGAGACATGGTCGTTGTCGACCGCGTGGAAGTCGGTTCCCGGCCCCGAGTCGGCGGCGCCCCCGGCGGCTCCGATCCAGTAGCCGACGTCGCCGCGCGGCGTGTCGATTTTCACCACCGGCTCGGCCTTGTGGCGCCGGCCGAGCCGGGTCACGGCAGTGCCTTGGAGCGCGGCGTACGGCACGTCGGGGACGTTGACGTTGAGAAGTACGGGCCCGGGCACGGGCGAGCGCCTGAACTGCTCGACCATCCCTACCGCCACCTCGGCCGCGGTCGCGTGATGCCTGCCCTCTTTTCCGACCAGCGACACCGCGAGCGACGGGATACCGAGCAGGAATCCCTCCATCGCGGCCGCCACCGTCCCGGAATAGATCGTGTCGTCTCCCATGTTGGCGCCGAGGTTGATTCCGGACACGATCATGTCGGGCAGAAAGTCGAGCAGGCCGGTGACCGCCAGATGAACGCAATCGGTGGGCGTCCCGTTCACGAAATAGAAGCCGTTCGCGGCCCGGCGCACCGTGAGCGGGCGGTCGAGCGTGAGCGAATTCGAGGCGCCGGAGCGGTCGCGCTCCGGCGCGACCACCGTGACCTCGCCGATCGAGCGCAACGCCTCGGCCAGCGCCGTGATGCCGGGGGAGAAGTAGCCGTCGTCGTTGGAGATGAGGATGCGCATCGTGGAACCTTGGAATTCTAGCCGACGCGCGGCCTTCCGGCCGGCCGGAAACGGGGCCGTCTATACTGTTGACGGAGGTCGAAGATCCATGTCTTGCGCGACTCGGCGAGTCGCGGCCCTGGCCGCTGCGGTTCTGGTCGCAGGCTGCGCCTCACCCTACCCGCCGGCCGTCGCGCCGGTGGCGAGCGTCGTTGCGCCCCGGCTCGAGGGCGGCGAGCGCTGGGTCTACGAGCAGATCAATCCGTACAACGGTTTGCGCGTTCGCACCGTTACGGACACGGTTGAGAAGGGCCCGCACGGCTACCGCGTCGTTCGCGGCAGCGACCGTCCCGGCGATCCGCTCGAGGTGGAATTCCTGTCGCAGCCGTGGACGCTGGCAGGGCAAATGACCGGCGCGGCGCTGCAGGAATACACGCCGCCGCTGACGGTGATCCCGTTCCCGGTCGCCCCGGGAACGCACTGGATGGAAACGCTCCACTCGGTGAACGAGCGCGGCGAAGTCCGCTGGCAGCAAACCTGGGGCCGGGCGCTCGACTGGGAGCGGGTCACCACGCCGGCCGGCGAGTTCGTCGCCCTCCGAATCGAGCGCGACCGCAACCTCGGCGACCATGACGTGTTCTGGAACGACACTTACACCCACGAAACCCTCTGGTACGCGCCGGCGGTCAAGCGCTGGGTGCGCCGCGAGTGGCGCAGCAGGCGCGCGGAAGTCGCGTTCAGACCCCTTGTCGAAATCGACGCGAGGATGTGGCAGCTGCTCAGCTACCGGAAATGAGTCGTGGTCGGGGCGGTGAGATTTGAACTCACGACCACCTGCACCCCATGCAGGTACGCTACCAGGCTGCGCTACGCCCCGAAGGCGCGGATTATATCAGTCGAATTTCAGCCTGAGATTCAGGCACTCAGGGCGTCGAGGATTTCGCGCAGCTCGCGCTTGATCGAGGCGAGGTCGACCGCGCCCTCTCCCCGCGCCGCCGGCTCGGTGCGCTCGTCGGGAGGAAGGCCGTTGTCGAGGCGGTTGCGCGCGCCGCTGATGGTAAAGCCCTCTTCGTAGAGCAGCTCGCGGATGCGGCGGATGAGCAGCACTTCGTGATGCTGGTAGTAGCGCCGGTTGCCGCGGCGCTTGACCGGCTTGAGCTGGGTGAATTCCTGCTCCCAGTAGCGCAGCACGTGCGGCTTCACCCCGCACAGCTCGCTCACCTCACCGATGGTGAAGTAGCGTTTGGCGGGGATCGGCGGCAGGTCAGCTTTCTTGCGGCTCGGCTCCATGGCGCGACTTCTCCACCATCGCCTTCAGCTTCTGGCTGGCATGGAAGGTGACTACCCGGCGGGCGCTGATCGGGATTTCCTCGCCCGTCTTCGGGTTGCGTCCCGGGCGCTGCGGCTTGTCACGCAGCTGGAAGTTGCCGAAGCCCGAGAGCTTGACGCTCTCGCCGCGCTCCAGCGCGCCCCGGATCTCCTCGAAGAACGCCTCGACCATATCCTTGGCCTCGCGCTTGTTCAGACCGACCTTTTCGAACAGCAGGTCCGCCAATTCGGCCTTGGTTAGAGTCATTGGCACTGCCCGAGCTCCCTATTACCGTTTTCTCTTTTAGGAACGCAGGGTTGCCGAGAATTCGCGCGCCAGCAAGGCGATCAGAGCGTCCCGGGCGGCATCCGCCTCGGCATCCGTGAGCGTCCGTTCAGTATCTTGCATAACTACCCGAAACGCAAGGCTTTTTCTCCCCTTTGGCAGGTTCTTGCCCTGGTACAGGTCAAAAATTGTGACTTCCCGGACAATCGCGGGCTTCGCCGCCTCGATCGCGTCCATCAGAGCCTGCGCCGGCACCCCGGCATCGACCAGCACGGCGACGTCGCGCACCACCGGCGGGAACCGGGACGGCACCCGCGGCCGGGGAATTTCGAGCCGTTGCACAGCCTCGGCATCGAGCTCGAACAGCACCACCGGCTGGGGCAGGTCGTAGCGCCGCTGCCAGCGGGGATGTAGCTCGCCCAGCCAGCCGGCGACGCCGCCGTCCAGCACGATCCGCGCCGAACGCCCCGGGTGAAATGCGGGGTGAGGCGCCGCCTCGAAGCGGGCCCGCCGCGGCGCCAGCAGCGCCTCCACGTCGGCCTTGAGGTCGAAGAAATCGACCGGCCGCGCCGGCTCGCCCCACTGATCCTCGTAGGCCGGGCCATACGCCGCCGCGCCGACGCGCACGGGCTGGCTCACCCCCGCGACCGACAGCGGACCGTCGCCCGAGGCACGGTCCCGCAAAAACACACGGCCGATCTCGAAGACGCGCACGCGGAGCTGCTTGCGGGAATGGTTGTAACGGACATTGCCGATGAGCGACCCGATCAGGGTGGTGCGCATCACCGAGAGCTGGCTCGCAATGGGATTGAGCAGCCCGATCGGGTTCGCCTCGCCGGCGAAGTCGGCCTCCCATTGCGGCTCCACGAAGCTGAAGTTTATGACTTCCTGGTAGTCGCGCGCGGCAAGGCGCTCGCGCACCGCGTGCAGCGGGCGCACCGCCTCGGGGGGCGCGCTCATCCTGGCGGCCGCGCGCGGCGGGTGAGCGGGGATGCGCTCGAACCCGTGCACGCGCGCGACTTCCTCGATCAGGTCCTCCTCGATCTCGAGGTCGAAGCGGTAGCTCGGCGGGGTGACCACGAAGGTCTCGCCTTCCCATTCGAAGCTCAGGCCGAGCCGGTTGAAGACATCGGCCATTTCCTCGCCGCTGATCGGAATGCCGATCACTTTCTGCGCGCGCGCCACGCGCATCGAAACGGGATTTCTCTGCGGCAGGCGCGCGACAAGATCGTCGGTCGGCCCCGGCTCGCCGCCACAGATTTCCAGCACCAGTTGCGCCGCGCGCTCGATGCCGTCGACGTTGTTGTCGAAATCCACCCCGCGTTCGAAGCGGTGCGAAGCGTCGCTGGCGAAACCCCAGCGGCGCGCCCGGCCCGCGATGGCGTCGGGGAAGAAGAACGCCGACTCGAGGAAGATGTTCTTCGTTTCGGCGTCCGCCTTGGTCGAGTCCCCGCCCATGATCCCGGCCAGGCCGATGACGCCGGAGTCGTCGGTGATGCACAGCACCGACTCGTCGACTTCGACTTCCTGCTCGTTCAGCAGCAGAACCTTCTCGCCCTTGCTGCCGAAGCGGACGTCGATCGCCCCGTTCAGCTTGTCCAGATCGTAGACGTGCAACGGGCGCCCGAGCTCGAGCATGACGTAATTGGTGACGTCGACCAGCGCCGAAATCGATCGCTGGCCGGCGCGCTCGAGGCGCTGGCGCATCCAGTCGGGAGTCGGCGCCTGGGCGTCAACGCCGCGGATGACCCGACCGGTGAAGCGTCCACAGCCTTGCGGCGCGCTGATTCTCACCGGATGGCGGGCGTCGCTGCGCGCCGGCACGGCAGCCGTATTCGGCGCCTGCATCTTGGTCCGCGCCAGGGCCGCCACCTCACGCGCGACGCCCAGGATCGACAGGCAATCGGCGCGATTCGGCGTCAGCTTGATCGTGAACACATGATCGTCGAGCTCGAGCAGCTCGCGAACGTCCGCCCCGGGCGCGGCACCTTGCGGGAGCTCGAGCAACCCCGTGTGATCGTCCGACAACCCGAGCTCGCGCGCCGAGCACAGCATGCCGTGGCTCTTCACGCCGCGCATCGTCGCGACCCCGATCTCGCCGACCGCGAGCCGCGCGCCGACCTTCGCCAGCGGCGCGAGCATTCCCGCCCGCACGTTCGGCGCGCCGCACACGATCGAAAGCGTTTCGCCGCCGGCGTCCACCTTGCACACGCTGAGCTTGTCGGCGTTGGGGTGCCGCGCGACCTCGAGCACGCGCGCCGCGACGACGCCTTCGAACGGCGGCACCAGCGGCTCGCACGACTCGACCTCGAGACCCGACATGGTGAGCAGGTGCGCGAGCTCGTCCGTCGTCAGCGACGGATCGACCAGGCGGCGCAGCCAGCTCTCGGGTACGTTCATGACCGGTCAGGCGAACTGCCTGAGAAATCTCAGGTCGCCGTCGAAAAACAGCCGCAGGTCGTCGATGCCGTAGCGCAACATGGTCAGGCGCTCGAGCCCGCTGCCGAAGGCGAAGCCGATGTAGCGCTCCGGATCGAGCCCGAAGTTACGCACCACGTTGGGGTGCACCTGCCCGGAGCCGGAAATCTCCAGCCAGCGCCCCTTCAGCGGCCCGCTGTCGAACATCATGTCGATCTCGGCCGACGGCTCCGTGAACGGAAAGAAAGACGGGCGGAAGCGCACTTCCAGCGCGTCGGTCTCGAAGAAGCGGTGCAGGAAGTCGGTATACACGCCCTTCAGGTCGGCAAAGCTGATGTCCTCCTCGATCCAGAGGCCCTCGACCTGATGGAACATCGGCGAATGCGTCGCGTCGGAGTCGACGCGATAGGTGCGGCCCGGCGCGATGACCTTGATCGGCGGCTTGTGCATGCGCGCATAGCGCACCTGCATCGGGCTGGTGTGCGTGCGCAGCAGAAGATTCAGCCCCTGCTCGTCCTTCAGATCGACGTAGAACGTGTCCTGCATCGAGCGCGCAGGATGGTTCTCCGGATTGTTGAGCGCGGTGAAGTTGTACCAGTCGGTCTCGATCTCGGGGCCGTCCGCGACGTCGAAGCCGACCGAGCGAAAGATCTGCTCCACCCGCTGCCAGGTGCGCATGATGGGGTGCAGGCCGCCGCGCCCGCTGCCGCGGCCGGGAAGCGTGACGTCGAGCGCCTCCTCGGCCAGCCTCACGTTCAGCGCCGCCTCCGCGAGCTCGGCGCGGCGCGCCTCGAGCGCCTGATCGAGCCGGGCCTTGGCGGCGTTGATCGCCTGCCCCGCGCTCTTGCGCTCCTCGGCCGGCAGCTGCCCGAGCGACTTGAGCAGCGCGGTCAGCTCGCCGCTCTTGCCGAGGTAGCGCGCCTTGGCGTTTTCGAGCGCCGCAGGATCGGTCGCCCGACCCAGGTCGGCGAGCGCGCGATCCACGATGGCTTCGACGTTATGCATGTCCAGAAATGCGAAGCGAGGGTCTGGCCCTCGCTTCCCGTTGTTGCGCGCCCAGACGCCGCTCAGTGCGCCAGACTGGCCTTGACCTGATTCGCGATCTTCGCGAATGCCGGCTTGTCGAGCACCGCGAGGTCGGCCAGGACCTTGCGGTCGATCTCGATGTTGGCGCGCTTCAGGCCCGCCATGAACGTGCTGTAGCTCAGCCCCATCTCGCGCACCGCGGCGTTGATCCGGGTGATCCAGAGCGAGCGGATCTCGCGCTTGCGCTGGCGGCGGTCGCGATAGGCGTACTGCCCCGCCTTCATCACCGCCTGCTTGGCGACGCGGTAGACGTTGCCGCGGCGGCCGCGGAACCCCTTGGCCTGCTTGAGGACCTTCTTGTGGCGCGCGCGGGAGGTTACGCCTCGTTTGACTCGTGGCATGGCGCCCCCCTCAACCCGCGTACGGCAGCATGTCGCGCACCTGCCGCTTGTTGCTGTCGTGTACCGAGCCGGTTCCGCGCAGCTGGCGCTTGCGCTTCTGCGACTTCTTGGTGAGGATGTGACGCATGTAGGCGTGCGAGCGCTTGATGGTTCCGCTGGAGCGGACCTTGAACCGCTTCGACGCGCCTCTCTTGGACTTCATCTTGGGCATTTCTGCTCCCGTCTTTTAGCCTGACGCCGGGTGGTCCGCTGCGCGAACGCTTGATACCCGGACATCACTTGTATTGCGCCGCGCTCACTTCGCACGGCGCGAGTAAATCCTTCTATACCGCCTCGGCCGGTTTGGTCGCCGGCTTGGCAGGCTTCTTCGCCTTCGCCGGAATAACCTTCTTCTTGGGCGCCATCACCATCACCATCTGGCGCCCCTCCATCTTCGGAAACTGCTCGACGATGCCGTGCGTCTCAAGATCCGCCTTCACGCGCTCGAGCACCCGAAAGCCGAATTCCTGGTGCGCCATTTCGCGGCCGCGGAAGCGCAGGGTCACCTTGACCTTGTCTCCTTCTTCGAGGAACTGGACCAGCTTGTTGAGCTTGATCTTGTAGTCGCCCTCGTCGGTGCGCGGCCGGAACTTGATCTCCTTGACCTGGATCTGCTTCTGCTTGAGCTTGGCTTCGTGCGCCTTCTTCTGCTCGCGGTAACGGAACTTGCCGTAGTCCATGAGCTTGCAGACCGGAGGCTTGGCGAGCGGCGCGATCTCGACCAGATCGACTTCCTGCTCCTCTGCCATCCGCATTGCGTCGGCGATCGAAACGATTCCGAGCTGATCGCCGTTGTCCGCCACCAGGCGCACCTCAGGTGCTGTGATCTCCCCGTTCAGACGCTGCGCTTTCTCGAGTGCGATGAGTGCATCTCCTCTACAGGCGGCTCGTTGCGGTCGCCGCGCTGACCGTGCGAAACCCCGTTTCGCGAAAAATCAGGCCGTGCCCAGCGCTCCCGCCTCGCTCCGGAGACGCGCGATGAAGCCCTCGAGGCTCATGGCGCCGAGGTCTTCACCGCCGCGCGTGCGCACGGCCACCGTCCCAGCCTGCTTTTCCTTGTCCCCCACCACCAGCTGGTAAGGGAGCTTCTGCAGGCTATGTTCCCGAATTTTATAAGAAATTTTTTCATTCCGCAAATCCGCCGAAGCCCGCCAGCCGGCCCCGCGCAGGCGCTCGGCGACCGCCGCGGCGTAGTCGGCCTGGTGCTCCGAAATGCTCATCACCACGACCTGCTCCGGCGCCAGCCAGAGCGGAAACGCACCGGCGTGGTGCTCGATCAGGATGCCGAGGAAGCGCTCCATCGAGCCGACGATCGCGCGGTGCAACATTACCGGCACGTGGCGCGCATTGTCCTCGCCGACGTACTCCGCGCCGAGGCGCTCGGGCATGAAGAAGTCGACCTGGATGGTGCCGCATTGCCAGACGCGGCCGATCGCGTCCTTGAGCGAGTACTCGATCTTCGGGCCGTAGAAGGCGCCCTCTCCCGGCGAGACCTCAAACTCGATTCCCGCCCGGCGCAAAGACTCCATCAGCGCCGCCTCGGCCTTGTCCCACAGCGCATCGGCGCCGATGCGCTTGTCCGGGCGCGTGGCCACCTTGTAGATGATGTCGGGAAAGCCGAAATCGCGGTAGACCTTCTGCAGCAGCGCGGTGAACGCCTCGCATTCGCCGAGGATCTGGCTCTCGGTGCAGAAGATGTGGCCGTCGTCCTGGACGAAGCCCCGCGCACGCATCAGGCCGTGCAGCGCGCCGGAGGGCTCGTTGCGATGGCAGGTGCCGAATTCGCCCACCCGGTACGGCAGGTCGCGGTAGCTCTTGACCCCCTGGTTGAAGATCTGGATGTGGCCCGGGCAGTTCATCGGCTTGACCGCGTAGTCCCGGTTCTCCGAGGCCGTGGTGAACATGTTCTCGCGGTAGTTCTCCCAGTGCCCGGTCCGCTCCCAGATGCTGCGGTCGAGGATCATCGGACAGCGCACCTCGAGATAGCCGTTGTCGCGATAGACGCGGCGCATGTACTGCTCGACCTGCTGCCACAAAGTCCAGCCCTTCGCGTGCCAGAACACCAGGCCGGGGGCCTCGTCCTGCAAATGGAACAGGTCGAGCTGCCTGCCGAGACGCCGGTGGTCGCGCTTTTCCGCCTCCTCCAGCATCTTCAGGTAGGCGTCCTGGTCCTCCTTCTTCGCCCACGCCGTGCCGTAGACCCGCTGCAGCATCTCGTTCTTCGAGTCGCCGCGCCAGTAGGCGCCGGCCAGCCGCATCAGCTTGAACACCTTGAGCTTGCCGGTCGAGGGCACGTGCGGCCCGCGGCACAGGTCGATGAAATTGCCCTGCTCGTAGAGCGAAATCTCGTCTCCCGACGGGATCGAGGCGATGATCTCGGCCTTGTACAGCTCGCCCTGGTCGCGGAAGAACTTCACCGCGTCGTCGCGAGGCATGACCTTGCGCACCACCGGGATGTCGCGCTTGGCGATCTCGCCCATGCGCTTCTCGATCGCCGCCAGGTCCTCCGGGGTGAACGGGCGCTTGTAGGAGAAGTCGTAGTAGAAGCCGTTTTCGATCACCGGGCCGATCGTGACCTGCGCCTCCGGGAACAGCTCCTTGACCGCGTGCGCGAGCAGGTGCGCCGTCGAATGGCGCAGGATCTCGAGGCCCTCGGCGTCGCGCTCGGTGACGATCGAGAGGTCGGCGTCGCCCTCGATCAGGTGGCTGGTGTCGACCAGGCGGCCGTCGAGCTTGCCCGCCAGCGCAGCCCGCGCCAGGCCGGCGCCGATCGACCGGGCGACCTCGGCCACCGTGACGGGGCCGGGAAAGCTCTTTTGCGAGCCGTCGGGCAAGCGGATGTTCAACATGTTTCGTGGCCCCCAGGGAAGCAAAAAAAGTGCGGTCGCGCCGCACTCTCTTCGACACTCCTTCGGGGCGGAAGCTGGTAGGCGCGATTGGACTCGAACCAACGACCCCTACCATGTCAAGGTAGTGCTCTAACCAGCTGAGCTACGCGCCTGAAAGGTCGGCATTCTAGCGTATCCTGGCTCCTTGCCTCAATGGCGTCACGCGGGCGTCACGTTCGCCGAACAAGCTTCGATCCGGCTTGTCGAACCAGAAACGGAGCGTTCCCGATGGACCTGATTCTGTGGCGACACGCGGAGGCCGAGGAAGGCGGCCCGGACCTGGAGCGCCGACTGACCCCGAGAGGGCAGAAAAACGCGGCGCGGGTCGCCGCTTGGCTGCTGCAGCGGCTGCCCTCGACGTTCAGCGTGCTCGCCAGCCCCGCCCGGCGCGCGCAGCAGACCGCCGAATCGCTCGGCGCGAAGTTCAAGACCTCGTCCGCCCTGGCCCCCGGCGCATCGGTCGCCGAGATTCTCGGCGCGGCGGAATGGCCCGAGCGCAAGGGCGCGGTAGTCGTGGTCGGACACCAGCCCACCCTCGGCCAGGTCGCGGCTTACCTGGTCGGCGGCGAAAGGGAAGAATGGACGATCAAGAAGTGCGGCCTGTGGTGGCTGACGCACCGGCTGCGCGAGGGGCAGGCCCAGGTCGTGGTGCGCGCGGTCGTCGCGCCGGATCTGCTCTGACTACGGCCGCCTCAGCACCGCGACCTTCTTTTCCGACAGTCCGCTCACCGTGAGCTTCATGCCGACCGCCTTCCAGTAGTCGGCCTCCGACTCGAGCGCGGCCGCGGTCAGCGGGTTCTCGTCCAGCCAGGCCTGGGGCAGCTCGAGCGCGAAACCGCCCGCGTCGGCGGCCACCCTCAGCAGCGGCAGCTTGAGGTCGGCGCGGCGGCGCAGGATCAGCGAGGCGAGGCGCAGCGCGCACACCAGTACCCAGTCCGCCGAGTCCGGGCCCGCGTCGTCGAGCTTGGCGAGCTTGCCGCGGTGCGCGAGCACCACCCGCGCGAGGCGCTGCTGCTCCATGCGCGAGAAGCCCGGCATGTCGGCGTTCGAGAGCACGTAGGCCGAGTGCTTGTGGTACTGCGCGTGCGCGATCGAAATGCCGATTTCCGCGAGGCGCGCCGCCCAGTCGAGCAGCATCCGCTCCGGGTCGTCCTCCCGCTCACGCTCCTCGCCTGCCGTCAGCGCATCGTAAATGGCGAGCGCGAGGCCGCGCACGCGCTCGGCCTGCGCCAGGTCGACGTGGTAGCGGCGCACGAACTGGACGACGGTCGTCTCGCGCATGTCGCCGCGGTGCTGCACGCGGCCGAGCAGGTCGTAGAGCACCCCGTGGCGCAGCGCGCCGTCGGACACCCGCATCGACTCGATACCGAGCTCGTCCAGGGCGGCGCCGAGGATCGCCACCCCGCCCGGCAGCACCGGCGCCCGGTTCGGGCGCAGCCCCGCGAGGCGCCCGGGGTCGGCCCGCTCGTGCTTGATCAGCAGGCTCCGCAGCCGCTCGAGGCCCTCGCGCGTGATGCCCTCCTCGCACAAGCCGTTCTCGCGCAGGATGTTCTCGATCGAGCGCGCGGTGCCGGAGGAGCCGACCGCCTCGTCCCAGCTGGCGCTCCGGTAGGCGCGCACGATGCCGCCGAGCTCCTGGCGCGCGGCGAGCTCGGCGCGCTTCATGCGGCCCTTGTCGATCCTGCCGTCGGGAAAATGCTTCAGGCTGTAGCTGACGCAGCCCATATAGAGCGACTCGGTGAGCTGAGGCTCGTAGCCGGTACCGATGATGAACTCGGTCGAGCCGCCGCCGACGTCGACCACCAGCCGCCGGTGCGCGGCCGCGGGCAGCGCGTGCGCAACGCCGATGTAGATCAGGCGGGCCTCCTCGCGCCCCGCGATCACCTCGATCGGGAATCCCAGCACCTGGCGCGCCTCGCGCAGGAACTGCGGCGCGTTCTTCGCCACCCGCAGCGCGTTGGTGCCGACCGCGCGCACCGTCTGGCGCGGCAGGCCCCGCAGGCGCTCGCCGAACTTGCGCAGCGCATCCAGCGCGCGCGCCTGCGTCGCGCGGTCGATGCGCTTCTCCGCGGTAAGCCCGGCGCCCAGGCGCACCACTTCGCGCAGCGAATCGAGCGGGTAGATCTGGCCGCCCTCGACGCGGCCGATCTGCAGGTGAAAGCTGTTCGAGCCCAGATCGACCGCAGCGAGGGTTTCGTGGCGAGCCATTTCGGCAAGCAGCTTAGCGCCGGTGTCACGCGCCGGCAATTGCCGGAGCGGTAAACTGGCGGGTCCAGGATGAAAAAAGCCTATCCCAGCGCCCATTTTCTGAACCGCGAGCTCGGGCTGCTCGCGTTCAATCGGCGCGTGCTCGCGCAGGCCGCGGACGAAACCGCGCCGCTGCTCGAGCGGCTGCGCTTCCTCACCATCGTCTCGTCGAACCTCGACGAGTTCTTCGAGATCCGCGTGGCGGGACTCAAGGAGCAGATCAAGCTCGACATTCCGGAGCCCGGACCCGACGGGCGCAGCCCGGTCGACGTTTTCGCCGAGGTCGCGCGCGAGGCGCACGCGCTGGTGGCCGAGCAGTACCGGCTGTTGAACGAGGTCGTGCTGCCCAAACTGGCGGAGGAAGGGGTGCGCTTCCTGCGCCGCACCGACTGGAACGCGGAGCAGCAGAAATGGATCCGCGACTATTTCCTGCGCGAGGTGCTGCCGGTGCTGACCCCGATCGGGCTCGACCCGGCCCACCCTTTCCCGAAGGTGCTCAACAAGAGCCTCAACTTCGCGGTCGAGCTCGAGGGCAAGGACGCGTTCGGGCGCAGCTCGGGCGCCGCGATCGTGCAGGCCCCGCGCGTGCTGCCGCGCGTCATCCGGCTGCCGCGCGAGATCGCGGGCGGCGACTACGACTTCGTGTTCCTGTCCTCGATCCTGCACGCGCACGTCGACGACCTGTTCGCCGGCATGAAAGTGCAGGGCTGCTATCAGTTCCGCGTGACGCGCAACTCCGACCTGTTCGTCGACGAGGAGGAGATCAAGAACCTGCGCATCGCGCTCCAGGGGGAGCTGCTGCACCGCCACTTCGGCGACGCCGTGCGACTGGAGGTCGCCGACAACTGCTCCCCGGCGATGGTCGAGTTCCTTCTGCAGCAGTTCGGCCTCGCCGAGGTCGACCTGTACCGGGTGGAAGGCCCGGTGAACCTCTACCGGCTGCGCGAGGTGCCGGCGCAGGTCGAGCGCCCGGACCTGAACTATCCGCCGTTCCAACCCGGCGTCCCGGCGCCGCTCGACAAGAGCGACAACCTGTTCGAGGTGCTCGCCCGCCAGGACGTGCTGCTGCACCACCCCTACCAGTCGTTCGTGCCCGTGATCGACTTCATCCGCGCCACCGCGACCGACCCGCAGGTGATCGCGATCAAGCAGACCGTCTACCGAACCGGGACCGACTCCGAGCTGATGGAGCTGCTGATCGACGCCGCGCGGCGCGGCAAGGAAGTGACCGTGGTGGTCGAGCTGATGGCGCGCTTCGACGAGGAGGCGAACCTGAACTGGGCGGCGCGCCTGGAGGAGGTCGGCGCGCACGTCGTCTACGGCGTGGTCGGCCACAAGACGCATGCGAAGATGGCGCTCGTAGTGCGCCGCGAAGACGGCGCCACCGGCAAGCAGCTCAAGCGCTACGTCCACCTCGCGACCGGAAACTACAACCCGCGCACGGCGCGCCTGTATACCGATTTCGGCCTGATGACGTCCAACGAGGAGCTTTGCAGCGACGTGAACGAGGTGTTCAAGCAGCTCACCGGCCTGGGGCGGGCGAGCCGGATGCGGCACGTCTGGCAGTCGCCGTTCACCCTGCACAAGCGCATCGTCGCCGCGATCCGCAGCGAGGCCGCCAACGCCGCCGAAGGCAAGCCCGCACGTATCATCGCCAAGATGAACTCGCTGCTCGAGCCGGCCATCGTCGAGGAGCTCTACGCCGCCTCCCAGGCCGGAGCCAAGGTCGATCTGATCGTGCGCAGCGTGTGCGGGCTGAGGCCGGGTATTCCCGGACTGTCGGACAACATCCGCGTGATCTCGGTCGTCGGGCGCTTCCTCGAGCACTCGCGCGTGTTCTGCTTCCACAACGACGGCGCCGACGACGTCTACCTCGCCAGCGCCGACTGGATGGACCGCAACTTCTTCCGCCGCATCGAGCTCTGCTTCCCGGTCCTCGACCCGGCGCTCAAGCGGCGCGTGATCCGCGAGGGCCTGCAGCCCTACCTCGACGACAACTGCCAGGCCTGGACGATGGATTCCGACGGCGGCTACGAGCGCGCCAAGCCCCGCCGCGGCCGCCGCCGCTCGGCGCAGGAAGAGCT
>CAZLUX010000055.1:0-7520 GCA_964562815.1 uncultured Enterobacteriaceae bacterium
TCCGGCATCGGCGTCACCGCGATCCAGATCGCCAAGGCGATGGGCAACCGCGTGCTCGCCACCGCCGGCAGCGACGAAAAGTGCGCCGCCTGCGTCAAGCTCGGCGCCGACAAGGCGATCAACTACCGCAGCCAGGACTTCCTCGCCGAGGTGCTGGCCGCCACCGACAACAAGGGCGTGAACGTCATCCTCGACATGGTCGGCGGCGACTACGTGCCGAAGGAGCTCAAATGCCTCGCCGAGGAAGGCCGGCTGGTGTTCATCGCCTTCCTGCGCGGACCCAAGACCGAGCTCGACATCAACGAGGTGATGCGCCGACGGCTCACGCTCACCGGGTCGACGCTGCGCCCGCGCCCGGTCGAGTTCAAGGGCGCCGTCGCGGCGAGCCTGCGCGAGCACGTCTGGCCGCTGATCGAGGCCGGCAAGATCAAACCGGTGATCTTCAAGACCTTTCCGCTCGCCCAGGCCGCCGAGGCGCACCGGCTGATGGAGTCCTCGCAGCACATCGGCAAGCTGGTTCTCACCGTATAAGCGCCGCGCGCGGCGGCTCCTCGGCCGCCGCCTCGCCCCGCAGCCAGGCGAGGAACTCCGTCACCTCGGGCCGCGCCGCGGCGGTCTTCGACACGATCGCGAAGTAGGCACGCGCCGGGTCGGCGCTGCGCCGAAACGGCGCCACCAGCTCGCCCGTGGCGAGCGCCTCGCGCACCAGCGGGCTCCTGCCGAGCGCGACGCCGTTGCCCGCGATCGCCGCCGGAATGATCTGCTCGTAGCCCGAGAACAGCAGGCTGCCCGCAGGTCGCAGGTCGGTCAGCCGCTCGATCTCGAGCCAGGTTTTCCAGTGCAGCCAGGGATGCCGGCCGTCGGGATCGTCGTACTGAAGCAGCACGTGGTGGCGCAGATCCTCCGGCCGGTTGAGCGGCCGCCGGCTGTCGCGCAGCAGCTTCGGACTGCAGACGGGGAACACCCGCTCGCCGAACAGGCGCACCGCGTTCGGTCCCGCGAGCGAGGCCGGGCCATGGCGGATCGCGAGGTCGAGGCCGTCGCGCTCGAGGTCCTGCACCCGGGTGTCGGCCGCGATGCGCACGTCCACCCCGGGGTGAGTGCGGGTAAAGCTCGCAAGGCGCGGGATCAGCCACAGCGCGGCGAACGAATGCGTCGTCGTCACCGCGAGCGACCGGCGCGCCGAGAGCGCGCGCAGCTGGTCGGTCGCCGCGCGCATCGCCTGCAGCACCTGAGCCGCCGCCGGGAAGAGCGTGCGCCCGGCCTCGGTCAGCGCGAGCGCCCGGTGGCGGCGCTCGAACAGCGCCACCCCGAGCTGCGCCTCGAGCTCCTTGATCTGGCGGCTCACCGCCGACTGCGTCAGGTGCAGCTCGTCGCCCGCCTGGGTGAATGAAAGCAGCCGCGCGGCCGCCTCGAAGCCCTTCAGCAGGTCGAGCGAAGGCAGGCGCGGAGCCGCCGCCGGCCCCGTTTTCGCATTCCCATTACTCATGTCTGTCCTGCAAGAATTCCGTTTGAGCGCACCACGATAGACCCTTAGGCTTGACTCCACGCAGCATGCGCGCATCGCATGCGAATGGCAAGGAGACGACTATGCGCATCGAATTCCTCGGCGGCAACCTGCACCTGAACAAAGGACAAACCCTGAGCGTGCGCGACGGCGCCGGCAGCACGGTCTGCTGCCGCGCGGGAACGCTCTGGGTGACCGAGGAGAACCGGCCGCGCGACGTTCTGCTCGGACCGGGCGCCTGCCATCTTCTTTCGCAGCGCGGGATGGCGCTGGTCCAGGCGCTTGGCGATGCCGACGTGGCGATCGCCTGAGTGGAGGCGAAGTAGAATGCACGTTCCTTGCGAGGGGAACGTCAATGTTCAAAGAAGGGCTGTTCAAGGACAAGCGGATCCTGATTACCGGCGGCGGGACGGGGCTGGGAAGGGAGATCGCCGCCAAGTACCTCGCGCTCGGCGCGGAGGTGTGGATCGCCGGCCGGCGCGGGCCGGTGCTCGAGCAGACCGCGAAGGAGCTGATGGGCGCGCACGGCGGGTCCGTGCGAACCCATTCGGTCGACATCCGCGACGCTCAGGCGGTCGACGCGATGGTGCAGCGCATCTGGGACGAGAGCGGCCCGCTCACCGGCCTGGTCAACAACGCCGCGGGCAACTTCATCAGCCCGACCAAGGACCTGACGCCGAACGGGTTCAACGCGATCGCCAACATCGTCTTCCACGGCACCTTCTACGTCACCCACGCGGTCGGCAAACGCTGGATCGCAAGCGGCCACAAGGGATCGGTGATCTCGATCCTCGTCACCTGGGTCTGGACCGGCTCGCCCTACGTCGTGCCCTCGGCGATGTCGAAGGCGGCGCTGAACGTGATGACCAAGTCGCTGGCGGTCGAGTGGGGCCGTTACGGCATCCGCCTCAACGCGATCGCGCCCGGCCCCTTCCCGACCGAGGGCGCCTCCAAGCGCCTGCGCCCGGGCAGCAGCTTCGAGGAGGAGACGCAGCGGATCCCGATGCGGCGCGTCGGGCAGATGCCCGAGCTGCAGAACCTCGCGGCCTTCCTCATGGCCGACGGCTGCGAGTACCTCACCGGAGAGACGATCGCGATCGACGGCGGCGGCTATCTCGCCAACGGCGCGTCGTTCAGCGGGCTGGACAGGCTCTCGGATGCCGACTGGCAGCGCATGCGCGAGATGATCAAGGCGCAGAACGACAAGGACCGCGCCGGGCGTACCGCGTGAAGCAAGCCCCGCGTCCGGCGGCGACGGTCGCCCTGCTGCGCGAGGGGGCCGACGCGATCGAAGTGTTCATGCTCCAGCGCACGCGCGGCGCCGCCTTTCTCGCCGGCGCCTACGTTTTTCCGGGCGGCGCGATCGACGAGGCGGACTCCGATCCGCGGGTCTGGCAGCGCGTGACCGGCCTCACGGACGCCGAGGCGAGCGCGCGGCTGGGCCTCGCCTCAGGCGGCCTCGCGTACTGGGTCGCGGCGGTGCGCGAATGCTTCGAGGAGGCCGGCATCCTGATCGCCTGGGACGAGGATCGGCGCCCCGTCGGCGCCGATCGCGCCGCCTCGCTCGAGCCCCTGCGCGAGCCGCTCAACGCGGGCGAGCTGTCTTTCGCGGACTTCCTCGAGCGCGAGCGGCTGATCGTGCCGGCACACCAGCTCGCCTATTTCGGCCACTGGATCACCGCGCCGGGGCGCTCGCGCCGCTTCGACACGCGCTTCTTCGTCGCCCTCGCGCCTCAGGGCCAGCAGGGCTCGCACGACAATTCGGAGACGATCCACAACCTCTGGCTGCGCCCGCAGGAAGCGCTGGAGCGCAACGCCGAAGGCAAGATCGAGCTCGTCTTCGCGACCAAGCACACGCTGGCCGAGCTCGCGCGTTTCCCGCGGCCGTACGAGGCCTTCGAGCACGTCAAGGCGCTGCCCGAGATCGACACCAACCGCGCCTGCTGGGCACAGGGCAAGGAAGGCCCGAAGCTCTTCCGGCGCGCCGACCCGCAGTATTTCGAGATCCACTGGTGCGATCCCGAGGAAAGCGGCAACACGGGCTACGACATCGTGCCCGGCACGCCCAAGCGCCTCGACCGGCTGGTGACGCGGATCACGGCGCCGAATCCGGGCATGATGACCGGGCCGGGGACCAACACCTACCTGGTGGGCGAAGGCGATCTGGCGGTGATCGATCCCGGGCCGGCGATCGACTCGCACGTCGAGGCGGTGCTCGCCGCGGGCGCGGGCCGCATCAGGTGGGTGTTGTGCACGCACACGCATCTGGACCATTCGCCCGCCGCTGCCGCGATCCGCGAGGCCACCGGCGCGCAGCTGATCGGCCGCCCTGCGCCGCCCGGCGCGAGCCAGGACCCGGGTTTCGCGCCCGAGCGGGTGCCGGCGCACGAAGAAACGCTCGAGCTGGGCGGCGTCGCGCTGCGCGCGCTGCACACGCCGGGGCACGCTTCGAACCACCTGTGCTATCACCTCGCGCAGACCGGGATGCTGTTCACCGGCGATCACGTGATGCAGGGCTCGACGGTCGTGATCAACCCGCCCGACGGCGACATGCGCGCCTACCTCGCCTCGCTCGAGGCGCTGCTCGCCGAGGAGTTCGCGATCTTCGCCCCGGGACACGGCTACCTGATCGGGGCCCCGCACGGGGAGCTGCGGCGCCTGATCGCGCACCGCCTCGCGCGCGAGGCGAAGGCGGTCGCGGCGCTGGCGAAGCTCGGCGCCGCGACGCTCGAGGAGCTGGTGCCCGCGGTCTACGACGACGTCGCGCCGAAGCTCCATGCCGTGGCGGCGCGCTCGTTGCGCGCGCACCTCGACAAGCTCGTCGCCGAGCGCCGCGCCGCCGCCGAGGACGGGCGCTACAGGCACCTCGGCTAGCCAATGCGGCGCCAACTGGCTAAGATCGGTACACCCCTCCGCTCGAGGAGCGCGCGATGAGCACGCACGACAAGACGCTGAAGCTGGTGACCAACCTGGACCGTGCCGGGATCGAGGCGCGCCTGGTCGAGGTGCGGGATGCGGCGCGCAGGAGCAACCTCGGCGCGCTCGCAGCGCTGCTCGAGGGCATCGAGGGCATGCCGAAGGCGCAAATCGAGGAGCGGGTGCAAAGCGCGCTCAAGGCTCTGCGCGGCAAGCCCGAGCACGGCGGCATCTCCGCGTTGCTCGAGCTCGTGGAGTTGAACCTGCCGAATCTGAAGTGACGCGCGCCGGGCAGTACGACTTCGACCTGTTCACCGTAGGCGGCGGCTCGGGCGGCGTGCGCGCGAGCCGGGTGGCGGCCGGCTACGGCGCGCGGGTCGCGATCGCCGAGTCGGGCCGCTTCGGCGGCACCTGCGTGAACGTGGGCTGCATCCCCAAGAAGCTTTTCTCCTACGCGGCGCACTTCCGCGACGACATCGAGGATGCGGCGGCCTACGGCTGGAGCCTCGGCGAGCCCGGCTTCGACTGGAAGACGCTGGTCGCCAACAAGGACCGGGAAATCGCGCGCCTGAACGCGGTCTACGAGCGGCTGCTCGCCGCCGCCGGCGTCGAGATCGTGCGCGGCCGCGCCGTGCTGCGCGACGCGCATACGGTGGAGGTCGCCGGCCGCGCCTGGACCGCCCGGCACATCCTGATCGCGACCGGCTCCCGCCCCCAGGTGCCCGACATCCCGGGCAAGTCGCACGCGGTGGTCTCCGACGCCATCTTTCACCTTGAGCGCCTTCCGCAGCGCGCGATCGTCGTCGGCGGCGGCTACATCGCGGTCGAGTTCGCCTCGATCTTCAACGGCCTGGGCGTACAGACCACCCTCGCCTACCGCCGCCACCGGCTGCTGCGCGAGTTCGACGCCGAGCTCGGCACGCGACTGGGCGAAGAGATCCAGAAGAAGGGCGTAATCGTGCATTTCGGCGCCGAGCCGGCGTCGATCGACAAGATGCCCGACGGCGTTCTCGAGGTGGCCTACGGCGACGGCATGCACGCGCGCGCCGAACTGGTGCTGTTCGCCACCGGCCGGGTGCCGAACAGCAAGGGGCTCGGGCTCGAGGCGGCCGGCGTAAAGCTGGGGCCGATCGGCGAGGTGCTGGTGGACGGCTACTCGAAAAGCTCGGTGGAATCGATCCACGCCATCGGCGACGTCACCAACCGGATCAACCTCACCCCGGTCGCCACCGCCGAAGGCATGGCGCTGGCGAAGACGCTGTTCCACGGCGAGCCGAGCGCGCTCGACTACGACAACGTGCCGACCGCGGTGTTCGCCAACCCGAACCTGGCGGCGGTCGGGCTGTCGGAAGAAACCGCGCGCGAGCGCTACGGCAGGGTGCAGGTGTACAAGGCCTCGTTCCGCTCGCTCAAGCACACCCTTACCGCGACCGAGGAAAAGACCTTCATGAAGCTGGTCGTCGATGCCGCCAGCCAGCGGGTGCTCGGCGCGCACATGATCGGGCCGGAGGCCGGCGAGATCATCCAGGGCGTCGCGATCGCGGTGAAGCTCGGCGCCACCAAGGCGCAGTTCGACGCCACCATCGGCATCCACCCGACCGCGGCCGAGGAGTTCGTGACCATGCGCGAAGCGGCGAGTCCTTGATCTGTTGCGCAAAGCCCGGTAAAAAGATAGACCGAAGCAAGGCAGAAATCGACCCAGGCCCTTATGCTGCTGGAGTCCCGCGTCAAGAAAATCATCGGTGAGTTGAGCGGCAAGGCGCAGCTGCCGATCGCGCTCGAGCTCTGGAACGGCGAACGCTACGACCTCTCGCCCTCGCCAACGGTGACGCTTCGCATCCCGTCGGCCGGCGCGTTGCGCTATTTCATCAAGCCGAACCTCGCCAAGCTGGGCGAAGCCTACGTCGAAGGGCACCTGGAGGTCACGGGCCCCATCTCGGATGCGCTGCGCGCGGCGGAAGGCCTGGCGCGCAATCTCGGCGAAAGCAAGGTCGGCAGGCTGCCGCTGTTGCGCCGTCACAGCAAGCAGCACGACGCCGAGGCGATCCGCTACCACTACGACGTCTCGAACGAATTCTACGCGTTGTGGCTCGACCGCAACATGGTCTACTCCTGCGGCTACTTCAAGACCGGGGACGAGGACATCCACGCTGCGCAGGAGCAGAAGCTCGATCACATCTGCCGCAAGCTGCGGCTCCGCCCGGGCGACAAGCTGCTCGACATCGGCTGCGGCTGGGGCGGCCTGGTGCGCTGGGCAGTGAAGCACTACGGCGTCGACGCGACCGGCATCACGCTCTCGCGCAACCAGCACGCGCTGGCTTCCGAGCGGATCAAGGCCGACGGGCTCGGCGACCGCTGCCGCGTGCTGCTGCAGGACTACCGCGACGTGCCCGGCGAAGGGGTGTACGACAAGATATCGTCGGTGGGCATGTTCGAGCACGTCGGCCTGAAGAACCTGCCGCTGTATTTCGGCGTCGTCCATCGCCTGCTCAAGGACGGCGGCATCGTCATGAACCACGGCATCACCTCGGTCGACCCGGAAAGCCGCTCGGTGGGTCTCGGCGCCGGCGACTTCGTCGAAAAATACGTCTTCCCGCACGGCGAGCTGCCGCACGCCTCGCTTGCGCTGCGCGAAATGTCCGCCGCGGGCCTGGAGGTGATGGACATCGAGACGCTGCGCCTGCACTACGCCAAGACGCTCTGGCACTGGAGCGAGCGGCTCGAGGCGAATCTCGAGCGTGCGCGTGAATACGCCGGAGACAAGCGCCTGCGCATCTGGCGCGCCTACCTCGCCGGCTGCGCCCACGCCTTCTCGCAGCGCTGGGTATCGATTCATCAGATGCTCGCAGTCAAGACCAGCGACCCGACGAACAACCCCCTGCCCTGGAGCCGGGACTGGATTTACCGATGACCAGCCCTGTCAAACTCTGGCACGCCGAGCACGCGAATTTCTCGCGCCTGCTTTCTCTGCTCGAAGCCCAGCTCGCGGTGTTTCACGAAGGCGGCTCGCCGAACTACGGGCTGATGATCGACATCGTCTCGTACCTGCGGCACTACCCCGACCGCTTCCACCACGCGCGCGAAGACGTCGCCTTCA
>CAZLUX010000055.1:7620-17162 GCA_964562815.1 uncultured Enterobacteriaceae bacterium
GAGGACTGGGCCGACGTGGCCGCCGCGATTCCCGCCGGGCGCGACCCGCTGTTCGGCGAGAGCTCGGACGAGCGCTACCGCGAGCTGCGCAGGCTCATCCTGCTCGAGGCGAGCGGCACGCAGACCAGGTAGCCCGCGAGCGCGGCGCCGAGCGCGAGCAGGTAGGACCCCTCCAGCTCGAGCACGCTGTCCGCGAGCACGAACACCCCCGTTCCCGCGATCAGGGCCGCATACGCGCTTGCCGGCCCGCCCACGCGCCCGCCCCAGAGTGCGAACAGCATCATGATCAGGATTCCCGCGCTGCCGAGGCCGGAGGATTCCTGCACCAGCGCGTACATGCTCTCGCTCGACAGGGCGATGAAGTAGGCGATCACGCCGAACGCGATCACCGCCCAGCGGTTGGCCCTGAGCTTCGCCTTCTCCGTCATGCGAGGCGCGAGCGGCAGGAGCACGTTGTGCGCGGCGAGCGAGCCCGCCACCAGCAGCGCCCCGGAAAGGGTCGACAGGATCGCCGACACCAGCGCGCCGAGGAAAAGGATGTAGAGCGGCGTGGGGAGCTGCTGCGCGGCGAACAGCGCGAGCACCTGCTCGTGGTTGCGCCCGGCGCCGATGATCCCGGCGGCCCCCAGCCCGATCGCCACCGGCACGATGCCGATCGCGAGATAGAGGGCGCCCGCGGCGACCGTCGCGCGGCGCGCGAGCTTCGCCCCGCGCACCGCGAGGACGCGCGACACCAGCTCCTGAGCGGCGATGGTGGAGAAGATCGGCACGGCCAGCGTGTCGAGCAGGCTCACCACGCTGCGCCCGCGCGTCGGATCGAAGCTCGCCGCGGGCAGCGCCGCGATCTCGCGCAGGCCGCCGAGGGACACGAAGACCGCGCCCAGGGCGAGCACCCCGGCGATCAGCACGATGCCCTGCACCAGGTCGGTGACCGCGTCGGCCCACATGCCGCCGATCGCGGTGTAGGCGATCACCACCGCCGCGGCGAGCGTGATCGCCGCGAGCAGGCCGAGGTCGGAGGCGGAGGCCAGCACCTGGCCGAAAGCGCGCACCTGGGCCGCCGCCCACATGATCGAGGACGGAATCATGATGATCGCCGCGAGTCGCTCGACCCCGATGCCGTAGCGCTGGCGGAACAGGTCGGCGAGCGTGACGATGCCTCGCTTCCAAAGCACGCCCGCGAAGAACAGGCCCGTCAGTACGATCCCCACGGTGTAGCCGAAAGGGTCGGCCAGCACGCCGGAAATGCCGTGCGCGTAGGCTTCGCCGGCGGCGCCGACGCAGGTCTCGGCGCCGAACCAGGTCGCGAACACCGTGAAGGTCGCCATCCACGGGCCCAGGCTGCGCCCGGCCAGCAGGTAGTCGACCTCGTTGCGGTTGCGGTGCGAGAACCAGAACGCGATGCCGAGCTGCGCGACGATGTACAGGAGCACGCAGGCGAGCACCCAGTCCATGGCTCAACCCAGCGCGCGAACGACGAGCGAGCCGCCCGAGGCGAGCAGCATCAGCGCCACGGCGCGCATCAGCGTCTCGCGCCGAATGCGGCGGAACAGGCGCGAAGCCGTCGAGATGCCGATCCAGGCCGCCGGCAGCGCGACTGCCGCCGCCGCCCATACTGCGAGATGGCTCATCAGCCCCGTCAGCGCGAACGCCGCCAACCGCATCGAGATGCTCGCGATCGAAGTCACCGCGAGCGTGGCCCGGAATGCCTCCTTGCTCAGATCTCGCTGCGACAGATAGATCGCGTAGGGCGGCCCCCCGGCGCCGAACATCGCGCTCGTAATGCCTCCCGCCAGGCCCGCGGGCCAGGCCCAGCCGCGCCCGAGCGCGCGTCGCGGGCCGCGCGAAAAGAGCGAGTACAGCGCAAAGGCGACGACGAAGACGCCCAGCGCGAGCAGCGCGCCCTGGCGCGGCAGGTTCACCAGCGCGGTCACGCCGAGCACGGTCCCCGCCACCAGCATCGGCACCAGCCGCGCAACCTCGCCGCGATCCACGTGCTGCGGCGCCTCGAAGCCGAGGCGCAGCGCGTTCGCCAGATCGAGCAGCACGAACACCGCGAGCGCGAAGGGCAGCGGCACGAAATGCGTCGCCAGGGGAATCGCGACCAGCGCGGCGCCGAAGCCGGTGATGCCGTAGACCAGCGCTCCGAGGAACGCGATCGGCGCCAGCGCCAGGATCTCGAGGCTCAAGCCTTGACCGACAGGTTCAGCGTGTAGACCCCGGTGATGCGCGCACTGTCGAGGATGTGGCCCTTGATGGCGCCCAGCAGGTCCGCGCCGCGGAAGCCGTCCGGCAGCGGGCACTTCTCGATGTCGAGCGCGTAGAGCGTGAAGACGTAATGGTGCACGATGGTGTCGTTCCAGGGCGGACAGGGACCGTCGTAGCCGTAGTAGTCGCCCTTCATGTCGGCGTCGCCGGCGAACCAGGAAGTGTAGTCGTTCAGCCCCTGGCGCGCGCCGCGCGGCGCCGCCGGCCCGGGCTTGCCGCGCGCGGTGATGCCGTTGGAGAACTCGCCTTCCGCGATCGGCTTTTCGAAGGGCTTGAGGTCGACCAGCAGCCAGTGAAAGAAATCGACCCGCGGCAGCGTCGCGGGAATCTGGCGGCCCTCCTTGTTGACGTCGTCGGGCTTGGACGGAACGTCGTAGTCGTGGCAGACCAGCGCGAGCGAGCGCGTGCCCGAGGGCAAGCCGCTCCACGCGAGCTGCGGATTGCGGTTGTCGGACAGCCGCACGTGGGTCTTGGCGTCCGGCACGGCAAACGCGCAGCGCCCCGGGATCTCGCCCATGTCGATAAAACTCTCACTGGTCAGCTTCATGATTCGCCTCCGTTTGTTTCCGCTTCCGGAACAATTATAAGGTCGTCCCTCGTATGGGGATTCATCCGCGCGAGCGCCGCGACGTAGCGCCGGAACGGCAGCGCGAAACGGGCCTCGAGGCGCTCGGCGCGCGCGCGCAGCGAGCGCCAGGCGAGCCTGCGCGGCCCGCCCTTCAACGCGAGCACGATGAGGTTCGGGTCAGAAAGCGCCGGCAGGCACAGCACGGCGCCGCCGAAGGCGCGCTCCACCCGCTGCAGATAGACGTCGAGGGCCGGGTCGTCGCTCATGATATTGATCACCATCGCGCCGGGCTCCGAAAGCGCGAGCCAGGCGGCATCGTAGAAGGCGCGGCTCGCCAGGCCGGGCACCTGCTCGCCGTCGTCGAAGCCGTCCACCACCAGCAGGTCGCAGCATTCCGGCGCCAGCGCCTCGGCGCCGTCGCCCACCTCGACCGTCAGGCGGGCGTCGTCGGGCGGCAGCGCGAAGTGCTCGCGCGCCGCGGCGACCACGCGCGGATCGAGCTCGACCGCACGCACCCGCGCGCCGCGCAAGCGGCGGTGGAAGAACTTGGCGAGCGAGCCTCCGCCGAGCCCGATCATCAGCACCTCGCGCGGCCGCGGGTGGAACAGCAGGAACGCCATCATGCAGCGCGTATAGTCCAGCGCGAGCGCGTAGGGATCGTCGATCCGCATCGCGCTCTGGATCGCTTCGCCGCCGAGATGAAGGTGACGCAGGCCGCGCGCCTCGCTCACCGCGATGGCGGGCGCGCGCTTCACGCCGCCACGGCGCGCGTGCGCCGCATCAGCACCAGGACGATGCCCGCGGCGGCGAAGGAAAGCGCCGCCCCGGCCAGGATCGGCGCGGCGTAGCTGCCGAGCGTATCGAAGGCGACGCCGGCGAGCGGCGGCCCGATGAGCGTGCCGATCCCCGGCCCGGTGTAGAGAAAGCCGATGATCCCGGACAGCGCGCGCTGGCCGTAGAGGTCCATCGTGATCGACGGCGCCAGCGCGACGAATCCGCCGTAGAAGGCACCAAAGCTCAGCGCGAACACGGCGAGCACCCAGTACTGGCTCGAGAGCCACCACACCACGAGCATCGCTCCCAGGCCCGCGTACATCGCCGCGAGCGATGGCATCCGCCCGAGGCGGTCGGCGACGCCGCCGATGGTGAAGCGCCCGAGCAGGCTGCCCAGGCCGATCAGGCTCACCAGCGCCACGCCCTGCGCCTCCGAGTAGCCCGCGTCCTGGGCGTAGGAGGCGAGATGGACCATCGGCACGAACAGGCCGACGCAGACGAGCACGCTCGAGACGTAGAGCAGCCAGAACGGCTCCGAGCGCAGGGCCTCGCCGAGCGTCGCGCCGGGAAGCGACTCGCGGACGGTGCGCTTCGCTCCGGTCCCGCCGTGGCGCGTCGGGTCGTCGTCGATCGCCAGCGCGGCCGCGCCGCCGAGCACGAGTACGCCGAGCGCGAGCGCCTGGTAGGCGGCGCGCCAGCCGAATGCGTCGATCAACCAGGCCGCGAGCAGCGGCACGAGGAAATTGCCGGCGCCGATTCCCGCGACCGCGATCCCCGAGGCAAAGGCGCGGTTGGCGGCGAACCACGGCTGCACCGCCCCGACCGAGGGCACGTAGGTGAGCCCGACGCCGACGCCGACGCCGACGCTGTAGGTCAGATAGAGCACTCCGACCGAGGGCGCGACGCTCGCGAGCGCGAGCGCCGCCACCAGGCAGGCGACGCCGACGAGCGCCACCCGACGCGGCCCGAAGCGGTCCGCGAGCACGCCGCCCGGCGCGCCGAGCGTGAACCACAGGAACGCGGCGACCGAGAACACCAGCGAGACGTGGCCGCGCGAAGCCGAGAACTCGGACTGGAACGCGCTGAAGAAGGCGGCAAACGAGTACGCCGCGCCGAAGCCGACGAACATGAGCGTGAAGGCGGCTGCCACCACCACCCAGCCGTAATAGGGGCGGCGGCGCGAGCGGCTGTCGGGATCAGGCGTCAACATCGACTGACTCACATTCTATCCAAGGCTTATTCACAGTTTTTTCCACAGCCCCTGTGGGTATGTCGCCACACCTCGCAACTGTTTACTTGACGCAGGCTGCCATCGCGCAAAACATGGCCGGGATGAGATTTCGCACCCGACTCGCTCTGTACTGGTATCGCGCCGACTGGGAGGGCATGGCGTTCGCGCTGTTCGCGGGCACGATGGTGACCGGCCTCGCGTTCGGAATCCATGCGGCGACCGTCTACCAGGACGCGGTGCGCGAGGAAGCGCTTCAGGCCAGAGCCCAGCAACTGAACTGCCTCGCCAGGAACGTCTACTTCGAGGCGCGCGGAGAGCCGGAGGCAGGCCAGTACGCGGTGGCGCAGGTGACGATGAACCGCAAGGCCGCGGCGAGCTATCCCTCGACGGTGTGCGAGGTGGTTCATCAGAAGAACTGGGACGCGATTCGCAAGCGCTACGTCGCGGCGTTCTCCTGGACCGAGCTCGCCAGCCTGCCCGCTCCGAGCGGCGAGGAGTGGGCGCGGGCGCGCAAGGTGGCCGAGGATGTCTACGACGGACAGCGGCCGGAGAAGCTGAACGGGGCGCTTTATTACCACGCCAGTCGCGTCAAGCCCTCCTGGGCGAAGGAAAAGAAGCTCGTCGCCCGCATCGGCCGGCACGAGTTCTACAAGTAGTCGCACGCGCACGCCGCAGCCGGACTAGGTCACGGCGCCCCTGGCCGGGATCGGCCAGACTTCCTCCACGACGCCGGACCTGACGCAGACGTACCAGTCGTAGAGGTTCACCGTCGGGTCGCAGTGTCCCGGCACCAGCAGCAGGCGCTCACCGAGCGCGGGCGCCGCGCCGCCCTCGATTTCGATCACGCCGTGCTCGTCCGAGGCCCGCGCATAGCGCAGCCCCGGGCGCTCCCAAACGAGCGGCATGCCGGAATCGACCGAGAGCGCCTTGAGCCCCGCGTCCAGCACCGCGCGCTCCGGCGCCGGCCGGCTCATCACCGTCGCCAGCACGAACAGCGAGTGCTCGAAGCGCGGCAGCGGTGCGGCCCATTCGTTCTTCGCGTAGTCGGCATCCATGAAGACGTACGAGCCCGGCTGAATCTCGTCGAACGCGCCCGACTCGATCTCGAAAGCGAAGGTTCCGCTGCCCGCGCCCGTCACCGTCGGGCAGGCGAGCCCCTCGGACTCGAGCAGGCTCCGCGTCTGCTTGGCCGCGGCCGCGGCGCGGGCGATCGCGTCGCGGCGCTCGGCCATCGTGCGCAGGTGCTGGGCCGCTCCGTGATAGGCCTGCAGGCCCGCGAAGCGCAGCCCGGGCAGCGCGGCGACTTCGCGCGCCAGCGCGAGCGCCGGCGCACCGGGCGCGACGCCGCAGCGGCGGGCGCCGACGTCCACCTCGACGTAGACGTCGAGCGTCGCGCCGGCGCGCTCGGCCGCCTGCGACAGCGCGCGCACGTTGCCCGCGTCGTCCGCGCAAACGCCGATCCGCGCCCGGCGCGCAAGCGCCGCGAGCCGCTCGAGCTTGCGCGCCCCGACGATCTCGTTCGACACCAGCACGTCGCCGACGCCGCCGTCGACCATCGCCTCGGCCTCCGAGACCTTCTGACAGCACACGCCGACGGCGCCGGCGGCGATCTGGCGCAGCGCGATTTGCGGGCATTTGTGGGTCTTGGCGTGGGCGCGCACCCGCACCCCCCGTCCTTCGACCGCCCGCGCCAAGGCCTTCAAGTTGCGCTCGAAGGCGTCGAGCTCGACGACCAGCGCCGGGGTATCGATTTCCTCGAGCGTGGCGCCGACGGCGGCTGGAGGGGCGCCCGCCATTGCCTCAGGCCGCCGCCGGATGCCGGCGCCCGTGCAGCCCGAGCCAGGCGATCGCCGCCATGATGATCGCCACCAGCGGCAGGGCGGCGTAGTTGACGCTGTTCCAGCCGAGATTGGTCACGATCAGGCCCGAGGAGAAGGAAGAGAGCGCCATCATGACGAAGATCGCCGAGTCGTTGGCGCCCTGCGCCTTGGCGCGCTCTTCCGGCCGGTAGGTTTCGGTGAGCAGGGTGGTCGCGCCGATGAAGAGGAAGTTCCAGCCCACGCCGAGCATGACGAGCGCGAGCCAGAAGTCCGCGACCGCGACGCCGCTCAGCGCGACGCCGACGCAGGCGGCGTTGAGCAGCGCGCCGGCGAACATCACCGGCAGCGGGCCGAAGCGCCGGATCAGGCCGCCGGTGAAGAACGACGGCAGGTACATCCCCACGACGTGCGAGGAGATGACGAAGGCGGCGGTGCCGTAGGGATGGCCGCAGATGGTCATCGCGATCGGCGTCGAGGTCATGAGAAAGTTCATCACGCCGTAGCCGATCGCCGCGCCCGCCACCGCGACGAGGTACTTGGGCTGGCGCGCGATCACCGACAGCGGCCGGCCGCTCGCCTGCTGCTCCGCCGCGCTCGGGTCGGGGATGCGGATGAAGCGCAGCAGCGCCACCGTGACCAGCAGGAATACGACGAGCGCTAGGTAGGCGCCGAGGAAGCGCTGCGGCAGCAGCTCGACCGTCAAGCGGCTGGTGGTCGGGCCGAGCACGCCTCCGACCAGGCCGCCCGCGAGCACGAGCGAGATGGCGGTGGAGCGGAACTGCACGCTCGCCGCGTCGGCGGCGGCGAAGCGGTAGTACTGGCCGTAGGCGTTGTAGACGCCGAACACCATCGCGCCGAAGCACAGCAGCCAGAAGTTCTGCAGCCAGATCGCGCCGGCGCAGATCAGCGCGCCGCTGAACCCCCACAGGGTGCCGAGCGTCAGGCCGCGCCGGCGCCCCACCCGCTTCATGTGCAGCGAGGCGCGCATCGTCGCGACCGCGCCGCCCAGCACCCAGAACGTCACCGGCAGCGTGGCGAGCGAGCGGTTCGCCGCCAGCGCGAGCCCGGCCAGGCCGTTGATCGCAATCAGGGTCGAGTTGTTGGTCAGCAGCATCGCCTGACAGGCGGTCAGCAGCGCGACGTTGCGCCTTTCACTGGACATATATACAGTACGGGATTCCTTCAGGACACCGCGATTCTAACGGCAGGCGACATGGCCAAGGAGGCGAATTCCGCAAGCCGCTCGATCGGCGTTCGCGCCGCGGTGGTGAGCGCCCCGGGGAAGTCGCGCGGCGCGCTCTCAAGGCTGCAGGGGCGCTTCGAGACCCTTGCGCGGGAAGCCTTCGACGACGGCTGGGACGGCGAGGGCGAGGCGCCGCAGGCGGTCGAGACGATCGTGACGGAGGAGCGCGCGCGCTCGATCATCCAGCGCAACGATTCGCCGGATCTCCCCTTCGAGCTTTCGATCAACCCCTACAGAGGGTGCGAGCACGGCTGCATCTACTGCTACGCGCGCCCGAGCCACGCCTACCTCGAGCTCTCGCCCGGGATCGACTTCGAGACGCGCCTGTTCGCCAAGGTGAACGCGGTCGAGCGGCTGCGCGCGGAGCTCGGCAGGCCGGGCTACCGGCCCTCGCCGATCGCGCTCGGCGCCAACACCGACTGCTACCAGCCCATCGAGCGCCGATACCGCATCACGCGCGGCCTGATCGAGCTGCTCGCCGAATGCCGCCACCCGCTGACCATCGTCACCAAGTCGGTGCTCGTGGAGCGCGACCTCGATCTGCTCGGGCCGATGGGCCGCGACGGCCTGGCCAAGGTCTTCGTCTCGCTCGGCACGCTCGACCGCGCGCTCGCGCGGCGCCTCGAGCCGCGCGCGGCGAGCCCGCAGCGGCGCGTCGACACGATCCGCGCGCTGGCCGGCGCCGGCGTGCCGGTCGGCGTCATGCTCGCGCCGGTGGTGCCGGCGCTGTCGGACAAGTCGGTCGAGGAATCGCTGGACGCCGCCGCCGCGGCCGGCGCGAGCATGGCCGGCTACCAGCTCCTGCGCCTGCCGAACGAGCTCAAGGAGCTGTTCCGCGAGTGGCTGGCGGCGCATTACCCCCTGCGCGCCGAGCACGTCATGAGCATGGTGCAGCAGCTGCGCGGCGGGCGCGACAACGATCCGCGCTTCGGCGCCCGCATGACCGGCACCGGCAACTATGCGGAGCTGCTCGCCAAGCGCTTCGAGGTCGCGTGTCGAAGGCTGGGGCTGAACGGCGCCGAGCGCGGCACCCGGCCGCGCCGCGAGCTGGATTGCTCGCGCTTCAGGCCGCCCGCTCCGCCCGGGCAGCTGCAGCTCTTCTGAGCATGCGCAGGCTCTGGCTCGCTGCCGGCTGGGCGATGGTCGCCGCGATCGTGTACGGCTCGGTGATGCACTCGCCGCCCTCGCTCGGCTTCGAGCAGAGCGACAAGCTCGAGCACCTGGGCAGCTACGGCCTGGTGATGTTCTGGTTCGGCCAGCTCTATCTCGAGCGGCGCGTGCGGCTGGGCTATGCGCTCGGCTTCGCGGCGCTGGGCGTGGCTCTCGAGTTCGTGCAGGGGTGGCTCGGCTACCGCGACTTCGAGATCGCCGACATGGTGGCCGACGCCGTGGGCGTCACGCTCGGCTGGGGCGCGGCGATCATCTTCCCCACAGCGTTACCAGGAGCGGGAACAGGAAGGCGGTGAGCAGGCCGTTCAGGCCCATGCCCAGGCCGGCGAACGCACCCATCACCTCCGACACCTGGAACGCGCGCGCGGTGCCGATGCCGTGCGCCGCCACCCCGACCGCGAAGCCGCGCACCGCGTGGTCGTGGATGCGCAGCAGGTTGAGCGTGCCGCGCGCGAGCACCGCGCCGAG
>CAZLUX010000056.1:0-9756 GCA_964562815.1 uncultured Enterobacteriaceae bacterium
TGGATACGATTGCGCGGCAATCAAGCGGTAGCAGGAGCCCTCTTCATTACTGACGGAGCAAAACCATGAGAATCATCCCGGCATTGCTGGCCGGCGCTGTAGCGCTTTCGCTGTCCCTCCTGGCGCAGGCGGAGCCGATCATCGTGAAAGTCAGCCACGTGGTGGCGGAGAAGACGCCCAAGGGGCAGGCTTCTCTGAAGTTCAAGGAGGTCGCTGAGAAACTGCTCCCGGGCAAGGTCCAGGTCCAGGTCTTCCCGAGCTCGCAGCTGTTCGGCGACGCCAAGGAAATGGAGGCCTTGCTGCTTGGCGACGTTCAGATCATCGCGCCCTCGCTGTCGAAGTTCTCGCGTTACACCAAGAAGCTGCAACTGTTCGACCTGCCCTTCCTCTTCGACGACATCGCCGCGGTGGACCGCTTCCAGCAGGGCCCGGACGGCGTTGCTCTGCTCGATTCGATGAAATCGAAAGGCATCAAGGGTCTCGCCTACTGGCACAACGGCATGAAGCAGCTCTCGACCGACAAGGCCCGGCTCGTCCGTCCCGAGGACGTGAAGGGACTCAAGTTCCGCATCCAGTCGTCCGACGTGCTCGAGGCGCAGTTCCGTGCGCTCGGCGCCAACCCGCAGAAGATGGCGTTCAGCGAGGTGTACCAGGCGCTGCAGACCGGCGTGGTCGACGGCCAGGAGAACACCTGGTCCAACATCTACACCCAGAAATTCTACGAGGTGCAGAAGACGATCGCCGAAACCAACCACGGCGTGATCGACTACATGGTCGTCACCAACGCCAAGTGGTGGGACGGATTGCCCGCCGACGTGCGCAAGGGTCTGTCCGAGGCCATGGCCGAGGCCACCGCCTACGGCAACAAGCTCGCCAGCGACATCAACGAGAGGGACAAGGGGCGCATCGCCGAGGCGGGCAAAGCGAAGATCCAGCCCCTGAGCAAGGACGACGTCGCGGCCTGGCGCAAGGCGATGGCGCCGGTGTGGAAGAAGTTCGAGGGCGACATCGGCAAGGACCTGATCGAGGCCGCGCAAAAGGCGAACCGCTGATCCGGCGGCAGGCCCGCGCGATGCGCTGGGACTGGTTCCACCGGCTGGAGGAGGGCCTGATCGCCCTCCTCCTCGCCGTCATGACGCTCATCACCTTCACCCAGGTGGTGGCGCGGTACGTGTTCAACTTCAGCTTCGTCTGGGCGCTCGAGCTGGTCACCTACCTGTTCGGGTTCCTGATCTTCCTCGGCATGTCGTACGGCGTGCGCGTCGGCAGCCACATCGGCGTCGACGCGCTGGTCAAGGCGCTCAAGCCGAAGGCGGCGCGCGTCGTCGGCGCCGTCGCGGCGCTGCTGTGCGTCGCCTACTCGGTGATCATCTTCATCGGTGCCTGGACCTACGTCGCCAAGATGTACGAGATCGGCATCATGGCCGAGGACCTGCCCATCCCGCAGTGGGTACCCCGACTGTCGCTGCTGATCGGATTCGGGCTGCTGATCGTGCGTTTCGGCGAGGCCTTCTTCCGCATCGTGACGGGCCGCGAAACGCGCCTGCAGGTCGCCGACGAAGCCGCCGACGCGCTCAAGCACAAGGACGAGTTCAAGGCATGACCACAGCGGCCCTGTTCGTCATGCTCTTCGCGTTCATGCTGCTCGGCATTCCGATCGCGGTGGCGCTCGGGCTGTCGTCGGTGCTCACGATCCTGTTCTTCGGCAAGGACTCGCTCGCTTCGCTCTCGCTCAAGCTGTTCGAGACCTCGGAGCACTTCACGCTGCTGGCGATCCCCTACTTCATCCTGGCCGGCGCCTTCATGACCACGGGCGGCGTGGCGCGCCGCATGATCCGTTTCGCCATCGCCTGCGTCGGCCACCTGCGCGGCGGGCTCGCGATGGCCTCGGTGCTCGCCTGCATGCTGTTCGCCGCCGTGTCGGGCTCGTCCCCCGCCACCGTGGTCGCCGTCGGCAGCATCGTGATCGCCGGCATGGTGCGCGCCGGCTACACGCAGTCGTTCGCCGCCGGGGTGATCTGCAACGCCGGCACGCTCGGCATCCTGATTCCGCCGTCGATCGTGATGGTGGTCTACGCCGCCGCGACGGACACTTCGGTGGGCAAGCTGTTCATGGCCGGCGTGATCCCCGGCATCGTCCTCGGGCTGATGCTGATGGTCGCGATCTACGTGCGCGCGCGCGTGCTGAACCTGCCGCGCCAGCCGCGCGCCACGCTGCGCGAGGTGCTGGTCGCCGGACGCGATTCGCTATGGGGTCTGCTGCTGCTGTTCATCATCCTCGGCGGCATCTACGGCGGCGTGTTCACCCCCACCGAGGCGGCGGGCGTGTCGGCGGTCTACGCTTTCTTCGTCGCCGTGTTCGTCTATCGCGACATCGGCCTGAAGCAGGTGCCGAAAGTTCTCGTCGACGCGGCCCGGGTCACGGTGATGCTTATGTTCATCATCGCCAACGCGCTGCTGTTCGCCCACGTGCTGACCACCGAACGTATCCCGCAAGCGATCGCCGAGCAGATCGTCGCCATGGGCATGGCACCCTGGCAGTTCCTGGTGGTGGTCAATATCCTCCTCCTGGTCGCGGGCAACTTCATGGAGCCGACCGGGATCATCCTGATCCTGGCGCCCATCCTGTTCCCGATCGCCGGCCATCTCGGCATCGACCCGGTCCACCTCGGCATCATCATGGTGGTCAACCTGGAGATCGGGATGGTCACGCCGCCGGTCGGCCTCAACCTTTTCGTCACCTCGGGCATCACCGGGATGTCGATCGTGCAGGTGGTGCGCGCCGCCCTGCCCTGGCTCTCGGTGCTGCTGCTGTTCCTCGTGATCGTGACCTACGTGCCTCAGCTCTCGATGTGGCTGCCGGGCAGGTTGTTCTGAGGCCTTAGCGAAAAGCGCGGCTCGAACGCCGCGAACAGGTCGAGATACTGCTCGACCAGGCGGCTCATCAGGAAGTTCGCGCGCACCGACTCGCGGGCCGCTTCGCCGAGCCTGCGCCGCAGGCTTTCGTCCTTCAGCAGCTGCACCATGCGCTGCGCGGCCTGCTCCACGCTCGCGACCCGGAAGCCGTTGACGCCGTCCTCGATCTGGCGCCGGATCCCGCCGCAGTCGCCGCCGATCACTGCGGCGCCCTTCCACATCGCCTCGGTGACCGTCAGCCCGAATCCCTCGCGCAGGGATTTCTGCAGCACCACCGCCGCGCGGCGCTGCAGCGCGTTGACCAGAGCGCTGTCCTCCGCGGTGAGGATCAGGATGCGCTCTTCCTTGCAATCCAGCAGCGATTCGAAGACCTGCTGGCCCTCGGGATCGTCGGTCGCCACGTTGCCGAGCAGCACCAGCGTCGCGTCGACCTCCTTGCGCGCCAGCCGGAAGGCCTCGATCACCCCCTGCGGATCCTTCCAGCGGTCGAAGCGCGAGACCTGGGCCACGATCGGCAGGTCGTCCGGGATGCCGTAGTGCTCGAGGCGGTCCCTGATCTCCGCCTCGTCCAGCTCGCGGTTCTTGACCGAGAACGGGTCGATCGCCGGCATGAAGAACACCTGCGGCACGTCGAGCTTCTGCCCGTACTCGGGGAGCGACATGATCACCGAGTCGTACTGCTCGACGAAAGTCTTCACGTATCCCCAGGCGTCCGGGTTGGGTTGCGAGAGATCGATGTGGCAGCGCCAGACCCAGGGGCAGGTGTGCCGGTAGTGCGTCACCAGCGGCAGCGGCTGCGGATCGTGCACCACCACCAGGTCGGCGTCGACCTCCATGCGCAGCGCGTTGTGGAACACGATCTGCTCGTAGTGGTGCCGCTTGAGGTCGGTCAGGTCGATGTCCCCGCCCTGCAGCGCGTTGTGAAGCTTCTTCGTGACGCTGAAGAAGTCCGGGCTACCCTGGATCAGGCGCCAGTCCGCGCGGATCCCGATCGCCCGCTGCGCCAGCGTGAGCGAGGACAGGATCTCGGCCACGCCGCCGCCGTAGAAAGTCGAGCTGATGTTGACCACGCGCAGGTCGTGAAGACGCTTGGCCTTGAGCATGATGCGCTCGACCGCCGCGGCGCCGATCAAGTCCTCGTACTGCTCGATTCGCAGCGGCCAGAAGAACTTCTCCATGCCTCCTCCTCAGGTTCGCGCGGCGGCCGCGCGCAGCTCGCGCGCCGCCTGCTCGGGCGCCTTCACGTTGACCGCAATGCGGGAGCCGAGCTCGAAGCCCGCCGGCGTGGTGACGCGCGGCAGGATCTCGATGTACCAGTGGCTCGCCGCGCGGTGCACCAGGTCCAGCGGCGGGCAAGCCACCACCAGATTGTAGTCAGGCTCGCCGAGGCAGGCGCGCAGCGCCGCGACCGCTCGCGAGAGATGCTCAGCGAGATCGTCCAGCTCCGCGGGATCGACCTCGAGGAAGCTCGGGCAGTGCCGTAGCGGAACGATCTGGAGCTGGTAGGGGTTGCTCGACGCATACGGCGTGACGGTGGCAAAGCACGCGGTTTCGAGCACCAGGCGCTCGCGGGCGGCACGCTCGTCCTCGAGCACCGCGCAAAGGCCGCAACGCCCGTGTTCGTCGAAGTAAGCGATCTCGTCGCTCACCCGGCGCCGCGTCTCGGGCGACACCGCGGGCGTGGCGACGATCTGCGAATGCGGGTGCGTGAGGCTGGTGCCCGCGCGCGCGCCCTGGTTTCGAAACAACACCACCTGCCGCACGCTGCCGTCGCGCTCGGCAAGGCTTCGATAGCGGCGCGCGTACATTTCGAGCACCCGCCGCAGCTGCGCGACCGGCATCGCCCCGAGCGTGGTCGCGTGCTCGGGCGACTCGACGATCACTTCGTGATAGCCGCTGCCCGGCATGGCGCGGCCCGCCCCGTCCCGCGCCGTCTCGCCCGGCCCCGGCGGCGTGGCCAGGACCGGATACTTGTTGGGCAGCGATCGCACCAGCCATTTGCCGTCCGGCCCCTCGATGCTGTCCACCGCCTCGGTGGCGTGCTGCTCGTGGCCGGGGCAAAACGGGCACGGCGCGGCACCGCCGCCGCCGTCATGCGGGCGCAGCGCGCGCGCAGGGTTGATGATCACCCAGTCGCGCGTGATCGGATCCTGGCGCAGTTCTGACACGCCGACGATTCTAGCAAGCCCCGCGGCTCAGCCGCGGCCGAGATTCTCTGCGGTGTTGACGAGCGCTATATGCGACAGCGCCTGCGGAAAATTTCCAAGCTGGCGGCCTGTCTTCGGGTCGTACTCCTCGGCCAGCAGGCCGACGTCGTTGCGCACCGCGAGCAGTCGCTCGAACAGCTCGCGCGCCTCCTCGCGCCGCCCCATCATCGCCAGGTTGTCGGCGAGCCAGAAGCTGCACGGCAGGAAGGCGCCCTCGCCCGGCGCCAGCCCGTCGACGCCGTCGTCGTGCTGAAGGTAGCGCAGCACGAAGCCGTCGACGGTCAGCTCGCGCTGCACCGCCGCCACGGTGCCGGCCACGCGCGGATCGCTCGCAGGAAGGAAGCCGATCTTCGGAATCATCAGCAGCGAGGCGTCGAGCGCGCTCGCGCCGTAGTACTGCACGAAAGCGCCGCGCCCGGCGTCGTAGCCTTTCTCGCACACGTCGCGGTGCACCGCGTCGCGCAGCTTGCGCCAGCGCTCGACCGGCCCCTCGAGGCCGTGGCGCTCGACCGCCTTCACCGCGCGGTCGAACGCGACCCAGGCGAGCACCTTCGAGTAGGTGAACTGGCGGGGTTCGCCGCGCACCTCCCAGATGCTCGCGTCGGGCTCGCGCCAGCGCGATTCCAGCGCGTCGAGCAGCACGCGCTCGACGCGCCAGGCCTCGTGGTCGTAATCCACCTTGTGGATGCGCGCGGTGTGCATCATGTCCAGGATCGAGCCGTAGGCGTCGAGCTGGACCTGGCCGTGCGCGCCGTTGCCGCTGCGCACCGGCGCGCTGCCCGCGTAGCCCGGCAGCCAGCCGAGCTCCATTTCCGGCAGGCGCCGCTCGCCGGCGATGCCGTAGAGCACCTGCAGCTGCTCCGGCCGCCCGGCGACGGCGCGCAGCAGCCAGTCGCGCCACGCACGCGCCTCCTCGACGTAGCCGGAAGTGAGCAGGACGTAGAGCGTGAACGCCGCGTCGCGCAGCCAGCAGAAGCGATAGTCCCAGTTGCGCGCGCCGCCGAGGCTCTCCGGCAGCGAGGTCGTCGGCGCGGCGACGATGCCGCCCGTAGGGGCGTAGGTCAGCGCTTTCAGCGTGAGCAGCGAGCGCTCGACTGCGTCGCGCCACGGCCCCTGGCCTTGATAGCGCCTGCTCCACTTGCGCCACCAGGCGTCGGTGGCACGCAGCGAGCGCTCGACGTCCGGCGCCTCCGGCATCGGCCGGTGCGACGGCGACCAGGTGAGGGCGAAGGCAACGCTCTCGCCCACCGAGACGTCGAAGCGCGCGCGGGTCACGAAGCCCTCGTTCTCGAGCCCGACCGGCGAGCGCAGCCGCAGCGCTTCGGGCCCGGCGACCGCGCGCAGGCCGTCCGCCTCGCGCCTCACCCACGGCACCACGCGCCCGTAATCGAAGCGCATGACCAGCTCCATCCGCATCGGCACGCTGCCGCGCACGCCCCGCACCACCCGTAGCACGTCGACCCTGTCCTCGCCGGGCGGACACGGCATGAAATCGATCAGCCGAACTGCGCCCTCCTCGGTCTCGAACTCGGTCTCGAGCACCAGCGTCCCGTCGCGGTAATGGCGGCGCGTGGCGCGCGGCGCCGCCGCAGGCGCGATCAGCCAGCGGCCGTGCTCGGCGTCGCCGAGCAGCGCGGCGAAGCAGGCGGCGGAATCGAAACGCGGTGCGCAAAGCCAGTCGAGCGAACCCGCGCGGCTGACGAGTGCGGCCGTGTTGGTGTCGCCCAGCAGGGCATAGTCTTCGATGGGGTGCGATTGAGACATGGTCGATCATACTGACACCGGCTGTGCCGCGCGTGTTCCGAACGGTTCGCAGTTTCCTTACGTGTCTGTTAGCTTACGCGAGGTGATCCTTCAGTCAGGACGCAATTGCTGGCGCATCGCGCGCGCCCGTCGCGCCGCGCTGCTGATCGACGGCGCGGCCTACTTCGCGGCGCTGCGCGCGGCGGCGGCCCGCGCGCAGCGTTCGATCTTCGTGATCGGCTGGGACGTCGACAGCCGCGTCTCGCTCGCGCCGCAGGGCGCCGACGACGGCCTGCCCGAGCAGCTGGGCGCCTTCCTCGATGCGCTGGTCAGACGACGCAGCGAGCTCGAGGTGCACGTGCTCGACTGGGACTTCGCCATGCTCTACGCGCTCGATCGCGAGGTGCTGCCGATCTACAACTTCGGCTGGCGCACCCATCGGCGCCTTCGATTTCATCTCGACGATCGTCACCCGCCCGGCGCGTCGCACCATCAGAAGATCGTCGTTCTCGACGACGCCCTGGCGTTCGTCGGCGGCATCGATCTGACGCGCGGACGCTGGGACCGCCCCGAGCATCGCGCGGTGGAGCCCCTGCGGCGGCTGCCCGACGGCTCGGCTTACGCGCCCTTCCACGACGTGCAGATGGCGGTCGAGGGCGAGGCCGCCGGCGCGATCGGCGAGCTCGCCCGCGACCGCTGGCGCCGCGCCACCGGCCGCGCTCCGGTATCGCACTCCCCGGGCGGCGGGCTCTGGCCCGCGGATCTGCGGCCGGACTTCACCGACGTCGACGTCGCCATCGCCCGCACCGCGCCTGCCTACGAGGGCGAACCCGGCGTACAGGAGGTCAAGCAGCTCTATCTCGACGCCATCGCCGCGGCGCGCCGCTCGATCTACATCGAGAACCAGTACTTCACCTCTCCCGCGGTGGGCGACGCCATCGCCGCACGCCTGCGCGAGCCCGAGGGGCCGGAGGTCGTGGTGGTGTCGCGGCGCAATGCCAGCGGGTGGCTCGAGCAGAACACCATGTACGTGCAACGCGCGCGCCTGCTGCGACGTCTGCGCGAGCTCGACGCGAACGGCCGCCTGCAGGCGTACTTTCCCGACCATGCCGGGCTGCCGGCGGAACACTGCATCGACCTCCACAGCAAGCTCATGCTCGTCGACGAGAGGCTGCTTCGCGTCGGCTCCGCCAATCTCAACAACCGCTCCTTCGGCCTGGACACCGAGTGCGACCTCGCGATCGAGTCGACCGGCTCGCGCATCGCGGAGGCGATCGCCGCCCTGCGCTGCCGCCTGCTGGGCGAGCACCTCGGCGTCGGCAGCGACCGGGTCGCCGCCGAGCTGGAGCGCAGGGGCTCGCTCACGGCCGCGATCGAGGCTCTGCGCGGCAACGAGCGCACGCTGACGCCGATCCCTCACGTCATCGACCCCGAGATCGACGCCGCGGTCCCCGAAGGGCCTCTGATCGATCCCGAGCGGCCGGTCGACCCCGACGAGCTGGTCGACGCGATCGTTCCGCGCGAGGACCGCTCTCGCGCCGGGCTGCGCATCGCCGGGGTCACCGCCCTGGTGCTCGCCGTCGCCGCCCTCGCCGCCGCCTGGCGCTGGGGGCCGCTGCAGCAGTGGCTCAGCATCGACACGATGGCGGCCGCGGCCTCGGCGGTCCAGGGCGAGCCGTCGGCCCCGCTGTGGGTGCTGGGCGTGTACGTGCTCGCGAGCCTCGCCGCGATGCCCATCACGGTGCTGATCGTGGTCACCGCGCTGGTGTTCGGTCCGGCGGCGGGCTTCGGTTACGCGCTGACCGGCTCGCTGCTTGCGAGCGGGGTCACCTTCGCGCTCGGGCGGGCGCTCGGACGCGACACGGTGCGCCGCCTGGCCGGCGCGCGCCTCAACGAGCTCAGCAGACGGCTCGGCAACGGCGGAGTGCTGGCCGTGCTGGTGCTGCGCCTGGTGCCGGTCGCGCCGTTCACGCTGGTCAACCTCGTCGCCGGCGCCACCCACCTGCGGGCGCGTGATTTCCTGCTCGGCACCGCACTGGGCATGATTCCGGGGATACTCGCCGTCACGGTGTTCTCCGACCGGCTCGCGGTCGCGCTGTGGCACCCGTCGGCCGTGACGCTGGGCCTTCTCGCCGGCGCAGTGATCCTGATCGCCGCCGGAGCCTTCGCCATCTACCGCTGGCTTGCTCGCCGCGCGCACTGAGCGACGTGCCGATCGTCGTCGCCACTTACAACGTCCATCGCTGCGTCGGCCGCGACGGCAGATTCGATCCCGAACGCACGCTCGCCGTCCTGCGCGAGCTCGACGCCGACGCCGTCGCGCTGCAGGAGCTGCAATGGCGGCCCGACGACGCGATGCACCTCCTGCAGGAGCTCGCCCTGAAGCTGGGCTACGCCGCCCTCGCGGGACCGACGCTGCTGCGCGCCGACGGTCATTACGGCAACGCGGTGCTGACGCGCCTGCCGGTGCTCGATACCGCCACCGTCGATCTGAGCGTCCCGGGCCGCGAGCCGCGCGGCGCGCTGCTCGCGCTGCTCGAGACTCCCGCCGGGCCGCTGCGCCTGATCGCGACCCACCTCGGGCTTCGCCCCTACGAGCGGCGCCTGCAGATACGCCGGCTGCTCGCCCTGCCGCGCGAGAAGGCCGCGGCGACAGTGCTGCTCGGAGACCTCAACGAATGGTTCCTCTGGGGTCGCCCCCTGCGCTGGCTGCACGCCCGCTTCGGCCACGCCCCCGCCCCGCCGAGCTTTCCCGCGCGGCGGCCGCTTCTGGCGCTGGACCGAATATGGGTCGAGCCGCGCTCGATCCTGCGCGGGCTGCACGCGCATGCCAGCCCGCTGGCGCGCGTGGCTTCGGATCACCTCCCGTTGCGCGCGGTGCTGGAACCCC
>CAZLUX010000056.1:9856-17016 GCA_964562815.1 uncultured Enterobacteriaceae bacterium
CGGGATCGCGCTACGTCAGCCACCTCACCAAGGAGACCTACGCGCTGATCCTGGCGGGCGGGCGCGGCTCGAGGCTGGAGGCGCTCACCGACTGGCGCGCCAAGCCCGCGGTGCCCTTCGGCGGCAAGTTCCGCATCATCGATTTCACGCTTTCCAACTGCGTCAATTCCGGCGTTCGCCGGGTCGGCGTGGCGACGCAGTACAAGGCGCAGAGCCTGATCCGCCACCTGCAGCGCGGCTGGAGCTTTCTCGACGGCCGCATCCGGGAGTCGATCGACATTCTTCCGGCCCAGCAGCAGGTCGAGGAACGCTGGTACCGCGGCACGGCCGACGCGGTGTTCCAGAACATCGACATCCTGCGCTCGGACGGCTGCACTTACGTGCTCGTGCTCTCAGGCGACCACGTCTACAAGATGGACTACGGCAAGCTGCTCGCCCAGCATGCGTCGAGCGGCGCCGACATGACCGCCGCCTGCGTCGCGGTGCCGCTGCGGGACTCGAAGAGCTTCGGCGTGATGAACGTCGACGAGAACGGCCGCATCGTGAGCTTTGTGGAGAAGCCCGAGCGCACCGACCCGATGCCGGGCTCGACCGACCATTTCCTCGCCAACATGGGCGTCTACGTGTTCAACACCGGCTTTCTGATCGAGCAGGTGATGCGCGACGCCGACGAGAAGACTTCCAGCCACGACTTCGGCAAGGACGTCATTCCCTACGTCCTGCCCCGCTATCGGGTCCATGCCCACCGCTTCGCCGAGAGCTGCGTCGGCATGCGCGACGACAAGCCGTACTGGCGCGACGTCGGCACGCTGGACGCCTACTACGAGGCGAACATGGAGCTGCTCAAGGTCACCCCCGAGCTCAACATGTACGACACCGAGTGGCCGATCTGGACCTACCAGGAGCAGCTTCCGCCGGCCAAGTTCGTGTTCGACCAGGACGACCGCCGCGGAATGGCGGTCGACTCGATGGTCTCGGGCGGCTGCATCATGAGCGGCGCGACGGTGCGCCGCTCGCTGCTGTTCTCCAACGTGCGGGTCGAGACCCACGCCCGGGTCGAGGACTCGGTCGTGCTGCCGGACGTCGAGATCCGGCCGCGCGCGGTGGTCAAGCGCGCGATCCTGGACCGCGGCTGCCGCATCGACGAGGGCATGGTGATCGGCCTCGACCACGACGAGGACCGCAAGCGCTTCACCGTGACCGATCACGGCGTCACCCTCGTCACCCCCGACATGCTCGGGCAGAAGGTGAACCACGTGCGCTGAGCGCCGCGGTGCTAGAATCGCCGGCATCTTGCGCGGCACCCCCTATCGTCTCGACGTCCGGCCAAAGCTGCCGCTGCGGCTGCAGCGGCTGGACGAGCTCGCGAACAACCTCTGGTACAGCTGGGACCGGCCCACCCGCACCTTGTTCGCGCGGCTGGATCGCTCGTTGTGGCAGATCATCGGCCACAGCCCCAAGGCGTTCCTGCGCAACGTCGACCAGCAGAGGCTGGACGAGGCGGCAGAGGACCCGGTGTTCCTCAACAGCTTCCACCGTGTGCTGTCCGCCTACGACAGCTACCACCAGCCGCCCACCAAGGGCGAGCAGACCGCGCACCTGCAGCGCGACGACATCGTCGCCTACTTCTGCGCCGAGTTCGGGCTGCACGAGAGCCTGCCGATCTACTCCGGCGGCCTGGGCATCCTCGCCGGCGACCACACCAAGACCGCGAGCGACCTGCGGGCGCCGTTCATCGGCGTCGGGCTGCTCTACCGCCAGGGCTACTTCCAGCAGACGATCGATGGCGAAGGCCGCCAGCAGGCGCTCTACGCCGACACCGAGTTCGAGCTCCTGCCGGTCGAGCCCGCGCTGCGCAACGACGGCAGCGAGCTGCACGTGTCGATCGACCTGCCGGGCCGCAGGGTGCAGCTCAAGGTCTGGCGCGCGCGCGTCGGCCACGTCACGCTCTGCCTGCTCGACACCGACCTGCCCGAGAACGCCTCGCAGGACCGCGGCATCGCCCACCAGCTCTACATCGGCAACCCGCAGACCCGCCTCGAACAGGAGCTGATGCTCGGCGTGGGCGGCGTCCGCGCGCTCGCGGCGCTCGGCGTCAAGCCCGACTGCTGGCACCTGAACGAGGGCCATCCGGCGTTCGCCGCCTACGAGCGCATGCGCACGCTGATGATCGGCGGCCTCGACTTCGATTCGGCTCTCGAGGCGGTCGCCGCCAACACGGTCTTCACCACTCACACCCCGGTGGCGGCCGGGCACGATCATTTTCCAGAGGCCATGGTGCGCAAGTACCTCGAGACCGCCTGTCCGGAGCTCGACGGCAACCTCGACGCCGCGCTCGCGCTCGGTCACTCGCCCTCGACGCGGGACTTCAACATGACCGCCCTCGCGGTTCGCACCTCGCGTTACCAGAACGGCGTCTCGCGCATCCATGGCCGCGTCTCGGCCAAGGTCTGTTCCGAGCTGTGGCCGCAGATCGACCCGGACGAGAACCCGCTGCGCTACATCACCAACGGCGTGCACGTGCCGACTTTCCTCGCCGACGCGTGGCACCGCGCCTTCGACGACTATCTCGGTCCCGGCTGGGCGCAGCGGCTGCGCGACCTCGAGTGTTGGAAAGGCGTGCACGAGATCCCGGATTCGCAGTTCTGGAGCGTGCACCAGCACCTGAAGAGCGAGATGCTGCACCTCGTGTGCCACCGCATGCGCACGCAGCATGCGCGCAACCAGGGGTCCGAAGCGCACCTCGACCGCATGCTCAAGCTGACCGACCCGGGCAACCCGACGGTCCTGACGATCGGCTTTGCGCGCCGCTTCGCGACCTACAAGCGCGCGACCCTGCTGTTCAACCGGCTCGACTGGCTGCGCGAGATCGTGAGCGATCCCAAACGCCCTGTCGTGTTCCTGTTCGCCGGCAAGGCGCATCCCGCAGACCAGCCCGGACAGGAGCTGATCCGGCGCATCGCGGAAGTGGCGCGAATGCCGGAGTTCGAATCGAGGATCCTGCTGGTCGAGGGCTACGACCTGCGCCTCGCGCGGCGCATGGTCTCCGGCGTCGACGTCTGGCTCAACAACCCGGTCTACCCGCTGGAGGCCTCCGGCACCTCGGGCATCAAGGCCGGCATCAACGGCGTTCCGAACCTCTCGGTGCTCGACGGCTGGTGGGGCGAAGGCTACAACGGCAGGAACGGCTGGGCGATCAAGCCCGCCTCCGACATGCTGGACGCGGCGCGCCGCGACGAGGAAGAGGCGCGCACGCTGTACGAGCTGCTGCAGGACCAGGTGATCCCGCTCTACTACTCGACCTCGCCCGCGGGCTACTCGCCCGGCTGGGTGGCGATGGCCAAGGAGTCGATCGCCTCGATCATGCCGCACTTCTCCTCGATGCGCATGCTCGAGGAGTACGTGGAGGACGTCTACGGCCCTGCCACGCGCCAGTGGCGCCGCTACGCCGAGCAGGACTTCCTCGCCGCCAGGCGCCTCGCGGTATGGAAGGCCAAGCTGCGCGCCGCCTGGAGCGGGGTCGGACTGAGGCGGGTCGACGAGCCGACCCGCCGCATCGACTATGGCGGCAAGCTGAGCATCTCGGTCGCCGCGCGGCTCAACGGGCTCGCCCCGGAGGACGTCGCGGTCGAGGTCCTCCTCGGGCGGCCAGGCAACGAGCGTGCTTCGCAGAGCGCGAGGCGCGAGCGTCTGGCCTACGTGCGCCCGCTGCCGCAAACCGGCGAGCACCTCTATTCCCTCGAGTACGCGCCGACGATCGCCGGCCGCATCGAATACCGGGTACGCGCCTACCCCGTCAACGAGCTGCTCACGCATCCCTTCGAGATGGGAATGATGGTGTGGCTGTAGCGCGGGTTCTGTTCGTCACGCCGGAGATCGCCCCCTGGGCCAAGACCGGCGGGCTGGGCGATGTCGCGCAGAGCCTGCCCCGCGCGCTCGCCGCGGAAGGGGCCGAGCTTCGGATCCTGGTGCCGGCCTATCCGGCGCTGCGCGCCGCGTTTCCGCAGGCGCGCGAGGTGGCCGAATTGCCCTCGCCCGGCGGCGCCCTGCCTGCGGCGCGGCTGCTCGAAGCGAAGGGCGCGCCGCCGCTGTGGCTGCTCGACTGCCCGCCCTTGTTCGAGCGTCCGGGCAACCCCTATCAGACGCCCGAGCGCCGCGACTGGCCGGACAACGACCTGCGTTTCGGCCTGCTGTCGCGCACCGCCGCGCTGCTCGGCAGCGCCGCCTCGCCGCTCGAGTGGCGGCCCGACGTGGTGCACGGCAACGACTGGCAGTGCGGGCTCGCGCCGGTCTATCTCGCGCACGCGCCCGGCGCGCACGCGGCAACCGTGATGACGGTCCACAACCTCGCCTACCAGGGCCTGTTCCCGCGCGACGCGCTCGAGCCGCTCGCGCTGCCCGCCGAAACCTTCGGCGGGGGCGGGCTCGAGTTCTACGGCAAGCTGTCCTTTCTCAAGGCCGGGCTCTCCTACGCCGACCTGCTCACGACGGTAAGTCCGACCTACGCGCGCGAGATCCAGGGGCCCGAGCTCGGATTCGGCCTGGACGATGTCCTGCGCTCGCGCGCGGCGGACCTGGTCGGCATCCTGAACGGCATCGACACGGATGTCTGGGACCCTGCCCGCGACACGCTGATTGCGCAGCGTTACGACGTCCGGCGACTCGAAGACAAGGCCGTGAACAAGGCCGCGCTGCAACGAGGCTTCGGGCTGCCCGAGTCCGCCGCCGCCCCGCTCGCCGGGATCGCGAGCCGGCTGGTGCCGCAGAAGGGCGCGGACCTCGTGCTCGAGATCGCGGACGAGCTGGTGCGCGAAGGCATGCAGCTGGCCATCCTCGGCACCGGCGAGCCCGAGCTCGAGCGTGCGCTGCGCGCGCTCGCCCTGCGCCATCCCAGGCACGTCGGAGTGCGCATTGACTTCGACGAGCCGCTCGCGCATCTGATCGAGGCCGGCGCCGACCTCTTTCTCATGCCCTCGCGCTTCGAGCCCTGCGGGCTCAACCAGTTCTACAGCATGCGCTACGGAACGCCGCCCGTCGTGCGCCGCACCGGCGGTCTGGCCGACTCGGTGGGCGAGGAGACCGGATTCCTTTTCGACGACCCGACGCCGGAGGCGCTGCGCGGTGCGCTTGCGCGCGCGCTGGACGTGTGGCGCAAGCCGAGCGCCTGGCGCGCCCTGCAGGAGAACGGCATGCGGCGCGACTTCGGCTGGCGCGTCTCGGCGCGGTCGTACCTCGACGTCTACCGGCGCGCGCCCGGCCGCGGCTAGGCGCCGCCGGCCGGCTCCGACGGCTCCTCGAGCTGGGCCACCATGCAGTCGGTGGTCAGCACCAGGCCGGCGATCGACGCCGCGTTCTGCAGCGCGCTGCGCGTCACCTTGCACGGGTCGAGCACGCCCATCTTCACCAGGTCGCCATATTCGTTGCTGGCGGCATTGAAGCCGAAGCTACCCTCGCCGTCGAGCACCTTCTGCAGCACGACCGACGGCTCCTCGCCGGCGTTGGCGACGATCTGGCGCAGCGGTTCCTCGAGCGCGCGGCGCAAGATCTGCGTGCCGGCTTCCTGGTCCGCATTGGCGCCGCGCAGGTCCTTGAGCGCCGACCGGGCGCGCAGCAGCGCTACGCCGCCGCCCGGCAGGACGCCCTCCTCGACCGCGGCACGCGTCGCGTGAAGCGCGTCCTCGGTGCGGCTCTTGTGCTCCTTCATCTCGGTCTCGGTCGCCGCACCGACGCGGATCACGGCCACGCCGCCGCTCAGCTTGGCGGCGCGCTCCTGCAGCTTTTCACGATCGTAGTCGCTGGTCGCGTCCTCGACCTGCTGCTTGAGCATCGCCACGCGCGCCTTGATCGCCTGTGCGTCGCCCGCGCCGCCAATGAGAATGGTGTCGTCCTTGTCGATCTCGATCCGCTTGGCGTGGCCGAGGTCCTCGGACGAGAACTTCTCAAGCGTGCGCCCCGCCTCCTCGGCGATCACCGCCCCGCCGGTGACGATCGCGATGTCCTCCAGCATGGCCTTGCGCCGGTCGCCGAATCCGGGCGCCTTCACCGCGCAGGCCTTGATCACGCCGCGCAACGTGTTGACCACTAGCGTCGCGAGCGCTTCGCCCTCGACTTCCTCGGCTATTACCAGGAGAGGCTTGCCGCTCTTGGCCACGTGCTCGAGCGCCGGGATCAGGTCGCGCGCCGCGGAAATCTTCTCGTCGTGGAGCAGCAGGTACGCGTCTTCCAGCACCACCTGCTGCTTCTCGCGGCTGTTGATGAAGTACGGTGAAAGGAATCCCCGATCGAATTGCATCCCTTCCACCACCTCGAGCTCGTTGGCGAGCCCCTTGCCGTCCTCGACCGTGATCACGCCTTCCTTGCCGACCTTTTCCATCGCATCAGCGACCATCTCACCGATCGCCCTGTCATTGTTTGCCGAGATCGAAGCCACCTGCGCGATCTCGGTGCGCGTGGCGCACGGCTTCGCCAGGCGCTTGAGCTCGATGACCACCGCCTCGACCGCGGTGTCGATGCCGCGCTTGAGATCCATCGGGTTCATCCCTGCGGCCACGTACTTCATGCCGTCGGTCACGATGCCGGCGGCGAGAACGATGGCGGTTGTGGTTCCGTCGCCGGCGACTTCGGAGGTCTTGGTTGCGACCTCGCGCATCATCTGCGCGCCCATGTTCTCGAACCGGTCCCCGAGCTCGATCTCGCGCGCCACGATCACGCCTGAGTTGATCACCGTCGGCGGCCCATACGGACGCTCCAGCACCACGGTACGCGCCTTCGGCCCGAGGGTGACCCGCACGGCCTCGGCGAGCGTATTCATCCCCTTGACGATCTTGGCGTGCGCCGCCTCGCCGAACATCAGATCCTTGGCAGGCATGACGGGCTCCCGGGATTCGGTCGAAAGAGCCTAGCGCCGCCCCCGGCGCGCCGCTTGATCGGGATCAAGACCCCGTCGCCGCGGTTCGCGAATATACTGAACCCCGCATGGCAAATATCGTTCCCGGCCCGAGCGACGCCCTGATCGTGGTCGACGTGCAGCGCGACTTCCTTCCCGGCGGCGCGCTCGGCGTGGCGCACGGCGACGAGGTGGTGGCGCCGCTCAACGCGGCGATGGGCGCCTTCGAGCGCGCCGGTCGCCCGGTGTTCGCCTCGCGCGACTGGCACACCCC
>CAZLUX010000057.1:0-5975 GCA_964562815.1 uncultured Enterobacteriaceae bacterium
CAGATGTGCGCCGCGGCGCTGGTGGGCGACGTGAAGAAGGCGCGCGAGATCAACCTGCGGCTGCTGCCGCTGCACCAGCGCCTGTTCCTCGAGGCGAACCCGATCCCGGTCAAGTGGGCGCTGGCGGAAATGGGCATGATCGCGGCGGGGCTGCGCCTGCCGATGACGCCGTTGTCCGACAGGTTTCATCAGCCGGTGCGCGAGGCGCTGCACGAGGCGGGCATCTCGCTGCCGGGGCTGCGGGTGGTCGAGGGGCGAGCCTGATGCATCCTCGCTTTTCCGCGGCGGCCGTTCTCGCGGCCGCCGCGTTGGCCGCTGCCTGCAGCAGCACCAACAGCTTCCTCCACGGCAAGCAGATCGACTACAAATCGGCGCAGACGCTGCCCTCGCTCGAGGTTCCGCCCGACCTGACCGCGCCCAGCGGCGACAACCGCTACGCGGTGTCCGGTCCGACCACCGCTTCGGGCTACCAGGCCGAGCGCACGCAGCAGGAGGTCGCCTCCGGCAACACCGTGCTGCCCGAGGTCGCCAACATGCATATCGAGCGTGACGGCAACGAGCGCTGGCTGGTGGTCGCGAACGAAACGCCCGCGCAGCTCTGGCCGCAGTTGAAGGAGTTCTGGCAGGCGAACGGTTTCCTCGTCGAGCTCGATGAGCCGAAGCTCGGAGTCATGCAAACCAACTGGGCGGAGAACCGCGCCAAGCTGCCAAGCGACGTGGACCGATTTACGCTGGCACGCGTTCTCGGTCCATTGTATTCGACCGGCGAGCGCGACAGGTTCCGCACCCGGCTCGAGCGCACGCCCGACGGCAAGGGCACCGAGATCTACATCAGTCACTACGGGCTGAAGGAGGTCTATTCCGGCGCCGACAAGGTGACTACGGCCTGGGAGCCGCGCGCGCCGGACCCGGGGCTGGAAGCCATCTTCCTGCGCCGCCTGATGGTGCAACTCGGTGCCAAGAAGGAGGCCGCGCAGCAGCAGGTCGCCGCCGGGTCCGTCCCGGGCAAGCCGATGGCTGAGATCCGCACGAGCCCCGGCGGCGTCGAGACGCTCGAGGTGTTCGAGCCCTTCGACCGCGCCTGGCGCCGCGTCGGCCTGGCGCTCGACCGGGTCGGCTTCACGGTCGAGGACCGCAACCGGGACAAGGGCGTGTACTACGTGCGCTACGCCGATCCCGCGGGGCAGCAGACGGAAGAGAAGAAGGGCCTGTTCTCCTGGCTCGCCTTCTGGCGCAGCGACAAGAACAAGGTCGTCGCCGAGCAGTACCGCGTGATGGTCAAGGACGCCAAGGACAACAGCATCGTCCAGGTCCAGGACAAGACGGGCGCGACCCTCAACTCGAAGACCGCGCACCGGATCCTCTCGCTGCTGAACGAGCAGCTGAAGTAGCGGCGCGGCGCGCGTGCGCTTCGCCTCGCTCGCCAGCGGCAGCCGCGGCAACTGTTTGGTGGCGGAAGCCGGCGGCACGCGGGTGCTGCTCGACTGCGGCCTGTCGCCGCGCGAGACCGCGCGCCGCCTGGGCAGGCTCGGGATCGAGCCGGCGGACCTCGACGCGATCCTGGTCACCCACGAGCACGAGGACCACGTCGGCGGCGCGTTCGCCTTCGCCGCGGCGCACGCGCTCACCGTCTACCTCACGCGCGGGACACTGCAGGCCGCGGCCGGCGCAGGCAAGGTGGTGGAGAGCGTTCGCACCGAGCTGATCGACGGCCGCGCCGGCTTCGCCGTCGGCGACATCGAGGCGCGGCCTTTCACGGTGCCGCACGACGCGCGCGAGCCGGTGCAGTACGTGCTCTGCGATGGCGCGCGCAGCCTCGGCGTTCTGACCGACATCGGTGCGCCGACGCCGCACGTGCTCGAGATGCTCTCGGGCTGCGATGCGCTGGTGCTCGAGTGCAACCACGACCGCGCGATGCTGCGCGACGGCGGCTATCCGCCCTGGCTCAAGGCGCGCATCGGCGGCGCGCTCGGCCACCTCGACAACGAGCAGGCGGCGGAGTTGCTGGGCGCGCTCGAGCGCTCGCGCCTGCAGCACGTGATCGGCGCGCACCTGTCGCAGCAGAACAACCGTCCGGCGCTTGCCCGCGCGGCGCTCGCCCGCGCGCTGGGCTGCGCCGAGGACTGGGTCGGCCTGGCGACGCAGGACGAGGGATTCGCCTGGCGCGACCTGCGCTGAGCTAGAGCCCCAGCGTGGTCGGCGCGACGGCGGGGGAGGACGCCGTCCAGATCTCGCTGAAACGCCCGCGCATCGCTTGCGCCTCGTTCTCGTCGTTCAGCCCCAGCGCGCCGCGGAAGAAGCGCGCGACCGGCCGGCGCAGGTAATGCAGGGAGTCGAGCACGAGGAAAGAGTCCTGGATCTCCCGGATTTCCTGATGCGTCTGGTTGATCTGGATCGCGTGCGAGTAGCGCGCGAGCAGGCCCATCATGCGGGGGCAGTAGCGCGTGACGTGTCCGATGTCGTGGGCCGCCAGGTACAGACGGCGGGTGCGGCTCTCCTGGAGGAAACGCTCCAGGCGCGCGATCCGCTCGGGCGCGTTCAGGCGCAGCGCGGCGAGGTCGGGGTCGAAGGCGCGCAGTTCTCTCCCGGGCTGCTCGAGCAGGCGGTCGAGGGCGGCCTGGAACACGGCCTCGGTGTCGAACTGCTCGTAGTGCGTCTCGGGCGGCGGCAGAATCTGGCTCATGCGGCGTGCTCCAGGTGCAGGACCCCGTCGTGGTACCACTGGTGCGCCAGCTCGAGCAAGCCGCCGCGCAGCAGCGCGCGGCCGGCGATCCGGCGGGCGTCGGCGAGCGCGGCGAGCGCCGTGCGTTGCGCCGGCCGCGGCGCGAGCGTGTCGCCGTTCAGGTAGAAGCGTCGCCCCAGGTAGAGCAGCTGGGTCTTGCGGTCGAGCACTGCCTCGGCGCCTGCCAGCCGCCGCGCGAACTCCTGGCGCGCCAGCGCGCGCCGGCGGGCGCTGAAGCTCACGTGGGGCTTGGGCGCGCTCAGGTACTCGCCCAGGAAATCCGCCACGTCCGCGCGCGACCAGCGCAGCCGGGCGAGGGCGGCGGCGGCGTGCGTGAGCATCTTCTCGGGGATGCGCGCGCTTCGCGCGCTCGGGCGCAGGCCGGGGTCACGGTAGGCGCGCTCGGGCAGCCCGCGCTCGTGCAGCCAGTCGAGGAAGGCGGCGCCGAGCTCGGCGCCGCCCGGGGCGCGAAAGCCGATCGAATAGGTGAAACAGCGATCGAGCGCGACGCCGTCGTGCGCCCAGCCCGGCGGCAGGTAGAGCAGGTCGCCGGGCTCGGCGAGGATTTCCTCCTCGGCTTCGAAGTCCGCGATCAGTCGCAGCGGCGCGCCTTCGACCAGCGCGTAATCGCGCGGCGGCGCCAGGCGCCAGACGCGGCGGCCTTGGCCCTGAAGCAGGAACACGTCGTAGGAATCCACGTGCGGGCCGACTCCGCCGCCGGGCACGGCGTAGCTGACCATCACGTCGTCGAGCCGCGCCTGCGGCAGGAAGTCGAAGCGGCGCAGCAGCCGGTCGGCGGCCTCGGCATACAGATTCACTCCGCTCACCAGGAGCGTCCAGTCGATGCGCCCGGCGCGGCGCAGGCGCGCGGGCGCGATCGGGCCGTGGGTGACGCTCCAGCGCCCGCGCCGGCGCTCGACCAGGCGCGACTCCACCTCATTGCGCGCGGCGAGCGCGGCGAGCGCGCGCTCACCGTACGGCCCGCGGAAGCGGGGCATCGCGCCTCGCACCAGAAGCGGGCGCTTCTGCCAGTGGCGCCGCAGGAAAGTGCGCGGCGAAAGGCCGCCCAGAAGGCGTTCGCGCATACCGCGATTATATGCACGCGGACGCTTGCCAAGGGGCGAAGCGCATGGATTAGAATCGGCGCGACATGCTGCAACCCGGAAAGATTGCGCCAGCGTTTTCCTTGCCCGACGCCGACATGCAGAGCGTCAGCCTGTCGGCGTACCGCGGCAAGAAGAACGTCGTGCTGTACTTCTACCCCCGCGACGGCACGCCGGGCTGCACGCTGCAGGCGGTGGATTTTTCCGACCACGAGGACCAGTTCAACAAGCACGACTGCGTCATACTCGGCGTCTCGCGCGACGACTGCCTCACGCACGCGAGCTTCCGCGACAAGAACGGGGTGTCGATCTCGCTCCTTTCGGACCTCGAGGGCGAGGTCTGCCGGCTTTACGGCGTGCTGCAGGAGAAGGAGATCGAGGGCCAGCGCAGGGAATGCCTAGTGCGCTCGACCTTCGTGATCGACAAGAAGGGGGTGCTGCGCCACGTCGCCTACGGCGTCAACCCGCGCGGCCAGGCGGCCGAGGTGTTCGAGGTCGTGCGCAAGCTCAACAAGGGCTGAGCCTGGATACGATCGAGCGCAACAAGGTGGTGTCGATGACCGTCGAGCTGCACGACGCGCAGGGCGCGCTGCTGCACGAGGCGGGCGAGGCGCTGATGTACCTGCACGGCGGGCACGGCGGCCTGCCCGCTGCGCTCGAGCAGGCGCTCGAGGGGAAGGTTCCGGGCGACACGGTGCAGGTCCACCTCGAGCCCGAGCAGGCCTTCGGCGACTACGACCCGGAGCTGTTGCGGGTCGAGCCGCGCAGCCGCTACGGCGACGGGCTCGAGGTCGGCATGGAGGTCGAGGACGCGTTCGACGGCGGCGCGCCGCAGTTGTACCTGGTGACCGACCTCGCCGAGAACAAGGTCGTGCTCGACGCCAACCATCCTCTGGCGGGAATGGCGCTCGAGTTCACCTGCCGCGTGCTGGTGGTGCGCGACGCAAGCGAGGGCGAGATCGAGCGCGGGGCGCCCGACCGCCCGCAGTGATCCGCCTCAGGAAAGCTCGATCCCGATCGCGCTGCCGATGGCGTAGGTGACCGCGCCCGCCGCGGCGCCGATGCCGAGCATGCGAAGACCCCCCGCGAGCGCCGAGCGTCCGGTGAACAGGCTGATCGAGGCGCCTACCGCGAACAGCGCCGTGCCCGAGAGCGCGATCGACGCGGCGAGCGCGTGCGGGCCGCGGTCGACGAGGTAGGGCGCGAGCGGAATTGCCCCGCCGACGGCGAAGGCGATGAAAGACGAGACCGCGGCGCCCCACGGCGAGCCGAGCTCGCCCGGGTTGAGCCCCAGCTCCTCGCGCGTGAGCGTCTCGAGCGCACGCTCGGGATCGGCGATCAGCTGCCCCGCGGTCTGGCGCGCCTCGTCCGCGGACATGCCGCGAGCCTCGAAGATCAGCGCCAGCTCCTCGGCTTCCTCCTCGGGATAAGCCTCGAGCTCGGCCTTCTCGAGCGCGATCTGATATTCGTACATCTCGCGCTGCGAGCGCATCGAGACGTACTCGCCGGCGGCCATCGAGAACGCGCCCGCGAGCAGCCCGGCCACGCCCGCCAGCAGCACCGTCGCGCTGTCGGTGACGGCGCCGGCGACGCCCAAAATCAGGCTCGCGTTCGAGACCAGGCCGTCGTTGACGCCGAAGACCGCCGCCCGCAGGCTGCCGCTGCCTCCGGCGGCGGCGCCGCCCTGGTGCTTTTCGCCCACTTCGTCGTGCTCCGAGGGCAGGGCTCGCGGGCTGCGCGGCGACGGCACCGGCCCCGCCTCGCGGTAGACCGACATGCCGCGCACCTTCATCGCGGTGAGCGCCTGCGTCAGGCGCCGCGCGCCGAGCAGGCGCACGAGAGCCGCGACCAGCCGCGCGCGCAGCGAAGGCCTGAACTCGGCCGGAGCCGCGCCTTCGGCCGCGAGCGCGGCGCGCCAGTGCTCGGCCTGCGACTCGGCGTCGCGCGCGAGCTCCTCGAACAGGCGCTTGCGCCGCGGCTCGTCCTCGGTCTGCGCAATCACGCGGTAGAGGTAGGCGGCGGTGAGCTCGCCGTCGAGAGACTCTGCGGAGGAGGAGGTGGAATTCATCGGGCTGTGGCGTCGGGGAATATCGCCTATTATTGGCGAAAAATGGCGGAGGCGGAGAAAGGCAGCATGGCGAAACACATCC
>CAZLUX010000057.1:6075-11393 GCA_964562815.1 uncultured Enterobacteriaceae bacterium
GCGCCTGGTCGATTCGAGCGGCCGGGTGCGCGAGGCCGACGACCTGCGCGCCATCAGCGCGCAGCAGCTCGAGCTCTACGCACGCTGCGAATAACGACGAGGGCACGCATGAACCCGATAGGCCGCTTCTTCGCCGCCGCCGCGCTTGCCGCCGCGGTTCCCGCCGCGCACGCGGCGCTGCCCGTCGTTCAACGGGGGGAGTGGGTCCTGAAGAGCAAGGTCGACGGCCGGCCGCACGAGGCAAGGCTTTGCGGCAACCCGCTCGACAGGGTCGCGGCGGCCATCGCTGCGGCGCACGAGGCCGGGAAGCTCGGCTGCAGGGTGCGCATCGAGCAGCCGCAGCCGCGCACCGTGAACGTCTCCGTCGACTGCCCCGCGGACCGCGTGAGCGCCGACGGCGCGCACCGCGTGCGAAAGGGCAGCGTCTGGCTCGGCATCAACGCCGCCTCGATGCGCTCGGTCTGGATCGATCTCCGGCGCGACGGCCGCCACGAGAGCATTCACGCCGAGCGCACGGGCGAGTGCAGCCGCTAGGCCCGCGGGGCGGCTGACGGATTTCTTGCGGATGGTGAATTCCCCGGCTGCGCGCCGCTCCGATGGTGGTATGTTCGGGGCGGGGACGGCTGAAACGCTCTGTCTTGTCTCGCGCCGCGAGCCGGCGCACATCGATGAGAAGAAGAGATAAATGACGGCATACGTCGGCCTGTTGCGAGGGGTGAACGTGGCCGGGCGCAAGCGCGTCGGCATGGAGGCGCTGCGCCGGAGCTGCGAGGCGCTCGGCCTGACCAACGTGGCCAGCTACCTGCAAAGCGGCAACCTGGTCTTCTCCTCCAGCTGGGAGGACTCGCACGCGCTCGCCGACGAGCTCGAAGCGAAGATCGCCTCGGACTTCGGCCTGGAGGATGTCGGCGCGCTGGTCCTGCCGGCCAAGGAGATCGACGAGATCGTGCGCGCGAATCCCCTCTCGCCGCGCGCGGCGAAGGGCAGCCTCTACCACGCGACCTTCCTGTTTCGCCATGTGCCGGAAACGCTGTTCGCCGAGCAGCAGCTGCCGCTGCAGGAGGGCGAGAAGGCGGCGCTGGTCGGGCGGGTGGTGTACCTCTATTGTCCGAACGGCTATGCCAAGAGCGGCCTGAGCAACGCCTACTTCGAGAAGGCCCTCGGCACGAAGGCGACGACGCGCAACTGGCGCACGGTGCGCGCATTGCGGGCGCTGTGCGCGCAGCAACCCTCGGCGTCCGCTCCCTAGCCTCCGCTCCCTAGCCAGCCGTTCCAGATCCGCCGGGCGGGCTCGATCAGCTCGCCGGCCCTGAGGCCCACCGGACCGAAGCCCTCGGCGACCAGTCGGTCGGCGGCGCAGCCGTGCAGATGCGTGCCGAACACGAGCGCCGCCTCGGCGGGGACGCGCTGCGCCAGGAGCGCGCCGAGGATCCCGGAGAGCACGTCGCCCATGCCGGCGCTCGCCATGCCCGGGTTGCCCGAGGCGTTGACGTAGAAGCGGCCGTTGCGCGACACGATCACGCTGCCGTTGCCCTTGAGCACCACGTGGGCATTGAAGTTCGCCGCAAGGTTGCGCGCCGCGGCGAGGCGGTTGGACTGCACCTCCTCGGTACGGGTCACGAGCAGGCGGGCGGCTTCGGCGGGATGGGGGGTGAGCAGGGTTTCGCCGCGGCGCCGGCCGCACGCGCGGCGCAGTCCCTCGTCCTCCGCGATCAGGTTGAGCGCGTCGGCGTCGAAGACACAGGGCAGGTCGCTCGCGATCGCCGCGGCGACCAGCGCCTCGGCGCGTCCGCCCTGGCCCAGGCCGGGACCGACGACGAAAGCCTCGAGGCCGAGGCCAAGCGCCTCGTCGGGGTGGCGCAGCATCAGCTCGGGCGCGACCGGGTCGACCGCGAGCGCCTCGTGCGCGAGCAGGCCGCAGTAGACGCGCCCGGCGCCGAGCCCGAGCGCGGCGCGGCCGGCAAGCAGCGCGGCGCCGACCATGCCGTCGGCGCCGCCGAGGATCGCGACCGATCCGGCCATGCCCTTGTGGAAGTTGCGCGGGCGCGGCGCGAGCGTCCCCGGAAAGAGCTCCGGCCCGGCGACCCAGCCGTCGGCGGCGGCGAGCGCCGGCGCATCGAGCTCGAGCCCGGCCACGCTCAGCTCACCGCAGTAGTCCGGGCCGTCGAGCGTGAGCAGCCCCGGCTTGAGCGCGATGAAGGTCAGCGTGTGAGTGGCGCGCACCGCGCAGCCGAGCACGCGCCCGGTGTCGGACTCGATCCCGCTCGGAATGTCGAGCGCGAGCACCGGACAGTCCTGCGCGGCCGCGTATTCGGCGAGCGTCGCGTAGTCGCCCTCCAGCGCCCGCGCGAGCCCGATGCCGAACAGGCCGTCGATCACCAGGCTCCAGCGCGCCCGCGCGGGCAGCTCGGCCGGGCGGGTCGCGAGCGTGACGCGGAAGAACATCGACTTGAGGCGCTCGGCGGCGATGCGGGCGTCGCCGCCGTTGTTGCCCGGGCCCGCGAGCACCAGCACGTCCTTGCCGCGCTCGCCCGCGAGGCGCGCGGCGAGCGCCGCCGCGGCTTCGCCCGCGCGCTGCATCAGCGGCGCGTCGCCCGCGGCCTGCTCGATGCGGCGGATCTGCTCGGTGGTGTAGACGGGGCGGCTCACGAACTCATCATGTGCTGCGGCAGCCAGGTGGCGATGCCCGGAAAGATCACGATCAGCATCACCGCGAGCATCAGGATGATGAAGAACGGCAGCGCGGCCCGCGCCACGCTGACGATATTATCCCCCGTCAGGCCTTGCAGCACGAACAGATTGAAGCCGACCGGCGGGGTGATCTGCGCCATCTCGACCACCAGCACGATGTAGATGCCGAACCAGATCCGGTCGATGCCGGCGTGCTCGACCATCGGCAGGATGACCGAGGTGGTGAGCACCACGATCGAGATGCCGTCCAGGAAGCAGCCCAGCACGACGAAGAAGAAGGTCAGCGCCAAGATCAGCATGCCGGGCGACAGCTGCAAGGTCGCGATCCATTCCGCCAGGCGGCGCGGGATGCCGGTGAATCCCATCGCCACCGTCAGGAAGGCGGCGCCGGCCAGGATGAAGGCGATCATGCACGAGGTCCGGGTGGCGCCCATCAGGCCGGCGGCGAAGGTCTCGCGCGTCAGCGTGCCCGACAGCCACGACAGCCCGAGCGCGAGCAGCACGCCGACCGCGGCGGCGTCGGTGGGCGAGGCGATGCCCAGGTAGATGCTGGCGATGACGCCGGCGATGAGCAGCACCACCGGCGCGAGGCGGCGCAGGCCCGCCATGCGCGTGCCCCAGTCGACGCGCAGGTCCTCCTGCGGCACCTTGTCGGGGTTCAGCACCGCCCAGGCCGCGACGTAGCCCATGAACATCAGCACCAGCATGAGGCCGGGCAGGATGCCGGCGATGAAGAGCCGCGCGATCGAGTCCTCGGTCGCCACGCCGTACACGATCAGGATGATCGAGGGCGGAATCAGCAGCCCGAGCGTGCCCGAGCCGGCCAGCGTCCCGATCGCCATGCGCCGGTCGTAGCCGCGCTCGAGCAGCTCGGGCATCGACATCTTGCCGATCGTCGCCGCGGTCGCCGCCGAGGAGCCGGACACCGCGGCGAAGATCCCGCAGCCGAGGATGTTGACGTGCAGCAGGCGCCCGGGCAGGCGCACCATCCACGGCGTCAGCCCCGAGAACAGGTCCTCCGACAGGCGCGAGCGGAACAGGATCTCGCCCATCCAGATGAACAGCGGCAGCGCCGCGAGCGCCCAGGAGTTGCTCGCGCCCCAGCTGGTGGTCGCGAGCACCTGGCCGAGCGGCGCCTGCGTGAACAGCGCCATGCCGAGCATGCCGACGCCGAGCAGGGAGAACGCCACCCACAGGCCGCTGCCGAGCAGCGCGAACAGCGCCACCAGCAGCAGGGCCGTGAGCACGGTCGGGTCGCTCATTCGCTGCCTCCGGCGGCCTCGGCCTCGGCGTAGCTCGCCGGCCGGCCGCGCAGCAGCTGCCACAGCTCGTCGGCGAACGCGAGCGTCAGCACCGAGAGCCCGAGCGCCATCACCGACTGCGGCAGCCACAGCGGCACCGGCACGATGCCGGAGGAGACGTCGTGGAATTCGAGCGACTCGCCCACCAGGCCGAAGCTGTACCAGGCGAAATAGCCGCTAACGAACAGCGCCGCCGCCACGCACCACAGCTCGGCGCCGCGGCGCGCCCGCGGCGGCAGGTGGGTGAGCAGCAGGGTGACGCGGATGTGTCCGGCCGAGCGCAGCGTGTAGGCGAGCGCGAAGAACGACGAGCCCGCGAGGAAGAAGCCCGCGAACTCGGCGTAGGAGGGAATGACCAGGCCGAGCGGCTCGCCGCCGAACAGCTTGATCAGCGCGTCGATGAGGTTTGCGCCGACCTGCAGCAGCACCACGACGCAGATCGCGACCAGGAACAGCGCCGCGACCGCGCCGCTGGCGCGGTAGATCAGGTCGAGGAGCCTGCGCAATCTAGCGGCGATAGGCCTTCAGGATCGCCTTGCCGTCCGATCCCGCCTTCTTCAGCCAGGCGTCCGTCATCTGCGCGCCGATCTTCTTCAGCCCGGCCTCGAGCGCGGGCGAGGGCTTCTCCACGGTCATGCCGTTCTTCGAGAGCACCTCGGTCTTCTCCCTCGTCTCGGCCATGCTCATCTCCCAGCCGCGCGGCTCGGCCGCCTTGCCGGCCGCGAGCACCGCCTTCTGCTGCGCCTTGGTCAGCCTGCGGAAGGCCCTCTTGTTGATCACGATCACGTTCTTCGGCAGCCAGGCCTGGGCGTCGTAGTAGTACTTGACGAAGTCCCAGGCCTTGGAGTTCGCGCCGGTCGAAGGCGAGGTGATCATCGCGTCGACGCGCCCGGTGCTGAAAGCCTGCGGGATGTCCGGTACCTCGACCTGGGTCGGCACCGCGCCGGCGAGCGCGGCGAGCTTCTGCGTGGTGGCGTTGTAGGCGCGGAACTTGACGCCCTTCAGGTCGTCGATGTTGCTGATCGGTTTCTTGGTGTACAGGCCCTGCGGCGGCCAGGGCACCGCATACAGCACCATCAGCCCCTCCTTGTCGAGCAACTGGGCGGTCCGCTTGTGCGAGGCGGCCCACAGCTTCTTCGCGTCGGCGTAGCCGGTGGCGAGAAAGGGAATCGAGTCGACCTCGAACACGGGGTTCTCGTTCGACAGCAGCGACAGCAGGAACTCGCCCGCCGGCACCTGCCCGCCGCGCACCGCGTTCTTGATCTCGGGGTGCTTGAACAGCGAGCCGTTCGAGTGCACCTTGATCTCGAGCGTGCCGTTGCTCAT
>CAZLUX010000057.1:11493-16944 GCA_964562815.1 uncultured Enterobacteriaceae bacterium
AGGTTCACCAGCCCCGGCACGCCGTGCTCGCGCGGACCCTGGATCACGAAGTCGGGCGCCGGCTCGCCCGGCCCGGCGATCTTCGGTCGGATGCCGGCGTAGCCCGGCGCGAGCGCGCCCTCGGGCAGGCCCGGCCAGTAGCGCCGGATGGCGGCGTAGAAGCGCTCGGCGCGCCCGGGGTCGACCCGGTAGTCGATCGCATCGACCCACTCCACGTCCGGCCCGAAGCGCGCCTGCCCGCCGAGGTCGAGGGTGACGTGCACGCCCAGGCCGCCGGGCTCGGGCACCGGATACACCAGGCGCGAGAACGGCGCACGGCGCGCGAGCGAATAATAGTTGCCCTTGGCGTAGAGCTCGCGCGGCGCCTGCTCGCCCGGATAGCCCTCGATCAGGCGCGCCACGCTCGGCGCGCGAAGTCCCGCGCTGTTCACGAGGAGCCGGGTGAGGACCGGCTCCGCTCCACGGACGCGCAATTCGATTCCTTCGTTGCGAACGATTCCCTTTTCCAGCCGGCTCTTGAGCGCGAGCATCGCGCCGTGGTCCTCGGCCTCGCCGAGCAAGGCGAGCATCAGGGCGTGGCTGTCGATGATGCCGGTGGCGGGCGAGTGCAGCGCCGCGACGCAGCGCAGCTCCGGCTCCCATTCGCGCACCTGCTCGCGGGTCACGAAATCGACCTCGGGCACGCCGCTCGCGTGCGCGCGGCTGCGGATGCGCTCGAGCTCGCCGCGCTGGGCCTCATCGGTCGCGACGATCAGCTTGCCGCAGCGCCGGTGCGGCACGCCGCGCGCGGCGCAGTATTCGTACAGGCGCCGGCGGCCGGCGACGCAGCTGCGCGCCTTGAGCGATCCGGCAGGATAGTAGATCCCGGCGTGAATCACCTCCGAGTTGCGTGAGCTGGTGTGGGTGCCGATCGCGTCCTCGGCTTCCAGGATCACGACTTCGCGCCCGGCGAGCGCGAGCGCCCGCGCCACCGCCAGGCCCACCACTCCGGCGCCGATCACTACCGCTTCGATCTTGTCCATGGCACGGGAATAAGAGCGGGCGCCAATGTATCACGATTAGAATCGCGTTCTCATGGCTACGGACAAGCGCGTGCGCGGCTGGCAGTTCTGGATCGACCGCGGTGGCACCTTCACCGACGTCGTGGCGCGGCGGCCCGACGGCACGCTCGCGACCCACAAGCTGCTGTCGGAAGACCCGGCGCGCTACGCCGACGCGGCGCTCGCCGGCATCCGCCATCTGCTCGGGCTCGGGAGCGGCGATCCGATCCCCCCCGGAACCATCGACGCGGTGAAGATGGGCACCACCGTCGCCACCAACGCGCTGCTCGAAAGAAGGGGCGAGCGCACCGCGCTCTTCATCACGCGCGGTTTCCGCGACGCGCTGCGCATCGCCTACCAGAACCGGCCGCGCCTGTTCGAGCGCCACATCGTGCTGCCGGAGATGCTGTACGACAGGGTGGTCGAGATCGACGAGCGCATCGGCGCGCGCGGCGAAATCGTCATGCCTCTGAATTCGGAAAAAGCTCTTCGAGAGCTGCAGGGCGTGTACGAAGAGGGATTTCGCTCGATCGCGATCGTGTTCATGCATGCGTATCGCTTCCCGGGGCACGAAAGCGCGATGCACGAGCTCGCAAAGCAGGTCGGCTTCAGCCAGATCTCGGTCTCGCACGAGGTGAGCCCGCTGATGAAGCTGGTCGGGCGCGGCGACACCACCGTGGTCGACGCCTATTTGTCGCCGATCCTGCGCCGCTACGTCGCAGGGGTGGCGGCGGAGCTGGACGGGGTGCGGTTGCTGTTCATGCAGTCGAACGGCGGCCTGGCGGACGCGCGCCGCTTCCAGGGCAAGGACTCGATCCTCTCCGGGCCGGCGGGCGGCATCGTCGGCGCGGTGCGCACCTCGCTCGCGGCGGGTTTCGATCGGATCATCGGCTTCGACATGGGGGGCACCTCCACCGACGTGTCGCACTGGGCGGGCGAGTTCGAGCGCGACTTCGACGCCAAGGTGGCGGGCGTGCGCGTGCGCGCGCCGATGATGCGCATTCATACCGTGGCGGCCGGCGGCGGCAGCGTCCTGCACTTCGACGGCGCACGCTACCGCGTCGGCCCCGACTCGGCCGGCGCCGACCCCGGCCCGGCCTGCTACCGCCGCGGCGGGCCGCTCGCCGTGACCGACGCCAACGTCATGCTCGGCAAGATCCAGCCGCGTCATTTCCCGAGTGTGTTCGGGCCAAAGGGGGATGAGCCGATCGATCCCAACGCGGTAAGTGAAAAGTTCATTCAGATGACACGAACGATCGGAGACGGACGCTCGCCGGAGCAGGTGGCGGAAGGCTTCGTCCAGATCGCGGTCGCCAACATGGCCAACGCGATCAAGCAGATCTCGGTCCAGCGCGGCCACGACGTGACGCGATACGCGCTTTGCTGCTTCGGCGGCGCGGCCGGGCAGCATGCCTGCCTGGTCGCGGATGCGCTCGGGATGGAGCGCGTGTTCATCCACCCGCTCGCCGGCGTGCTCTCGGCCTACGGCATGGGCCTCGCCGACCAGGTCGCGATGAAGGAGAAATCCATAGAGATTCATCTTTCCGGCCAGAACCTGATTCAACTTGAAAGAGAAGCTGAATCCCTTGCAGACGCTGCGCGCGAGGAGTTGCTGCGCCAGGGCGCGGAGGCGGCGCGGGTGAGGGTGCTGCGGCGTGCGCACGTGAAGTACGAGGGCACCGACACCGCGCTCGCGGTCGCGCTGGCCGGCGTGGGCGCGATGACGGCGGAGTTCGAGGCCGCCTATCGCAAGCAATTCTCCTTTCTCATGCCGGGACGGGCTCTGATCGTCGAAGCTGTGTCAGTCGAGGCGCTCGCCCCGGGCGAGGCGCCGCCCGAGGCCGAGGCGGCCGGGCGCGGCGCTCGGCCGCCGGGCGCCGCGCAGACGGTGCGCATGTTCAGCGGCGGCGCCTGGCACGCGACGCCGCTCTACCTGCGCCAGGCGCTCGCGCCGGGGCACGCGCTCGAGGGCCCGGCGATCATCGCCGAGGCGAACGCGACTACCGTGGTCGAGCCCGGCTGGGGCGCGCGCGTCACTGCGCTCGGGCACCTCGTGCTCGAGCGGGTGCGGCCGCGTCCGGGCCGGGTCGCGCTCGGCACCGAGGTCGACCCGGTGAGGCTGGAGCTGTTCAACAACCTGTTCATGTCGATCGCCGAGCAGATGGGAGCGCGGCTGCAGAACACCGCGCACTCGGTCAACATCAAGGAGCGGCTCGATTACTCGTGCGCATTGTTCGACGCCGAGGGCGGGCTGATCGCGAACGCGCCGCACATGCCCGTGCACCTCGGCTCGATGGGCGAATCGGTGCGCACCGTGATGCGCGAGAACGCGGGCCGCATCCGCCCGGGCGATGTGTACATGCTGAACGCGCCCTACAACGGCGGCACGCACCTGCCCGACATCACCGTGATCACGCCGGTGTTCGACGCGGCGCAGAAGGAGATCCTGTTCTACGTCGGCTCGCGCGGCCACCATGCCGACGTCGGCGGCATCACGCCGGGCTCGATGCCGCCCGGCTCGACCACGGTCGAGGAGGAGGGGGTGCTGATCGACAACTTCCTGCTGGTCGAAGAGGGGCGGCTGCGCGAGGCCGAGACGGTCGCGCTACTGACCGGCGGGCCCTGGCCGGCACGCAACCCGGCGCAGAACGTTGCCGACCTGCGCGCGCAGGTCGCGGCCAACGAGAAGGGCGTGCAGGCGCTGGGCGAGATGGTGGCGCAATTCGGCCTCGAGGTGGTGCGAGCCTACATGCGCCACGTGCAGGACAACGCCGAGGAATCGGTGCGGCGGGTGATCGGGGTGCTCAAGGACGGGCGCTTCGAATACCCGCTCGACAACGGTGCCGTCATCCGCGTCAGCGTCGCCATCGGCGCCGATCGGCGCAGCGCGAGGATCGATTTCGGCGGTACCTCGCCCCAGCTGCCGAACAACTTCAACGCGCCCGCGGCCGTGTGCATGGCGGCGGTCCTGTACGTGTTCCGTACGCTGGTGGACGACGACATCCCGCTGAACGCCGGCTGCCTCAAGCCGCTCGAGGTCGTGCTGCCGGAAGGCTGCATGCTCAGGCCGCACTACCCGGCGGCGGTGGTGGCGGGCAACGTTGAGACCTCGCAATGCATCACCGATGCGCTGTACGGCGCGCTCGGCGTGATGGCCGCAGCGCAGGGAACCATGAACAATTTCACATTCGGCAACGCGCGCTACCAATACTACGAGACCGTGGGCGGCGGCTCGGGCGCCGGGCCGGGCTTCGATGGCGCGGACGTGGTGCAGACCCACATGACCAACTCGCGCCTGACCGACCCCGAGGTGCTCGAATGGCGCTTTCCCGTGCGCCTGGAGAGCTTCGAGATACGGCGCGGCTCGGGCGGGCGGGGGCGCTGGCGCGGTGGCGACGGCGCGGTGCGCCGGGTGCGCTTCCTCGAGCCGATGACAGCGGCTATTCTGTCAGGGCACCGCCTGGTGCGCCCGCACGGCATGGCCGGCGGCGAGCCGGGGCAGCCGGGCCGCAACAGCGTGCAGCGTACAGACGGTTCGCGGCTCGAGCTGGGGCCCTTCGATCAGGCCGAGATGGGGGCGGGAGACGTCTTCGTCATCGAAACGCCCGGCGGCGGCGGCTACGGGGTTTAGGCGGGGCATCTGCTTATAATACGGGCCGGGCTATAACAAACAGCACATGAACCGGACAGCGATCTACTCGAAGACCGGAAAAGGCGTGCAGGAGGCCACCGGCAAGACGAGCAACCTGTCGCGCGCCGACCGCGCGGTGCTGTCCGCCATCGACGGCAAGACGAACGTCGCCGCCCTCTACAAGAAGTTCGAGAGGACCCCCGAGCCGAAGTTCCACCAGCTGCTCGAAAAGCTCGACCGCGAAGGCTACATCCGTGAGGCCTCGCCGGGCGTCGTGACCCAACCGACGTCTCGCCCGGCCGCGCCTCCGGCGGCCAAGCCGATGGACGCCGCGTCCGACCTGGACTTCACCGGCGTGTTCCAGCCGATCAAGTCCTCGCCGCCGTCGGTGCCGAAGGCGCCGCCGGTCGACCTTGCCGCGAAGGCGCGCGCCGAGGCCGAGAAGCGCGCGCAGGAAGGGGCGCTCGACTACAAGGCACGGCAGGCGGCCGAAGAGAAGGCCAAGGCGGAGGCCGAGGCGCGCGCGCGGGACGCCGCCTCGAGGCCCTCGAGAGTCGACGATGATTCCAAGATCCGCGCGGAGGCCGAGCGCAAGCTCAAAGAGGCGCAGGAGGTGGCCCTGCGCATCGCGGCGGAAGAAAAGGAAAAGGCGGACAAGGCAAGGGCGGAAGCCGAGGCGAAGGCCAAGGCGGAGGAGGCGGAGCGCAAGCGCAAGGAAGAAGAGGCACGCAAGCGGCGCGAGGAGGAGGAGGCGCAGCGTCGCAAGGAGGAGGAAGAGCG
>CAZLUX010000058.1:0-16895 GCA_964562815.1 uncultured Enterobacteriaceae bacterium
CGATTCGCGCCGCGCGCAGCCCGCACTGGTTCCCTTCGCTGACCAAGGACGGCACCCCCGCGATCCTCGGCACCGCGGGCAACGAGTCCGGTCACCTCGTGCTGCGCGGGGGCACGGCCGGCCCGAACTTCGCCGCGGAGCCCGTCGCCGCCGCGATCGCCCAGCTTGCCGAAGCGGGCCTGCCGCCGTACCTGATGGTCGACTGCAGCCACGCCAACAGCGCCAAGGACGCCGAGCGCCAGCCCGCGGTGGCGGAGGCAGTCGCGGCGCAGGTGGCCGCCGGCGCCGGAATCATGGGCGTGATGCTCGAGAGCAACCTCGTCGGCGGCACGCAGGACTACCGCTCGCGGCCGCTTGTTTACGGGCGCAGCGTGACCGATCCCTGCCTGCCGCTCGAGCGGACCGTTCCCGTGCTCGAGCGGCTGGCCGAGGCGGTTCGAGGGCGGCAGCGGCTGGCACGACGCGCGCCCTGAGCGCGCGAAAGTCAGTCGTGCCGGTGCTCGTGCCGCTCGGCGTGCTCGGCGGCGCGCTTGACCGCCGGCTCGGTGACCGCGGGCAGGTCGCCGCGCCAGGCGGCGGTCCAGAAGCCGGCGACGAGCGCCAGCAGCACGGCGCCGACCACCCAGACGCTCGTGCGGATGCCTTCTCCGGCAGCGCCTTCCTTGTAGCCGTCGACCATCGAGCGGGCGAGGTTCTCCTTGTGCGCGAGGCTGCCCGCGATCACGCCCGCGAGGTGCAACCCGGCGAGGCCGAGGGTGACGTTGCCCATGACCTGATGGACGTCCTTCATCCATTTCCACGACTGCGGGCCGTTCAGGGTGAGGAAGCCGAGCGTCGCGGTGATCCCGCCGCACGCGAGCAGGAGATAGATCGCCCAGCTGCCGGCGGGATTGTGGCCGACGTGGCGCTCGGGCCGGCGCTCCATGAGCGAGCGCAGGTAGGCCAGCGCCCGGGCGGGGCCGTAGGCGAACGAGGAAAAGCGCGCGTAGCGGGTGCCGGCGAAGCCCCACAGCAGGCGGAACGCGACCAGGCCGAGCACGGTGTAGCCGAAGGTGACGTGGAAGGTCAGCCAGTCGTCTTCCGAGGTGAGGTAGGCGGCGAGAAACGAGGCCGCGAACAGCCAGTGAAAAACGCGCGTCGGCAGGTCCCAGACGAGGATTCTCATTTCCGGCGCGGGAACGTTCAGGCCGCCAGCGCCTGCAGCAGCTGCGGAAAGACCTTCGGCGTCGCCGCGGCGATGTCGCCCGAGCGCAGATAGCCCTGGTCGCCCTTCAGGTCGCCGACCAGCCCGCCCGCTTCCTGGATCAGCAGCGCGCCGGCGGCCATGTCCCAAGGGGAGAGCCCCATTTCCCAGAACGCGTCGAGTCTGCCGGCAGCGACGTAGGCGAGGTCGAGCGCCGCCGAGCCGGCGCGGCGCACGCCCGCGCAGGAGCTCATCACGGTGCGCAGCTGGCGCAGGTAGGGATCGACGCGCGAGAGCTCCTTGAACGGAAAGCCGGTGCCGACCAGCGCGTCGGCGAGCTTGTGGCAGCGCGTGACGCGCAGGCGCCGGTCGTTGAGGAAGGCGCCGCGCCCCTTGGAGGCGGTGAACAGCTCGTTCTTGCCCGGGTCGTAGACCACCGCGTGCGCGAGCGCGCCGCGGTGCTCGATGCCGATCGAGACGCAGTATTGCGGAAAGCCGTGGATGAAATTGGTGGTGCCGTCGAGCGGATCGATGATCCAGCGGTAGTCCGCCCTCGAGCCGCCCAGGTTCTCGCCGGACTCCTCGGCCAGGATCGCGTGGTCGGGGTAGGCGGCGCGGATCACCCCGATCGCCGCCTCCTCGGCGCCCTTGTCGACCTGGGTGACGAAGTCGTTGGTGTTCTTGGATCTGACGTCGAGGATCGCGCCGTCGAGTGTGGCGCGGTTGATGACCGAGCCGGCGCGCCGCGCCGCCTTGATCGCGATCGAGAGGATGGGATGCATGGGCCGCGCATTTTACCGCGCGTACACTGCGCCCATGACGAATCTACTCGAACGCGTGCGGATCGTGCTGTGCCGGCCGAGCCACCCCGGCAACATCGGCTCGGCGGCGCGCGCGATGAAGAACATGGGGCTGTCCGATCTGCGCCTGGTCGCGCCGCAGCGCTTCCCGGCGCCCGAGGCCGAGTGGCTGGCGAGCGGGGCGGTCGACCTGCTCGAGGCGGCGCGCGTGTACGCGGCGCTGGGCGAGGCGATCGAGGATTGCGTGGCGGCCTACGCGCTGAGCGCCCGCCCGCGCGAGTGGTCGCCGCAGGCGCTTCCCGTGCGCGAGGCCGCCGGCGCGGCGCTCGAGCGCGCGGCGCAGGGCCCCATCGCGTTCGTCTTCGGCAACGAGACCGCGGGCCTCACCAACGAGGAGATGTTCGCCTGCCAGACGCTGGTGCATATCCCGGCCGATCCTGCCTACACCTCGCTCAACCTCGCGCAGGCGGTGCAGGTCGTCTGTTACGAGCTGCGCATGGCGCAGGGCGCCGCGGTGCCGGCGGTGCGCAGCGAGAAGCCGGCCACCGTGGCGGACCTCGAGGGGCTCTACGCCCACCTCGAGCAGGCGGCGACCGAGACCGGCTTCATGGCGCCCGGCTCCAAGCTGCGCGAAAGGTGGCGGCGGCTTTTCTCGCGGGTGCCGGCGCTCGAGCGCGAGGAGGTCAACATCCTGCGCGGCCTGCTCAAAGCGCTCGAAAAGAAAGTTGATACGAAGCAATAGTCAATAGTTGATAGAATTACTCGGATAACCTAGAGTAACCGTATGTTCAAAGACCTACGTGAAGATATCGCGAGCGTTTTCGATCGCGACCCGGCCGCCCGCAACACCTGGGAGGTGCTGACCTGCTACCCGGGGCTGCACGCGCTGGTGATCCACCGGGTCGGCCACTGGTTCTGGGGCCACGGGCTGCGCTGGCTCGGGCGCCTGACCTCGCACATCGGGCGCTGGCTGACCGGAATCGAGATTCATCCCGGCGCCACGATCGGCCGGCGGGTGTTCATCGACCACGGCATGGGCGTGGTGATCGGCGAGACCGCCGAGATCGGCGAGGACACCACGCTCTATCACGGCGTGACGCTGGGCGGCACGACCTGGAACAAGGGCAAGCGCCATCCGACCCTGGGCCGCAACGTGGTGGTGGGCGCGGGCGCGAAGATCCTCGGTCCGATCAAGGTCGGCGACGGCGCCAAGATCGGCTCCAACGCAGTGGTGGTGAAGGACGTGCCCGAAGGCGCGACCGTGGTCGGGATCCCCGGCCGCATCGTCGAGGCCGGCCCGACCAAGGAGGGCGCGCGCTTCGCCGCCTACGCCGTGGTGCAAAACCAGGACGACCCCTACGCGAAGGCGATCCAGACCCTGGTCGACCATTCGCACGAGCTCGAGCAGTCCCTCGCGGCGCTCTCGGCCAAGCTCGCCGACCTCGAGCGCGAGCTCGCCCAGCACGAGGCCGCCGCAGCCCAGACGGAAACGCTTCGAGTCGTTAAGTAGTTGTTTTATATAGGCAGAAATAGTTGATTAATTTCGTCGGGATTTGGTATACTTGATCGTCCAGATCAGGTATTCGACGAGGCAGACATGAGACTGACGACCAAAGGAAGATTCGCGGTGACCGCAATGGTCGACCTGGCGATGCGCCAGAGCCGCGGCCCCGTGACGCTGGCCGGGATCAGCGAGCGCCAGCACATCTCGCTTTCCTATCTGGAGCAGCTGTTCGGCAAGCTGCGGCGCCACAACCTCGTCAACAGCGTGCGCGGCCCGGGCGGCGGCTACACCCTGGCGCAGCCGATGCAGGGCATCTCGGTGGCCGACATCATCTGCGCCGTCGACGAGCCGCTCGACGCGACGCAGTGCGGAGGCAAGGAGAACTGCCTCGACGACAAGCGCTGCATGACCCACGACCTGTGGGCGACGCTGAACGCCAAGATGTACGACTACCTGAGCTCGGTGACGCTGGCGGACCTGGTCGCGCACCAGAACGGCAAGCACGTCGCCGTGCTGCACTGGCACGCGGCCGAATCGGACAAACCCGAAGAGGCAGTGGCGGCATGAAGCTCCCGATTTACCTCGATTACTCCGCCACCACGCCGGTCGATCCGCGCGTGGCGGAGAAGATGATTCCGTACCTGTGCGAGTACTTCGGCAACCCGGCCAGCCGCTCACACGCCTTCGGCTGGAAGGCCGAGGAGGCGGTCGAGCAGGCGCGCGCGAACGTCGCCGCGCTGGTCAATTGCGATCCGAAGGAGATCGTCTGGACCTCGGGCGCGACCGAGTCGATCAACCTGGCGCTCAAGGGCGCGGCCGAGTTCTACAAGACCAAGGGCAAGCACCTGATCACGGTCAAGACCGAGCACAAGGCGACGCTGGACACCTGCCGCGAGCTCGAGCGGCGCGGCTTCGAGGTGACCTACCTCGACGTGCAGCCCGACGGCCTGATCGACATGCAGCAGCTCGAGGCCGCTTTCCGGCCCGACACGATCCTGGTCTCGGTGATGTTCGTCAACAACGAGATCGGCGTGATCCAGGACATCCCGGCGATCGGCGAGCTGTGCCGCGCCAAGGGCGCGCTGTTCCACGTCGACTCGGCGCAGGCGACCGGCAAGTGCCCGATCGACCTCGCCGCGCTGAAGGTCGACCTGATGTCGTTCTCCGCGCACAAGACCTACGGCCCGAAGGGCGTCGGCGCGCTCTACATCCGGCGCAAGCCGCGGGTGCGGCTGGAGGCGCAGATCCACGGCGGCGGCCACGAGCGGGGCTTCCGCTCGGGCACGCTCGCGACGCACCAGATCGTTGGCATGGGCGAGGCGTTCCGCATCGCGCGCCAGGAGATGGCGGTCGAGAACAACCGCATCCGCGCGCTGCGCGACAGGCTGCTCAAGGGCATGCAGGAGATCGAGGAGGTGTTCGTCAACGGCGACCTCGAGCGGCGCGTACCGCACAATCTGAACATCTCGTTCAACTTCGTCGAGGGCGAATCGCTCATCATGGCGGTGAAGGACATCGCGGTGTCCTCGGGCTCGGCCTGCACCTCGGCGTCGCTCGAGCCCTCGTACGTGCTGCGCGCACTGGGGCGCTCGGACGAGCTGGCGCATTCTTCGATCCGCTTCACCCTCGGGCGCTTCAACACCGAGGAGGAGGTGGACTACACGGTCGACCATCTCAAGGCCAAGGTGGCCAAGCTGCGCGAGATGTCGCCGCTCTGGGAAATGTACAAGGACGGCGTGGACCTGAACTCGGTCCAGTGGGCCGCCCATTGAGGGAAACGAGCAGGAGGCAACATGGCATACAGCGATAAGGTCATCGATCACTACGAAAACCCGCGCAATGTCGGCGCGTTCGGCAAGGACGAAGAGGGCGTCGGCACCGGAATGGTGGGCGCGCCCGCCTGCGGCGACGTCATGAAGCTGCAGATCCGCGTCGGCAAGGACGGCATCATCGAGGACGCGCGCTTCAAGACCTACGGCTGCGGCTCGGCGATCGCGTCGTCGTCGCTGGTCACCGAGTGGGTCAAGGGCAAGACGGTGGACGAGGCGGCGACGATCAAGAACACGCAGATCGCCGAGGAGCTGGCGCTGCCGCCGGTGAAGATCCACTGCTCGATCCTCGCCGAGGACGCGATCAAGGCCGCGGTGGCGGACTACAGGAAGCGTTACGGCGAAGCGCAGGAGGAAGCCGCCGAGAAGGCGGTGAACGAATAGCGTCATGGCGATCACGCTCACCGAAAAGGCGGCCGACCGGGTCCAGACCTTCCTCGCCAAGCGCGGCAAGGGCGTTGCGCTGCGGCTGGGCGTGCGCACCTCGGGCTGCTCCGGCCTCGCCTACAAGCTCGAGTTCGCCGACGAGGTGCTGCCGGAAGACACGCAGTTCGAGAGCCACGGCGTCAAGGTCGTGGTCGACCCCAAGAGCCTTCCCTATCTCGAGGGCACCGAGCTCGATTTCGCGCGCGAAGGCCTGAACGAGGGATTCAAGTTCAACAACCCCAACGTCAAGGATGCCTGCGGCTGCGGGGAATCGTTCAACGTCTGAAAAACCATTTCGAGCTCTTCGGCCTGAAACCGGGCTTCGCGCTGGACCGCGAGCGGCTCGAGCATGCCTACCGCGAGATCCAGGCCCGGGTGCACCCCGACCGCTTCGCCAGCGCGGGCGACGCCGAGCGGCGCGCCTCGATGCAGTGGACCACGCGCGTGAACGAGGCCTACCGAACGCTCAGGAGCCCGGTGCAGAGGGCCAAGTACCTGCTCGAGCTGGAAGGCGTGGACGTGGCTTTCGAGACCAATACCGCGATGCCGCCCGATTTCCTGATGCGCCAGATGGAGCTGCGCGAGGCGCTCGAGGCGGCCGGCGACGCGAGGGACGCCGACGCGCTCGATGCGCTGCGCGCATCGCTTCGCGCCGACAAGCTCGAGCTTGAGCGCGCGCTCGCCGAAGCGATCGACGCGCGCAGGGACCTCACCGGCGCGGCCGGGCTGACCCGCAAGCTGATGTTTCTCGACAAGCTCGACGCCGAAATCGATCTCGCCTACGAGGCGCTGGAAGCCTGATGGCGCTGCTGCAGATCTCCGAGCCGGGCATGTCGCCGGCGCCGCACGAGCGCCGCCTCGCGGTCGGCATCGACCTCGGCACGACGAACTCGCTGGTGGCCACGGTGCGCAACGGCGTGCCGGGCACGCTGCCCGACCAGCAGGGAAGGGTGCTGCTGCCCTCGATCGTGCGCTACCTGCCCGACGGCCGCACCGAGGTGGGCTACCCCGCGCAGGCGCGCCAGTCGGAGGACCCGAAGAACACCATCGTCTCGGTCAAGCGCTACATGGGGCGCGGGGTGAAGGACGTCGCCCACGTCGAGAACGCGCCCTACGATTTCGTCGACGCGCCCGGAATGCTGAAGCTCAGGACCTGCGCCGGGGTGAAGAGCCCGGTCGAGGTCTCGGCCGAGATCCTCAAGGCGCTGCGGCTGCGCGCCGAGAACTCCCTCGGCGGCGAGCTCGCGGGCGCGGTGGTCACCGTGCCGGCGTACTTCGACGACGCGCAGCGCCAGGCCACCAAGGACGCCGGCAGGCTCGCCGGGCTGAACGTGCTGCGGCTGCTGAACGAGCCGACCGCCGCGGCGATCGCCTACGGCCTGGAGAACGCGTCCGAAGGCGTCTACGCGGTGTACGACCTCGGCGGCGGCACCTTCGACATCTCGATCCTCAGGCTGTCCAAGGGCGTGTTCGAGGTGGTCGCGACCGCGGGCGACGCCGCGCTCGGCGGCGACGACTTCGACCAGCGCGTGTTCTGCTGGATCGTCGAGGAAGCGAAGCTCGCGCCGCTCGGGCCGCGCGACATGCGCAAGCTGCTGGTCGCGTCGCGCGAGGCCAAGGAATACCTGACCTACCACGGCGAGGCGCAGCTGAGCGACCGGCTGTCCACGGGCGAGTGGGTCGACCTGTGCCTCACCACCGAGAAGTTCTGCCAGATCACGCAGAACCTGGTGCAGAAGACGCTCGGGCCGATGCGCAAGGCGCTGCGCGACGCCGGCCTGACGGTCGACGACGTCAAGGGCGTGGTCATGGTCGGCGGCGCGACGAGAATGCCGCAGATCCAGCGCGCGGTCGGGGAGTTCTTCCGCCGTGCGCCGCTCAACAACCTCGACCCGGACAAGGTGGTCGCGCTCGGCGCGGCGATGCAGGCCGACGTCCTGGCGGGCAACAAGCCGGGCGGCGAGGACTGGCTGCTGCTCGACGTGATCCCGCTCTCGCTCGGCGTCGAGACCATGGGCGGCCTGGTCGAGAGGATCGTGCCGCGCAACTCGACCATCCCGGTCGCGCGCGCGCAGGAGTTCACCACCTTCAAGGACGGGCAGAGCGCGATGAGCTTCCACGTGGTGCAGGGCGAGCGCGAGCTGGTGTCCGACTGCCGCTCGCTCGCGCGCTTCGAGCTGAAGGGCATCCCGCCGATGGCCGCCGGCGCGGCGCGGATCCTGGTCACCTACCAGGTCGACGCCGACGGGCTGCTGTCGGTCTCGGCGCGCGAGAAGACGAGCGGCGTCGAGGCGTCGGTGACGGTCAAGCCGTCCTACGGCCTGAACGACGGCGACATCGAGCGCATGCTGCGCGACTCCTACGAGCACGCGCGCGAGGACATGCAGGCGCGCGCGCTGGCGGAGAATCGCGTCGAGGGCGAGCGGCTGCTCGAAGCGACGCGCGCGGCGCTGGAAGCCGACGCCGCGCTGCTCGATCCCGCCGAGCGCGCCGCGATCGAAGAGCGGATGGCCGCGCTGCGCGCGGCGCTCGGCGGCGCCGACCACCGCGCGATCAAGCAGGCCACCGAGACGCTCGGCCGCGCCACCGACGAATTCGCCGCGAGGCGGATGGACGCGGGCGTGCGGCGCGCGCTCGCCGGACGCAAGATCGCCAATCTGGAGCCCTAGCAGGACCTTACGTGCCCAAGCTGAAAGTGCTGCCCCATCCCCAACTCTGTCCGCAAGGCGCCGAGCTCGAGGCGAAGGAGGGCGTCTCGATCCTCGACACGCTGCTCGGCAACGGCATCGAGATCGAGCACGCCTGCGAGAAATCCTGTGCCTGCACCACCTGCCATGTGATCGTGCGCGAGGGCTTCGACTCGCTCGACAAGGCCGAGGAGAAGGAGGAGGACATGCTCGACAAGGCCTGGGGCCTGGAGGCGAACTCGCGCCTGTCGTGCCAGGCCAGGGTGCGCGGCGCGGACCTTTTGGTCGAGATTCCGAAGTACACCATCAACTACGCGCGCGAGGAGCACTGATGAAGTGGACCGACAGCCGCGAGATCGCGATCGCGCTCGCCGATCGCTTTCCCGAAACCGACCCGAAGACGATCCGGTTCACCGACCTGCACCGCTGGGTGCTCGAGCTGCCCGGCTTCGACGACGACCCCGGGCACAGCGGCGAGAAAATCCTCGAGGCGATCCAGATGGCCTGGATCGACGAGGCCGACTAGGCGCCCCGTTACGGCTTTCCCGCCAGGCTGCCCCAGAGCTGCTTGAGGCGCGCGTCGCGCCCGCAGCCCTCGCGGTAGAAGTGGTAGCGCAGCGGGTTCTTCTTGTAATAGTCCTGGTGGTAGCCCTCGGCGGGCCAGAACTTGCCCGCCTTGACGATCTCGGTGACGATCGGCGCCTTGAACGGCTTGGTGCGCTCGATCTCCGCCCTGGATGCCTCGGCGAGGCGCTTCTGCTCGTCGTCGAGGGTGAAGATCGCGGTGCGGTACTGCGTGCCGACGTCGCAGAACTGGCGGTCCTTCACCGTCGGGTCGATGCTGTGCCAGTAGTAGTCGAGCAGCTGCCTGTAGCTCACGACCTTCGGGTCGTAGACGATCTCGACCGATTCGGCGTGGCCCGTATCCCCCGCCGAGACCTGGTGGTAGGTGGGGTGCGGCACGTGCCCGCCGGTGTAGCCCGAGGTGGTCGAGACGACGCCCGGCAGCTTGTCGAAGTCGGATTCCACGCACCAGAAGCAGCCGCCGGCGAAGATGGCGGTTTTCAGGTCCTTGGGCTGGGCCGACGCAACGGTGGACGCCAGGGCGAGGGCTAGCGCGGCGATGAACCGGAAGGTCATGTCAGGTGCTCCGCTGGTTGTTCATCTTGGTCTATACGCGCGGACAATCCTTACGGACGCAGGCCGAGCTCGGTGAGCACGGCCTCGATGACCTCCTCTTCGCGCAGGCAGAGGCGGATCTGCCTGAGCGAGGTCTCCGGCCTCGCCTCGAACCAGCCGCGCACCGCTCTGTCGTAGGCGCGGGCGCACACCGGCAGCGGCACGGCGAAGATGCCGCTCGAGACCGCGGGAAACGAAACCGCGGCCCATCCGGCCTCGTCGGCGCAGCGAAACGCCGCCTCGAGCGCCCGCACCAGCTTCGCTTCCTCGTCGCCCTCGCCCTGGCGCGGCCCGACGGCGTGGATGACACCCTTGAACGGCAGCTTGCCGGCGCCGCTCGCGACCGCGCTGCCGGCGGGCAGCGGCCCGCGCTCGCGCACGATGCGGTCGCATTCGGCCTGCAGCGCGGGTCCGGCGGCGCGCGAGATGACCCCCGCGACTCCGCCGCCGTGGGCGAGGCGGCCGTTCGCCGCGTTGACGATCGCGTCGACGGGTTCCTCGAGCAGGTCGCCGCGCACGACCTGGAACACGCGGCCGGAGGCGTATGGCAGCTCGGCGAGAATCATTCCATCCGGGCCGCCCGCCGCCTTACTTGATCTTCGCCTTGGCTCGCAGATCGTGGATCAGCTTCTGCAGCTCCTCCTGCTGGAGCTGGCGCTGGATGCGCGCCCTGAGCTCGTCCAGAGGCGGGAACTCGAGCGGCCGCACGTCCTCGACCTCGATCACGTGATAGCCGTAACGCGTGTGCACGGGGGCCTTCGTGTACTCGCCCTTGCCGAGCTTCACCATCGCGTTGCTGAAGGTCTTGTCCAGGTTGCCGCCGGGGGTCATCCAGCCGAGCTCGCCGCCGTGCTCCTTCGTGCCGGCATCCTTGGACTGCTTGGCCAGCTCCGCGAACTTTGCGCCCTTGTTCAGCTCGTCGATCACTTTCTTGGCCTCGGCTTCGGAGTCGAGCAGGATGTGCCGGACCTTGTACTGCTTGTCGCCGGCCTTGGCCTTGGCGTCGTCGTAGGCCTTCTTGATCGCGGCCTCGCTCACCGGATGGGAGTGCAGCCAGTCCGAGACGTAGTGCTGCACGATGACGGTCTGGCGTACCAGGGCGAGCTCGGCCTGCAGCGCCGGTTTCTTGGTGTAGCCGGTGCGCGCGGCCTGCTGCGCGATCAGCTCGCGGTTGATCAGGTCCTCGCGCACGGCCTCGCGCATCTGCGCGTCGTCGGGGGCGCCGCGGGCCGCGCGCTCTCGCATGAGCACGTCGGCGCGCGAGGACGGGATCGGCACGCCGTTGACGACCGCGATCGGGGCGTCCTTGGCGGCCTTTTTGGGCGCGTCCTTGGCGGCGCTCTGCGCCAGCGCGGCGCAGGGCAGGGCAAGCAGGGCGGCGGCGAGCGCGGCACCGGCGAATCGGCTCGGCATCATTTGCTTCCTTTTGCGTATGGGTGGCGAGACCCGCATTCTATGCGCCGCCGTCGCCCGGCGCGCGGACATTGATCACGAGCGCGTGAATCGGGTCGTTCATCAGCTCGCCTAGCGCCTGGTAGACCAGGCGGTGGCGCGCGACCGTCGGCTTGCCGCGAAAGGCTTCCGACACGATGGTGAGGCGCCAGTGGGTGCCCCCGCCCGGCTTCCAGCCGGCATGACCGCGGTGGGCCTCGCTCTCGTCGATCAGCTCGAGCGAAAGGGGGGCGAGCGCTGCGAGGCGTTCGCGGATGCGCGCCTCGATGCTCATTGCTTGTCGCCGCCGTCTTCGATGTGGCGGGCGAGGAACAGCGCCTGGGCGAGGATGAACAGCAGCATCAGGCCGGTGACCCCGAACAGCTTGAAATTCACCCACTGGTTCTGCGTGAAATGGTAGGCGACGTACAGGTTGAGCGCGCCGAGCACGGCGAAGAAGCCGGCCCAGCTCCAGTTCAGCTTGGCCCAGGCGGCCGGCGGCAGCTCGAGCTGGGCGCGCATCATGGCGCGGATCAGGTTGCGGCCGAAGAAACGCTCCGAGACGACCAGCACGGCCGCGAACAGCCAGTACAGCACGGTCGGCTTCCACATGATGAAGGTGTCGTCGTGCAGCAGCAGGGTGGCGCCGCCGAAGACGACGATGATCGCGAGGCTCGCCCACAGCATGCCGTCGATGCGCTTGCCGCGAAGCCACAGCCAGCCGACCTGGACGAACGTCGCCGCGATCGCCGCCGCCGTGGCGACGAAGATGCCGGCGAACTTGTAGGCGACGAAGAAGAGGATGACCGGAAACAGGTCGAAGAGAAACTTCATGCCTTCTCGAACTTGAGCGAAGCCGAGTTCATGCAGTAGCGCAGTCCGGTCGGCTGCGGGCCGTCCTCGAACACGTGGCCGAGGTGCGCCTTGCAGCGGGCGCAGTGGACCTCGGTGCGCTTCATGAAGAAGGAGTAGTCCTCCTCCGTGGCCACGTTCTCCGGCTTGAGCGGCTGCCAGTAGCTCGGCCAGCCGGTGCCGGACTCGAACTTGTGCTCGGAGGAGAACAGCTCGGCGCCGCAGCACACGCAGCGGTAGACGCCCTTCTCGTGGTGGTCCCAGTACTCGCCACTGAAAGCCGGCTCGGTGCCCTTGCGCCGCGTCACCTTGTACTGCATCGGCGTGAGCTCCTTCTTCCAGTCGGCGTCGGTCTTCTCGGTCTTGGTGTCCATGATCCCGGTCCTCTAGTGCCAGTTGCCGACGGCTCGCCGCGCGGCCTCGTTCTCCGGCCGAACCGTCAACCCGCTCGCGGAGACCGTCACCGCGTACCGGGCGCCGTCGGCCATCGGCACGTACGCCGCGCTGCCGTACAGCGCGTCGGCGAGCGGCAGGTAGTCATGATACCGCCTGATCAGGGTCCACAGGTCGATCCGTCCCGTATGCCAGAGCGGGTAGACGGTGCGCGGCGCGGTCATGTCCTCGCCCGCGTCCTCGTAGCGCCCCGAAAGGCGCTCGAGCCGGTAGACGGTGTCAAAGCCCATGATGGTGCCGAGGCCGCGCCACTTCAACACCCTGGCGTCGATCTGCCATTCGTCGCCGCGCAGCTGGTAGACCTGCGGCGCTTCGCCCACGATCCGCAAGGTCAGGGCGAAATCCCTCGGGCCGAGCTGGCGCAGCTCGACCTGCGCCGCGTCCTGCTCGTGCGTCAGGCGGGCGTAGGAGTGCAGGCCTGCGGCGACCACCGCCGCCAGCACGCCGAGCAGCACGACCGCCGCGCCGAGCAGCAGCAGGAGCGTGCCACGCGCGATCTGGGCGCGGCGCAGCCGGCGCAGGGCCGCCAGCTCGAGCGGCAGCGCGAGGAGCACGCCGAGCAGCGCGAACCCGATCAGCAGGGTTTGCGGCGACAGAGCGGAGAGCCAGTTCAGCATGGGGTTACTATATTCGCGCAAACAAGAGGAGGAAAGCGTGGCACTCGTGAAGCTCATCGAATATTCGGAGGCATCGGCCGAAGTCAGGGCCGTCTACGACGACATCATGCAGGCGCGCGGCGTCGACTGGATCAACAATTTCTGGAAAGCGCTCGCCAATGACCCCGCGCAGCTGCGGCGGATTTGGGAGAACGTGAAGCAGGTGATGGCGCCCGGAGCGCTCGATCCGCTCGTGAAGGAGATGGTCTACGTCGCGGTGAGCGCGACCAACGGCTGCGAATACTGCACCCATTCTCACACCGCGGGCGCGCGCAAGAAGGGCATGAGCGACGCCATGCTGATGGAGCTGATGGCGGTGGTGGGGCTCGCCAACGAGACCAACCGCCTCGTCAACGGACTGCGGGTCGAGGTCGATCCCCAGTTCAGGTAGCCGGGCGCGCTTCTTCCTTCGAGCGGTCCCACAGGTTGGGCGTCACGCTGTTGTGATAGCCCGAGACGAACTCTCGCGGCTCGCCGCTTGCGGGATCGAAGGTGTGGCGCTTCACCGCGCCGATATTGGCGCCGTAGACGTGGATGCTGATCGCGGTGCGGTCTTTGGTCGCGTTCGACACCACGTGCACGTCGCCGATGCGGGGCGACACCCGGTCGACGTCGCCGGGCTTGACGCGGTGCGAGCCCGTCGCGCGCAGCGGCGGCGCCGCGGAGTATTCCTCGCACAGCTCCTCGCCGCGCATCACTCCCACCAGCCCCCATACCGTGTGGTCGTGCACCGGCGTCTTCTGCCCCGGCTGCCAGACGAAGCTCACCACCGAGAAGCGCTCGAGCGGGTCGCAGTGCAGCAGGTACTGGCGGTACGAATCCTGCGAGGGGCGGGCGAACTCCTCGGGCAGCCAGTCGTCGTGGCTGATCAGCTCGCGCAGCGCCTTCTCGCCTTCGTTGAGCATCGCGGGCTCGTCGCCGCCGTGGCGCTCGACCAGGAGAGTCATGACCTGCACGAACCTGCGGAAACGATCGATGTTGTGCATGGGGCGGAATGTGAAATGGAGTCCGTACGTGATTATCCTACCGTTAAGATTACGGCATGACAGACTCGGATACCACATCTCGGCGCGTGAGCCCGCAGGCGTTGCGCGCGATGCTCGGCGACGGGCGGGAGCTCGCGCTGCTCGACGTGCGCGAGGAGGGCGTGTTCGCCAAGAGCCACCTGCTCACCGCGGCCTGCCTGCCGCTGTCGCGGCTGGAGCTCGGGCTCGAGCGGCTGGTGCCGCGGCGCGAGACGCGCGTGGTGCTGTGCGACGACGACGAGACCCTGGCCGGGCGCGCCGCGGCGGCGATGCGGCGCTTCGGTTGGCGCGACGTGTCGCTGCTCGCGGGCGGCGTGGCGGCGTGGAAGGCCGCCGGCCACGAGCTTTTCAGCGGGGTCTACGTGCCGAGCAAGGCCTTCGGCGAGGCGGTCGAGCACGGCTGCGGCACGCCGCGGATCACCGCCGCCGAGCTCAAGGCGCGCCTCGACGCGAACGAGGACGTGGTGGTGCTCGACTCGCGGCCGATGAGCGAGTACGAGGTGATGAACATTCCCGGCGCCCTCGACTGCCCGGGAGCCGAGCTGGTCTACCGCGTGCACGAGGTCGTCACGCGGCCCGAGACGCTGGTGGTGGTGAACTGCGCCGGGCGCACGCGCTCGATCATCGGCGCGCAGTCGCTGATCAACGCCGGCTTGCCGAACCGGGTCGTCGCGCTTCAGAACGGGACCATGGGCTGGCACCTCGCGGGGTTCGAGCTCGAGCACGGGCAGCGGCGGCATGCGCCGGCGCCCTCGGCCGCGGCGCTGGAGAAGGCGCGCGCGGCCGCGGCGCGGGTGGCGAAGCGCTTCGGCGTGCGCGCGATCGGTGTCGGGGAGCTCGCGCGCCTGCGCGCCGAGGCCTCGCGCACGACCTACTGTTTCGACGTCCGCAGCCCGGAGGAGTACCTCGCCGGCCACCTGCCGGGCTTCGCCGGCGCGCCGGGCGGGCAGCTGGTGCAGGCGACCGACCTCTACGCGGCGGTGCGCAACGCGCGCATCGTGCTCGCCGATGCCGACGGCGTGCGCGCGCGCATGACCGGCTCGTGGCTCGTCCAGATGGGCTGGCCCGAGGTCTACGTTCTCGAGGGCGCCGGCGAGCGCGACATGACCGAGCGCGGAGCGCAGGCCGCGCGCGTGCTCGGGCTCGACGAGGCGCGCCCCGGGACGCTCGAGCCGGAGGCGCTGCAGCGCCTGCTCGCTGCGGGCGGGGCGACGCTGCTCGACCTGGCCACGAGCCTGCAGTACCGCGACGGCCACATTCCCGGCGCCTGGTTCGCGGTGCGCGCCCGGCTCGCCGAGGCGCTCGCGGCGGCGGGGCCCGTCGCCAAGCTCGTCTTCACCTCGCCCGACGGCGTGCTGGCGAAGCTCGCCGCGGCCGAGGCGGGCGCGCTCGCGCTGGAAGGCGGGAGCGCCGCCTGGCGCGCCGCCGGCCTTCCTCTCGAGCAGGGCACCACGCGCATGGCCTCGGCGACCGACGACGTCTACTACCGCCCGTATGACAGGCGCTCGCAGATCGACCAGGCGATGAAGGACTACCTCGACTGGGAAGTGGCTCTGGTCGAGCAGCTCAAGCGCGAGGACTATCTGCGCTTCGATCTGCGACCGCAGGCCTGACGTGAACGCGCTTTCCCAGCGCTTCGGCATCGCGCTGCTGATGCTGCTGGCGAGCATGTTCGCCAGCAACCACATCGCGGCGCGGCTCGCGTTCGACCACGGCACCAGCGTCTCCGCCGCGGTGGGCGTGCGCGCCGGAGTCACCGCGCTGGTGATGCTCGTCCTGATCAGGCTGCAGCGCGTGCCGGCCGCGCTGCCGCGCGCCACCCTCGTGCGCGGGCTCGGCATCGGCGTGCTGGTGGCGGTGCAGAGCTTCTGCCTCTATTCCGCGGTGGCGCGCATCCCGGTCGGCCTCGCGCTGCTCGCCTTCAACACCTTCCCGATGCTGCTGGTGCTGTTGACCTGGGCGGCCACCGGCGAGCGGCCGCCGCGGCGCGCCCTGATCGCGATCCCCACTGCGCTGTGCGGCCTGGTGCTCGCTCTCGACGTGGTCGGCAGCGCGCAGGCGATCGAAGGGCGCTGGGCGGTGATCGGAACGGGCGTCGGCTTCGCCCTCGGCGCGGCGTGCTCGTTCGCGGTGGTGCTGTTCCTCACCACGCGTTGGCTCAAGGAGGTCGACGGCCGCGTCCGCACCCTGCTCATGATGAGCACCACCGCGGTGGTGGTGAGCGGCGTGGGCGCCGCTACGCACGCGCTGGCGCTGCCCGCGGACGGCGAGGGCTGGCTCGGCCTCGGCCTGCTCACGCTGCTCTATGGCACCGCGATCACCGCGGTCTTCACCGTCGTGCCGCGCCTCAAGGCGGCGAGCAACACCGTGGCGCTGAACTTCGAGCCGGTGATGGCGCTGTTCCTCGGCTGGGTGATCCTCGGCCAGTCGATCGCGCCGCTGCAGATCTTCGGCGCCTTCCTCGTGGTGGGTGCGATCGTCTACCTCAGCACCGGCAGGCACTAGCCGACGCGCAGCACCTGCCGGATGGCGTCGACCAGCACGCTCTTGCTGTAGGGCTTGGTGACGTAGGCGTCGGCGCCCAGCTCGAGGCCGCGGCGGATGTCGCCGGCTTCCGTCTTGGCGGTGAGCATCACCACCGGCAGCATCGCGAGCTTGGGGTGGTGGCGGATCCTCGCCAGAATGTCGAAGCCGTCGCCGTCGGGCAGCATGACGTCGAGCAGCACGATGCTCGGCGGCGCGTGGGTGCGGATCTCGTTGACGAACTCGGCGGCGTTGCGCGCGACCCGCACCGGATAGCCCGCCATGCTCACGCGCAGGTCGGCGAGCGCGAGCTGGTCGGGGTCGTCCTCGACGATCAGCACGGTCGT